>JAUCGG010000207.1 GCA_030378015.1 Desulfococcaceae bacterium HSG8
AATGAGTGATGAGTGATGAGTGATGAGTGATGAGTGATGTGTGATGCGTGATGCGTAATTCGTAATGAGTGATGAGTGATGCGTAATGAGTGATGCGTAATTCGTAATGAGTGATGCGTAATGAGTAATGAGTAATGAGTGATGTGTGAGACGTCAAGCGTGAGAAGCGTCACGGGCATTGGTCTTCGTTTCGGCCATATTGTCTGAACTCGGATAATCAGGATTTGCAGAATGTTATCCTGTAAATCCTTTAATCCTGAAAATCGTGGTTCTGACAAATGGCCGAAACGAAGATCAAGGCCAGCGTCACGTATTACGCATTACACATCACGTATTACGTATTACGCATTACGCATTACGCATTACGCATTACACATCACGTATTACGCATTACACATCACGCATTACACATCACGCATTACGCATTACGTATTACGCATTACGCATCACGCATTACGCATTACTAAGAGGTTTGAATGGATTTTAAAAAATTACATCTTTCTTTTGCAATACTGTTCGGAATACTTGCCGTCGGAACGATCGGCTATTATTTTGTAGAAAATATGTCATTTTTTGATGCGTTTTATATGACTATCATTACAATCAGTACCGTGGGATTCTCTGAGATCAAACCGCTTTCACCTTACGGACGGTTCATTACCATCATTGTTATCAGTGCGAGCATCTCCATCGGAGCGTATTCGACCGGTGTGATCGTGAGAGTTTTCATTGAAGGAGAATTGAAAAAAAGCTTTGGGAGAAGAAGAGTGGAAAAGCTGATATCGAAGTTGAAGGATCATTTCATCATATGCGGATTCGGCCGGATCGGAAGAATTATCTGTGAAGAATTATATGCGGATAATATTGACCTTGTTGTTATCGAACAGGAATCGGCAGAGGTTGAGCGAGTCGAAAACGAGGGTTTTTTTTGCCTTCAGATGGACGCTACATCCGGAGAAGCCCTGATCAAAGCAGGAATCATGAATGCCAGGGGACTTGTCACCTCTGTCAATTCCGATGCAAACAATGTATTCATTATTCTGACCGCAAAGGAACTCCGGCCGGATATTTTTATCCTTTCCCGAGCTTCTGATATGAAGCATGAAGGGCAGTTGAAAAGAGCAGGTGCTAACAGGGTTGTTTCTCCTTATCTTATCGGCGGAAGAAGAATGGCCCAGATATTGAAACGGCCCACAGTGGTTGATTTTATAGACGTTGCAACCATTGACAGTCAGCTCGGACTCATGATGGAAGAGGCAAAGCTGGGACCCGGTTCTCCGTTTATCGGAAAAAATCTTATTGAAAGCAATCTGAGAAAAGATTTCGGGGTAATTATCGTGGCAATCAAAAAGCTGTCCGGCGACATGATTTTCAATCCGATTCCGTCGGAAAAGCTTGAAGGCGGAGATGTGATCGTAGTACTTGGCAAAAGAGATGACCTAAGGAGGATGAATGAAATTATCTGAAAGGGGTCAGTTGTCCGTAGTCAGTTGCCCGTGGTGTTCTCTCTGAGCTTGGCCAACTCCGTTGTGAATGCGAAAGATCGCTTCGCTTATCTTTCGCAATCCTTCTGATCTCTGTCAGTTAAAATCATAAGAGACCCTGAACCACCATTCACGCCCGGGACGAGGGAAATCATCGTAATAATAATAGCCGATAGTGCCATCCGGGTATTTGAACACAGGAGCAGGATAAACAATATTCTCATCAAATAGTTTCCTGGCCCCGGCATTGTCAGAAAATACCCTTTGGCCGGTCCCGTGATTGAGGAGTATATTCAGGATATCATTGCCAAGGGTCCCCGGGGAAACAGAATAAGCCAATATCTCTGGAAGGATCGCATTCCCCTCATCCCTTATAAAAAGGGTAAAAGCGGAGGCCTGAGAATCATTGTCTTTAATGATTCCCTTGACGATTTGTTAAGAGATATATAGCTTTTAACAAAAAGATTGTCCGGAGTGCAGAGTTTACTCTGCGAGTCACCGGAGATTTGCAGAGTAAACTCTGCACTGATTACAGTTTCCGAATAAAAACTGTCTGATTATAACGGATTTCGGGGAGGGCACACTTTTCTGTCCCGGAGGACATCTGAAAACAGCCCGGCAATTCATTGCCGGACAGGCCCCGCAGCCTGCGGGACTCCGGGAGATGCTGATATCTTACCCGGCAATGAATTGCCGGGCTGTTTTCAGGTGTCCCTCCGGGAAAGGGAAGTGCCGGGAAAGTGCCTCCCCTGAATCCGTTATAATCAGAAAAACTGTATGATTTACTGATTTCATACAATCAGACAGATGCCCGGCCATGATCGTAGTACACCACTTTTTAAGTTCGTCCCCCCCCCCTTTAAAAAAGGGGGGAGGAATTTACGAATCGGTGTAGTAGCGTATTCTTTCAGAATGCGCTTCTGACCCTGTTCCCTCCGGCGCGAAAGATTTGTACCGCATTCTTTCAGAACGCGGCGTAATCTGAAAGATTACGCTACGGCCCAAACAATTCGTAAACCGGACACAGTTTTCAGACATAACATATCTGCGGCAGAAATGAAAGCTGATTTTATGCCATGTTTCTTATTGACTCCTTTATAATATTTTGATACCGCCGTAGCATACAGAATTCAGACATCATGGGTCAATGAATCGTGAATTCCCGAATATATTATAAAAAACTTCAGAGAGCAGACACTCATGGATGATATAAGAATACAGCAGTTCAACGAGCAGGCCCGGCGTCTGGGCATGCTGACGATCAGGATTCCCCCGCATTATCAGCGGCTGGTGAGGGAAGAAGTCGAAACCCTGGGGCGAACAGATGGTCCCTTGTACCGTGTTGTTTACCCGACCGCAGGGCGGACGGATTCTAAAGCCGACCATGATGTCCCCGACTTTGTGGAGGATCGCACCAATATGCCGTCAGGGTTGGAAAGCCTGCTGATCCACAAATATCATAACCGGGCTTTGTTTCTTGTCACTGATGTGTGCGCTGGCCATTGCATGTACTGTTTCCGACAGGACGTACTCACGGACTTGCATGCCCGGGAATTGCAGGCTCCGGAAAAGAGGCTGGATGCCGTCATTGCCTATCTGAAAGATCACCCTCAGGTCACCGAGGTGATCCTGTCCGGCGGCGACCCTCTGAGTGTGCCGTTCCGACACCTGGAGCGGATCATGAGCCGTCTGGATACGGAGACCGCCGTGCGGGATATCCGGATTCATACCCGCAACATTGTCTTCTCGCCCAAGGTAATGTCAGAACGTGTGTGCGAACTCATAGGCAGATACCGGGTGCGGTTGTATCTGCATCTGATCCATCCCTATGAAATCGCAGAGCCTGTGGTCAAAGGCATCACGAGGCTGAAATTTTATGGCGTGAGGCTCTACAGCCAGTTCCCCATCCTCCGGGGCATCAACGACCGGTGCGAGGTTCTGGAAAGGCTGATCCGCATGATGGATGACTTGGGGATCACCCCCGTCAACCTCTTTGTTCCTGATCCAATCAACTATTCCGCACCGTTCCGCATCCCTATGAAACGGCTGTTCTCCCTGATGGATAACCTGTACTGGAGAACCTCCTCATGGAACAACAGCGCGCATCTGGTGCTGGACACGCCCATCGGTAAAGTTCGACGCGAGGACATTGCCGACTGGGATGAGGGGAACGGCCTGATCATATTCCGGAGAGAAGGAAAGACCGTGACCTATCACGACTTCCCGGGGGAGTCCGACATCCCCGGCGATTTAGAAACATTGTTGTGGAAAGGATAATCCGATGGAAAGAAACGGCTTTGGATTTACGATTTGTGATTTGGATGGACAAAAATCGTAAATCGTAAAAACTTGAGGATCAAGTCTCAGGAAACTTTATAATCACGAACTTTGAAAGGAACTGAATCCGTATGACGCACTATGTTCAGACAGGTCTTGAAAAACTGATCAAAGAACCCCCGAAGGAGTTATCCGGGTACCGACTGGGTCTTTTGTGCAATCCTGCTTCGGTTGACAGGAAATTCCGTCATGCCCGTGAACTGATTCATAAGCATTTTCCGGGAGAACTGACAGCCCTCTATTCTCCCCAGCACGGATTTTTTTCAGAAAAACAGGATAATATGATTGAATCGGATCATATAACCGATCCGCTTTTGCAGGTTCCTGTTTTCAGCCTGTACGGCGAAACCCGCATTCCCACAAAGGAGATGTTCGATCCTATTGACATCCTCCTCATTGACCTGCAGGACGCGGGAACCCGTGTTTATACATTTATTTATACAGCATCCTACTGTCTCGAAGCAGCCAGAAAATTCGGCAAAAAAGTGGTTGTGCTGGATCGCCCGAACCCTGTGGGCGGTGCGATGGTTGAAGGGAACTGTCTGATCCCCGAATGTACATCATTTGTGGGGCGTTACCCCATCCCCATGCGTCACGGGCTTACCATCGGAGAACTGCTCCGCCTTTTCAACGGACATTACGGTATCGGATGCGACCTTGAGGTCATTCCCATGAAGGGCTGGAAGCGGGGCATGTATTTCCAGGATACCGGTCTTCCCTGGGTTGCTCCTTCTCCTAATCTCCCCACGCCTTTATCCGCGATGGTTTACCCGGGTCAGGTTTTATGGGAGGGAACCAATGTGTCCGAAGGGCGCGGAACGACCCAGCCTTTCGAATACTTCGGCGCGCCGTTCATTGATACAGAAAAAATCCTTTCGGCCCTGGGAAGAAAGGAACTTCCAGGTGCGATCCTCAGACCTGCCGCGTTTGAGCCTACTTCAAACAAATGGTGCGGGGAATTGTGCAGGGGCTTTCAGATCCATATCACGAACCCTCCCGAATACAAGCCTTATATTACAAGCCTCCGGCTGCTCCGGGCGATCCTGTCTCATCACAGCGACGGGTTTGAATGGAAACTGCCTCCCTATGAATATGAATTTGAAAGGCTTCCCATTGACCTTATCATCGGAAGCACGGAGATAAGAAAGCGTGTGGAGCAGTCTGGTGACTTGGACGAAATTGAGGAATCCTGGGAAAAAGAGACTGCCGGCTTTATCGAAGCAAGGCGCGAATTTTGTCTGTACGAATAAAGGAACAAAATTTCACCTTTTGGTTTGGCTATTTGCGTTGATAAAGAGCAAGAGCAAGATAAAGAGCAAGATTAAAATTAAGGTCAGACGGGCAGCATGGGTAGATTATTTATTGGGAAATCCCTTACAGTTCGTAGTTCCGCCTTCAGGCGGTCAACCGCCTAAAGGCGGAACTCCGAACTTGAATAGCCTGTGCATCTATCACTTCATATTTTGCTTTTCTCTGTTTCCCGAATGTAATCAATCACGGCTTCCGACCATCCGTCAATATGTGTCCATGCGCCGTATCCCACGCCGTTTCTGTATGAAGCAAGATTGATCAGGTAACTCTTCCTGGTCCTGGGCGCAGGCACAGGATCATGGGATTGTTCATCTGTCAGTACAATAAGACGATTAAATCCCCGGACACGATCTTCGACCTCGCTTACAGCTTTCCCCAGGTATGTTCCGCACATGGGCTGGGAACTGACAACAGCATCCCGGAGGGCAAAACCGCGGCGGGGCGGAATCTGCACAACAGAATTTGAAAAAGAGAAAATTTCAACCTGCTCGCATATTTCTCTTACTAGGATAGCCAGACCGCAGGCCGCATCAATACGAAGCATGTCGGAACGGGAGGATAACTGGCAATTCATTGACCCGGAAACATCAACAAGCAGGATTGTTTTCCCAGGCAGCTTTTTCTGGGCAGACAGACATTTCATCATGCCTTCCTCAAGATACGGCTCCCATTGCGGAGCGTACCGGGCAGCCGCAATAAAACGGAACGGCAGCACCCTCGTCGGCTTAATATCCTGCAATGCCTGAATAATAAGAGATTCATCCGCATCCGCTTTTTTCATATTTCTCAGGTTGCGAAGCAGGGCCATAGCTCCGAGCCGTTTCTCCTTCAGGAGCCGTTCCCATTTCTCCTTTTTGGAAATCCCGTTATTCCCGGATAACGCTACTTCCCATGTGTCTGGCACTGCCAGTTCGTCATTGATCAGATGTTTCCAAAGGGCATCCTGCTCTTTGTTCCCTGGTTTGGCATGACATAGGAACAGGACATCGCGAAGCCTGATTCTTCCGTTCCGGTTGTACTTTGCAAGCTGGTATTCGTCAAACTTTGGGAAAGCACCTGCCAGACCTTTCTTTACCTGTGCCGAAAGCGATTCTTTCCTGTCTTTCCAGTAAATCGCAAGGAACTCTGTTAATTCGTCAGGTCGTTGTATCACCGATTTCAATGTTTCGGCAACCAGTTTTTTATGAGACGGATGCCGTGCCATTTCACGGGATAAAAATAACGGGATATGACGAAGTTTCATTTTTGTCCGTGCCTCGGCTGCAATTCCTGATACCTTCCGAGGTTCGACCCGGGGAATCAGGGAGGCAATCCGATCCGCAATGGCCTCACCCTCTTCGTAAAACTCGTTTTCCCACAGCAGACAGGACATCACAGATCGTCGGAGCTGCTGTTCCGGACTGATCTTACATGCCTCTGCACCTTCATGGGTATGTATCAGGGGCTTCTTTTTAAAAGCCTTTTTCTCCTTGGAACGAAGGGACGGAGGAGCTACAGCGGAACAATTTTTTTCTGTACTCTTTTTCTTTTTCTTCTTGGAACGAAAGGGCATTGCTGCGCTGCTGCAAATTTCCTCTGTCTCTTCATATTCGCATACATAGCCGGACACGATCCTGTATTTTTTAAAAGAACGATGAATTCTTTTTCCGAATCCGGAAATCTGAGGACTTTTTATATGTGAATCCTCTGAAATCAGCTTGCGGGGAATATTTAATTTTGCCATTGTGATATCCTCCTTGGAACTACACAGATTATATTCAGGGCGCATTGATTTGTATTTGATCAGGATGGAGTCTTATCTTATCCTTATTAAATTTCAATCAATCTTCCCTAAATGCAATCTGTGTAGTTCTGATGGGAGTAAAATAAATTGCCGAGGAAAAATCGGACAGAGTGTTTTATAGAGAAGTAACTCTGTCCTGCGCCATCGGCAAATTGTCATTTCTACTTGTTCCCAGGCTCCGCCTGGGAATGCGTTTCGCAAAGCTCTGCCGTTCGACTGGGCTCTCGCCGAAGTCTTGCGAGATATTTCGATTAACTCATCAGTCTTACGATGAAACACGAGGCAGAGCCTCGCCGAATGCGTTCCCAGGCAGAGCCTGGGAACGAGAATTGCCGAGGAAAAATCGGACAGAGTTTTTTATAGAGAAGTAACTCTGTCCTGCGCCATCGGCAAATTGTCATTTCTACTCGTTCCCAGGCTCCGCCTGGGAATGCGTTTCGCAAGGCTCTGCCGTTCGACTGGGCTCTCGCCGAAGCCTTGCGAGATATTTCGATTAACTCATCAGTCTTACGATGAAACACGAGGCAGAGCCTCGCCGGATGCGTTCCCAGGCAGAGCCTGGGAACGAAAATTGCCGAGAAAAAATCGGACAGAGTGTTTTATAGAGAAGTAACTCTGTCCTGCGCCATCGGCAATTTATCAGTTTTATAGATTCAGAAGGAGTAAATCCGCTCCTGCTGAAGTTGCCTCTTTTATTAGCACACCCGGAATCAGCCTTTGGGCAGAAATCGGATGATTTGTAATCAGAATTTCTCTAACATGTTTATTTTATAAATTTTATAGTCGAATAAATTATTTTTTGCCGCTGAGTTTTATTATCCTTATTAAATTTCAATCAATCCTCCCTGAATGCAATCTGTGTAGTTCATATGGGAGTAAAATAAATTGCCGAGGAAAAATCGGGCAAAGCTTGCTTTGCGAGTCGTGCCCGGATACAGGAACTCACAAAGCAAGCTTTGCACTCCCCCGATTCCGAGGAATCCCAAAGCTTAATCTCAGTGTTACGCGGTTTCACGACTCGCAAAGCAAGCTTTGCATCCCCCGATTCCGAGTCCTGCTTTATCTGGCCCCGGGAAACAATTCCACATGCACCGGGCATTCATCAACCAGGAGGCTGTCACCGATCAGACTCCCCGATCTGATGCGAATATCAAAGCCCAGACCCGGTGATTCGAACGAATCAAACTGAGCCTCTGTTACGGAACAAATCCAGTCCTTAACAGCTTCGCGACTGACCCGATCAGTACTTTTTTCCTCCATCGCGTCGATGGCATATCCCCGGATCAGCTTGGGCAGGAGTTTCGACAATGTGGAGGGTTTGTCGAAAATATCCATGCCTGCGATTTTTCCGTTGAATGCGAACACCGCACCGCAGCAGCCTTCGGGAACCCGGACATCCCGAATCGTATCTTCGATCTTTGCCTGATGGTCCTCATACACCTGCTCAAGAGCATCCGACCCTGACAGGGTATTCATTTTGTTCAGCTTCCGATTCACCTCGCTCCATACCCTGTCCTGTTTTGAAACGGGGCGGCACATGGTGTGATAACCGTCATAAACATCCTCAGCCATCTGCCTGCGGAGACGACCGTGGGAAATACTTCCCGAACTGTGAAATTTCCGAGAACGATAACTCCACCGTTTCTGTTCCGTGCAGGAAACCGGAATCGGAACTTTGCCATGCGCGGCAATCATCAGGCTCACATTCAGCACACGGTTCTGTTTTGCACCGATGAGCTGTTCTCCGGCCATCAGGAAAATCATTGTGCCGCTGTTATTGATTACCATGAGCGTGGGGACTTCTCCGCCTTCGCTGACTTCGGTAATCTCCAGTGTCTCATCAGCCAGGGCTTCATCAAGCGTGATATAAAACAGATCGCCTGTGATCGCCCAGCGCAGTCCGAAAACCTGTAACATGCCTGATACAGACGGCTCGGTTACTTCGATCCCGGACAGGGTTTGCTGTAATTCTGTTTTCATTCTGATTTTTCTCCTTTCCGTTTATCATTCAGATTTCGATACTGCCTTTTTCAGATTATTCCGGCTTCGGATTTTCTCCCGCAAAGGCACTAAGGCGCAGAGAGAAGGCCGGGTTCGTAGTTCCGCCTTTAGGCGGTTCCTGTAAAACAGGCGGTTCCGCCCAAAGAGCATTCTGCCTGAAGGCGCAAACTTTTTCTATCTGATGAACGCCCGTTTTCATGAATTTAGCTGACTGAGACTCCCTGAGTTGCCAAGCTGATCTGGAGAATACAGGATTCTCCCGGAATGTAAACACCTGAAAGCGGTAGAAGCCAGGGAAAAAATCCGCCAAAAAACGGGGAAAAGTATTGTAGCGCCGGTTCTTCTCTCGAACCGGCACCGGTTTACCTGGCAAATACAATTCCGTACCCCTCATCGGATTTCTCTGTCCCCACGCCGACATATCCCTCTGCCAGCATCCGTTTCTGAGTTTTTATATCCTTGTGGTCAGCAACCGCCCTGACACCCGGACTGAAACCGTCACCTCCGAACTCTTTGTGCAGAATATATCTCAGTTTGCCGCCGTACTTATTCTTCAGACCTTTTATGCGGAAGCCTGATGTGAAGAGAATCGTCAGGCTGTGAAGGTTGTCCGGATGACAGGTTGCGGCAGCATGGGAAACCCTCGCATTTCTGACAGCGTGTATAGCGTATTTCGTCATTGCAAGTCCGAATCCCCTGCTTCTGCACAGCGAATGCACAGCAATACCGTGAAACTGGGCAGCATTTCTCGTCCGGATATTAGGAATTCCGAGGTCTGCTCCCGGATCTTCACAGCGGGAATCAGAGTAATAAGTTACCTGATATGCAACCAGGCGGTTTTCGTAAAAAACACCTATGGCCAAGCCTTCGCAGAGGCAGAAGCTTAAAAGCTCTACATCATAAGGCGGATGATACATCACCGGGTCATCTATGTTATTCATGACATGCGCGTTCAGTTCGGTAATCTGATGCAGATTGCCCCGGTTTAAAAACCTTATGTTGTAAGCAGTCTGCCCGAAGTATTTGCTGATCTGTTCTGACTGAGCTTTCATTTTTCCGAATCTCCCTTTCCCTGACGTACTTCTGATGTTTTTCCGGAAGCACTTTGCAATCCGAATTCCGATAAAAAATATTCTGAGGAACTCCTGTGACGAAGTTGCGAAGTTCATAGCATGCGCTCATATCGGTCTTGGGTAGAAATCCTGGGCTGTCATTATGTCATTTCAAGATTTATTATTTTATATCAAACAGTTAAAAAATTTTATGAAAATCTGATTTATTTTATCGTTGTTGTTGCTTTCCGCTACACGGATTTCATATATAAGAAACAGGATTCATATTATATCAAATCCTTATAGCGAGAAGTATTCAGCGGAAAGATATGCAGCCAAAGGAGTGCAAAAATGAATTTTTTGCAGAGCGAGCGAAGCGTGAGTGGCGTTTCCCGTTCCCAGGGTGGCGCTGCGCTGACCCTGGGCTGGATTATCTAACCCCTTCGGGGTAATGCCCTGAAAGGGATAGATAATCTCCGTATTTTATTATGTAACCCTACGAAAAAAGAATTGAACGTTCAAGTTTATTGCCTAAATGGGATGTCATCATTAAGCCTTTAACTGGGTAGTTTATTTTATGGGAGANNNCTTAA
>JAUCGG010000208.1 GCA_030378015.1 Desulfococcaceae bacterium HSG8
ACGGGAGACACCGTTTTTATTTTTTATGCCCTGTCCGATAAAATTTTACGGTGACATAATGATAGCAGTGTGCTATATATCATATCTGTCAGTATCAGTTATGAAATCGGAAACAGAAACAAAGAACCCGGAAGGAGAAAACAGTACATGAACATGGTATCCGAAACAGAGAATATTTTAAGACCGGAAAACCGTCCTTTTCATTTCCCCTCGGAAGATCCGCATTTTCCATGCGGGAAAGATACGGATAACGTGATAACCCGCAAATCTCTGTATCCGTTTCCCCGGATTCCTCTGACTTTTCCGTCCCGGAATACTTCTCCGGGCAGATTTCCGGACTTGGAAGAACTGCTGAATATTCCGGACATCACTGTGGAAAAAACGGAGATAAACAGAGAAGGAGATGTCATAATAACGGTGAGGAGTACCGCCGAAGGAACCCGATGCGGGAGATGCGGAGCGGAAACTGACAAGCCGTACGGTCACGGGAGAGAGATCACGCTTCGCCATCTCTCCGTTTTCGGGAGAAAGACTTACATCCGTATCTGTCCGCCGAGATATCAGTGTACGCGTTGCAAGGGCAATCCGGTAACTACGCAGAAGGCGTCGTGGTATGAACAGAGAAGTCCGCATACGGCAGAGTATGAAAAATACATATCAGTTCAGATGATTAACAGCACCATAGAAGATGTGAGTATTAAAGAAGACCTCGGGTACGAGGCTGTGACCGGAATTATTACTCGTCGTATTGCTTCGGAACCCGACTGGGATGAGATCACGGGAATTGATACCATAGGTCTTGATGAAATTTCACTGAAAAAAGGGCATAAGGATTTTGTAACGATTGTGACATGCCTTACAACAGAAGGAGAAACACTGATATTGGCAGTCCTCGGAGACCGTAAAAAAGAAACCGTGAAGAAGTTTCTGAAAACGATTCCGAAAAGGCTGAGGAAGAAAATCCGGGGGGTATGCTCGGACTTGTACGAGGGATTTATCAATGCGGCAAAGGAGGTTTTCGGAAAAAGGATGAGGATCGTAGCAGACCGCTTTCATGTCGCCAGGTTGTACAGAAAAGGCTTTGACGGACTTCGCAAAAATGAGATAAGGCGTCTGAAAAAGGAATTGTCAGAAGACGAATACGGGAAATTGAAAAATGCGATGCGGATATTACGAAAAAAAGAGGAAAGTCTGAGCGATGAGGAAAAAGAAGTTCTGAAATGTCTGTTCGGCCATTCTCCCGAATTGAAGCTCGCCCATGATTTCTGCAGGGAACTCACAGAGATTTTCGATGAAGATATTTCTCAAAGCGATGCGAAACGAAAAATAAGGATTTGGAAAATCCGAGTGACGCTGAGCGGTCTGAAATGCTATGACAGCTTTATAAAAACACTTGAAAAATTTCTGATTATAACGGATTTAGGGGATGCCCCGGTTCCGGGAGTCTGCCCGCGGCTTTCCGTTTTTACAAGGCCCCGGGCATTCCCCGGAAACGGCAGCTTCCGAAGGAAAAAATATGCCGGCCATCCGGTCCGCAATGTCCCGGAACGGACAGATCTGCCGTTTTGCTGTTTAATAATTTCAGGGTGTTGTGCCCTCCCCTAAATCCGTTATAATCAGAAAAAACGGAGTGCCAAACTTGCAGTTTGGCAAATCACAGGCCGCACATTTTGCCAAACTCTTGGGATTAAAATCCCAAGCTACGTTACAGTGCCCCTCCGGGGCAAGGCTCCGGCATTGCTCCGGAGGGGCATGGTTAACATAGCCCGGGATTTCAATCCCGGGGTTAGGAACCGATGCGGTTCAGCCCCGAAGGGGCGATGTAATTTGCGGGCAAAACAGGAACCAGCACGGGCAAAGCAGGAAAGACTGCGGGCAGAAAGACTTGCGGAAAAACTCCGTGAGATGGGAATTGATCCGAACGGAATTGAAATTTGGAATTTCGATCTAAATTGAATTAAAACTGAGGATAAAAATGGAACTCACTGAAACCTTGAATGCAGCATATATTGACGCACAATATCAGTCATGGAAAGCTGATCCCAATGCAGTATCCAGGGATTGGCAGTTTTTCTTCGAGGGGTTTGAACTGGCAGATACCAGGGAGCCGGATGACGCGGCCCTTACCTGTACCGAAGATCAGGCATTGCGCCAGTCCCGTGTGGAAGCCCTCAAATATCGTTACCGGGATGTGGGGCATCTGCTGGCATGTCTTGATCCCCTCACTTCATGCCCTGTCAGCCATCCGCTTCTGGAGCTTTCCGCATTGGGTCTGACTCCTGATGATCTGGACGCGGAATTTTACACCCGGCGTTTCTCCCAGACCAGGCAGACCAGACTCCGGGATATCATCCAGGTTCTCCGGGAAACCTATTGCCGCTCCATAGGCGTTGAATACATGCACCTCCAGGATCCTGAAGAACGCCGCTGGCTCCAGGACCGGATGGAGTCGGTTCGGAATCAGCCGGTATATGACCGGGAAACCAAAGTCCGGATTCTGAACAAGCTGTGTCAGGCGGCACTGTTTGAGCAGTTTCTCCATAAAAAATACATGGCGCAGACCCGGTTCTCTCTTGAAGGAGCGGACGCGCTCATTCCCATGCTGGACGCGATTTTCCTCCATGTTTCAGAACTGGAATGCCAGGAAATCATCCTCGGCATGGCACACCGGGGCAGGCTGAATGTTCAGACCAATATCCTTTACAAACCCTACGAGGATATCTTCCGTGAATTTATAAACAGCTATGACCCGGGAAGCCTTATCGGATCAGGGGATGTGAAATATCACAACGGATACCTGGCTGATATTCATTTGGCAAATGAACGGACCCTGAAGGTGCTCCTGATGAGCAATCCGAGTCACCTGGAATCAGTTGACCCCGTGATCGAAGGCATTGCAAAAGCCCGTCAGGATATGCTGGAATCAGGCAAACCGAATCAGATACTCCCCCTTGTGATTCACGGCGATGCGGCATTTGCCGGCCAGGGCGTAGTGCCTGAGACCCTCAACATGTCCCAGTTGGATGGCTACAGCACAGGGGGCACTGTTCATATTATCATCAATAACCAGATCGGCTATACCACCCTGCCTGAAAATGCCCGCTCCACCCGCTACTCCACGGATGTCGCCAAAATGCTCATGATTCCCATCTTTCATGTTCACGGGGAAAATCCCGAAGCCGTGGTTCATGCTGCCAAACTTGCCGCGGACTACCGCATGGTTTTTGGCAAGGATGTTGTCATTGACCTGATTTGTTACCGCCGCTACGGCCATAATGAAGGAGACGAGCCCTATTTCACCCAGCCACAGATGTACCAAAGGATCAGGGAACGCCCCCCGCTTTACCAGATTTACTCGCAAAAACTGACTGAGGAAAACCTGATCGGAAAAACGGAAACAGATGATATCGGGAAAGGCATCAACCAGTGCCTGGAAGAAGCCTTCAATGCTGCCCAGGAAAATCCAGGGGTTCTCCCTCGTCCCCGGTTTTACGAAAACTGGCAGGGATTTCATGGAAACTTCTCCCATGAACCATCGGAGACCGGTGTGGAAGAGGAAAAACTCATTTCCCTTGCTCGCAGTATCAATGAGGTTCCCCAGGGATTTTCACTCCATCCCAAACTGGACAGACTTCTGAAAAAACGCCTCGAAGCTGTTGAAAGCGGTGAAGGAATTGACTGGGCCTGTGCCGAGGCCCTGGCTTTTGCCTCGATCCTGTCCCAGGGTGATCCGATTCGTCTGAGCGGCCAGGACAGCGGACGAGGCACTTTCAGTCATCGCCACGCGGTTCCCGCGGATTTCAAAACCGGGGAAATTTATATCCCGCTGAACAGGCTCGGAGGAGATCATGGCCGATTCAGCGTACTGAACAGCCCGCTTTCCGAAGTCGGGGTTCTCGGGTTTGAATACGGATATTCGGTTACGCAGCCCCGGGGGCTTGTCATATGGGAAGCCCAGTTCGGTGATTTTGCCAATAACGCGCAGTCGGTTATTGACCTTTTCATCACCAGCGGAGAATCCAAATGGCAGAGACTGAGCGGGCTTGTCATGCTGCTTCCGCACGGACTGGAAGGGCTGGGCCCCGAACATTCAAGCGCCCGGCTGGAGCGTTTCCTGGGATTGTGTGCGGAGAACAATATCCAGGTCTGCAATCTCACCACGCCGGTCCAGTATTTCCATCTGCTCCGCCGCCAGGCAATCAGCAGTTTTAGGAAACCCTTAATCATCATGGCCCCCAAAAGTCTTCTGCGCCACCCCCTGGCAATTTCCGAATTCTCTGGCATGACCTCCGGGCATTTTCATGAGATCCTTGATGATCCGGCCAGCCCCGAGGCTCCCCGCCGGGTGATTTTCTGCAGCGGGAAGATTTATTATGACCTGTTTCAGCGACGGGAGGAACTGAAGGCTTATGACATCGCGATCATACGATTGGAGCAGTTTTATCCTTTCCCACGCGCACAGTTGGAAAAGGTGGTTGAAAAATATCGGAATACAGACCAGTGGTGCTGGATGCAGGAAGAACCGGCCAATATGGGAGCCTCGGCTTTCATTCGCGAACGCCTGGAAATCCTGATCGGCAACCCGGTGGCGTATATCGGCAGAAAAACAGCCGTCAGCCCCGCAACAGGCTTTGCCAATCTCTACAGGCAGGAACAGGCGGAAATTGTTGAGCAGGCAGTAGGCTAAAAGTGATGCGTGAAACGTGAAACGTGAAACGTGATGCGTGATGCGTGATGCTCCATTTAAGCTCGCGGGGGATTGACAAATCCCCCGCATGTGCGGGGTTCGGATTTGTCAATCCGAACCGAGCGCGGAGAGGCATCGCTCATCTTAATCTCCCAAGCTCGCGTGGGATTGACAAATCCCCCGCATGTGCGGGGTTCGGATTTGTCAATCCGAACCGAGCGCGGAGAGGCATCGCTCATCTTAATCTCCCAAGCTCGCGTGGGATTGACAAATCCCCCGCATGTGCGGGGGTTCGGATTTGCCAACCCGAACCGAGCGCGGAGAGGCCTCGCTCATTTTAATCTCCCAAGCTCGCGGGGGATTGACAAATCCCCGCATGTGCGGGGGTTCGGATTTGCCAATCCGAACCGAGCACGGAGAGGCATCGCTCATCTTAATCTCCCAAGCTCGCGGGGGATTGACAAATCCCCCGCATGTGCGGGGGTTCGGATTTGCCAACCCGAACCGAGCACGGAGGGGCATCGCTCATCTTAATCTCCCAAGCTCGCGGGGGATTGACGAATCCCCCGCATGTGCGGGGGTTCGGATTTGCCAATCCGAACCGAGCGCGGAGAGGCATCGCTCATCTTGATCTTCCAAGCTCGCGGGGGATTGACAGCGTGGGATTGACAAATCCCCCGCATGTGCGGGGGTTCGGATTTGCCAATCCGAACCGAGCGCGGAGAGGCCTCGCTCATCTTAATCTCCCAAGCTCGCGTGGGATTGACAAATCCCCGCATGTGCGGGGGTTCGGATTTGCCAATCCGAACCGAGCGCGGAGGGGGCCTCGCTCATCTTAATCTCCCAAGCTCGCGGGGGATTGACAAATCCCCGCATGTGCGGGGGTTCGGATTTGCCAATCCGAACCGAACGCGGAGGGGGCATCGCTCATCTTAATCTCCCAAGCTCGCGGGGATTGACAAATCCCCGCATGTGCGGGGGTTCGGATTGTCAATCCGAACCGAGCGCGGAAGGGGCCTCGCTCATCCACGCATCACGCATCACGCATCACGTACCCCATCACGCATCACGATAAGGAGACTACAAGATATGATCACCCTGAAATTTCAAAAAGACAAAAAACTTTATCCCATAAGCCCGGAGGATGTCCTGAATGTCGCTAATGGCGGTGCTGTAGAAGTGGATCAGCAGGTATTCGACATGCTTGACGAACGGCGATCCCAGATTGCAGCAAAGATTCAGGAAACAAAGGAACCGGCATATGGCTTTAATCGCGGGTTCGGGCATAACGTAGATGTCCCGGTTCCGGAAAACCAGCTTTCTGCTCTCCAGGAAAACCTTATCCGATCCCACGCGTGCTGCGTGGGTGAGCCTGCTCCGGTTGAAGTGGTACGTGCCACTATGTTCCTGCGTGCGGTTTCCCTGGCCCGGGGACACAGCGGTGTCCGCTCCGATGCTGTCCGGATGCTTACAGAGATGCTGAATCATCAGATCACGCCGCTTGTTCCCATGCTCGGTTCAGTCGGTGCCAGCGGAGACCTTGGCCCCATGTCTCATATTGCCCTTGCTATGATCGGGGAAGGCTCCGTGTTTGTCAATGACTCGGATGAACCGGTCAGGGCATCGGATGCGTTGCAAGATGCGGGCCTGTCTTTTTTTCGTCCCGAGATGAAGGAAGGGCTTTCCCTGACCAACGGGGTGCAGTATTCTAACGCCTTGGGAATCCTGTCATATTTCAAACTCAGGGACCTTCTCAGAACCGCCGCGATTACCACAGCCATATCCGCTCAGGTCATGCTCGCCGCTGATACCCCGTTCAGACCCGGGTTTCATGAACTAAGGCCCCACAACGGCGCGTTGAAAATGGCTGACCTGATATGGAAACTCATGAAGGACTCCCCTATTCGGAAGGCTCATGTTCCTTACAAAATAGATGGTGAGATACAGGATCCTTACAGTATCCGGTGTGCGGGGCAAATTCTGGGAACCTGTTATGACCTGATCGAGTCAGCTCGTACCACCCTGGAAATCGAGGCGAACAGCGTTACCGATAACCCCCTGCTGCTGGCGGATGAGAAACATCCGGATCAGTTTACCGAAATCATCAGTGGCGGGCATTTCCACGGTATGCCCGTAGCAGTCAAACTGTACAATTTTATGCAGGCCATGGGGATAATATCCCGATTGTCCAACATGCGGTGCGCCCGATATGTTGATGAGGGACGGAATAAGGGGCTTGGTGCGGATCTGAAATGGCCTGAATCAGATGATGACGAAGCCGCTATTTCCTCCGGGATGATGCTCTCCGAATATACGTCCGCTGCACTGACGAACCAGATATGGGGAGCATGTATGCCGACCCATCTTTTTTCACTCTCCACTGATGCGGGGCAGGAAGATCATGTCAGCATGAGTGCTGGACTGGCCGTACGGGTCTGGGAAACTATTCCCAGGCTTGCCGAAGTTCTTGCCATAGAATTAGCCATGTGCTCCCAGGCCGCGGCCATTCGGAAGATACATGATCATATCCCTTCGAAAATTACCCTGTCAGACGAAGAAGTCAGGGAGACAAAATCAGCCCGTGAAAGCTATGACGCCGCGCTGAAAAAATCCCTGGAGAAGAGACTCAGGGAAAAAGGAGAGGGATTCCGGGTCAGACTGGACGTAAGGCTGGAACATATACTGAAAGAAAGGCATCAGACCTGGTTAAGCAGGCCTTGCGAGAAGGTTGTTGAGGAAGTGATGAAAATATTTCCCCTTGTGAAAAAGGATCGCTGTATGGCCGGCGAATTAAAAAAACTGGCCCATGCTGTCATCCAGGGAAAATTTGCTGAGGCAGCCGGGCAGGATATTTTTTAGGGAAGTCAGAATAAAACCCCGAAAATGTAAAAATGCAAGGTGGCGGAGCGAAGCGTAAAACCGATGAATTAGGCGAAAAGCTTTGCAAAGCGAAGCCCGGGCTCTGCGTGGGAACGCATCCGGGATACACAATAGCGATTCAGATACAAAATATTTTCTCAGATAAACATAGATATAATTCTTTGAAAAAAGGGCATTTACCTGCAACTTTTTTGGGATCGGTATCATTAAGCAACTGAGGCGTATGATTCGCTTTGGAATAGCGTTCCACTCGTTTGCCTAATCTTAGCGATTCTTCATGTACCGCATCAATGATTGCCTGGGACAGTTTTTCTTTGCACGAATCCTTTTCTTTGTCATATTCGGAGAAAGATTCAGGATTATCAAAAGATATATGATAATCATTGCTGAGTTTGTAACGCAGACCCTCATGAAAAGATCGGAAATCAACATGCTTTGCAAATGTGTTTTCCCAGTCCGCTATAATCCAAGCCTCCGGTTCCGGTACGGCAAAAGCGATAAATCGTCTGATGCCCGAAACACTGTCAATCGCAGCAGAAAAAATTTCTCTCTGTCTGCCGGCATCCCTGCAATCCAAGTCGTCCAAAACAAGAATCAGATCGCAGGTTCCGGATAAAAGAGCGGTTGCCAGAACCTTTCTTATCTGATATGCGAAACCTTTACCTGTCAGGCCAGGCCCATTTCTCTTTTTCCCGGGTTTGGGCCCTTTTTTAATCTTAGCCGGTGTCAGCCTCTCAAAATGGCAGTGAGGAAAGTTCTTTCGGAAAAATGGCACAAGCCCCTCAATCTCAGATTCTCCGCCCCCTGCAAACAACCAGACTACCATGGCCAGCCCCCGACCGCATGATCTCCGACCCGATAGAGATCGCCTAATTCCCAATCCTCATCAAGCCGGGTTTTCAGCTCTGCTTCGGGTAATCTTCCGGGAGTAAAATGGGTATTTCCGTCATACTCAAAACGGAGAACATCTTTATATCTGTCGGTAAAGTGATCCAACAGATCAGGGCTGTGGGTGGCAACGATAATCTGGGTTCTTTCAGATGCTGTTTTGATCCACTCGGCCAAGGTTTTCATCCAAGCCGGATGCAATCCTGTTTCTGGTTCATCAATGACCAGCAAGGCGGGCAATTCAGGGGAATGCAGGACAACTGCCCAGCACAGCATTCTCACCGAACCGTCTGACATATCATTCAGATAGAAGCGATCATTGCTCCCATCCATATACCATTCCACAGTCAGTCTCAGACGGCCTGAGCGGACAGTCCTTATTTTTCGTGTCATGGGAAAAAGAGTTCTCATTGCGTTATTGATTCTTTCTTCAAATTCAAAATCTTTCTGAATCAGATTGTCCAGTACTAAGGGCAGGTTTTCACCCGAATAGGAAAGGAACAGATCGCCTGACCCGATCTTCGGCTCTGAATTGCGTATGTTTCTCAGGTTCATGTCATTAGCGTTATAAAAACGCCATCTGGATATGGCGTCCAGCATTTGCCTGCGTATTTTATAAACAGGTGTGTTTTCAGGGGGAAATTTACTGAGTTCCAGCAATTCCGGAATCGAACTCAGTGTCAGCCTGTTTACCGGGACATTATACAGTCTTTCAAAATGACTCCTTGTCTTGGATTCATCATTGTATGCGGAAACGACACCGGTACCGATGACATCATGTGTCTTATAATAGTAAAACGGATCAGTGCCCTGATTATCGGGTTGCGAACAGAGGATTTCACTCCTGATTGCCGGGCTTGTATCGTAGCCTTTTAAAAAGAGTTCCAACCTGAATTCAATGTTCGCGAAGTCCTCTTTGGTGGGATCAAATTCGAATTTAAACCCAATGGTCGCGGGCGCCTTAATTGTGGTATCCAGAATTTTGGTGTCTCCGAATTCAATAACCGCTTCCTCAAAATCGGTAATACCTCTCCCCTCGTCAGGAGTTGCCATCAGGCAGCCTTTCATAAATCTGAGGACACCGATCAGGTTGCTCTTTCCCGATCCGTTCGGACCGATAAGGATATTCAGGTCATTCAAGCGGAGGCCGTTTTCGATCCCGATATTTTTGAAGTTCTTCAGGGTTAATTTTGAAAGTCTCATAGCTATATATCTGTGTTCTCTCAGGTTAATGCCACGAAGGCACAAAGGCGCGAAGTCTCACGAAGGTTCTTTGTGTTTCTTCGTGTTTTTGTGGCATTATATCTGTGTTCTCCCAGGTTAATGCCACGAAGGCACAAAGGCGCGGGCTGCATAATTTCAGGTACCGAACTTCTGCCTCAGTGTACTAGGCAGAGCCTGGGAACGAGAATAATGAAGCCGTTAGTACTGCAACTTGTAAATTCCCCGGGGATTTTTCTTGCGAAAAAAGGCTGTTGCGATAAAAATCCCCCCGGCCCCCTTTACGAAAGGGAGGAGGAATTTACAAGCATTTTAATATGTTCACAATTTCCGGAATTCGAAGCCGAGGGATCAATCCCCCGGCTTAAAGTTTAAGCACCCTGAAGGGAGCTTTGCTTTCGGAATTGATTCTGAAATTAAACGTGATCAGAATTTACAGCCCGGAATTTTTTATCTTCTCCGACAGCTTCTCATTGAATTTTTCAGCGTTGATCACAAACCCTTTCATGTGTTCCTTCGGAGATTTTATCCACCCCGTCGTCAGCAGTAAAGGAAAAGGTGAGTTTGCGCCCCTCTGCTTTTTCCAGTTTTACTTTTACGGTGACAGTCAGGCCGGGCGGTGTTGCAGCAGTGTGGCTCAATTGGATACCAATACCCACTGTCTGCTCACGGGGCCAGTCTATATGAGGTTCTATGGCCTGAACACATGTCCATTCGAATAGCCCCACCATGTATCCTGTGGCCAGAACTTTCGGCATCACCTTAAACTCAGAAGCATCAGGATAAATATACGGGACGGTTTTATCTTCCGGAACCTTGAATCTGAACTCATATTCGAGGCCCGGTTTCAAAGAA
>JAUCGG010000033.1 GCA_030378015.1 Desulfococcaceae bacterium HSG8
TTCAGTCGTCCCTGCGGGACTCCGGGAGATGTTCATGTCTCTTACCCGGCAATGAATTGCCGGGCTATTTTCAGATGTCCCTCCGGGACAAAAAATACCATCCCCAAAATCCGTTATAATCAGTAAAAATATTATGAATCATAGCTCTCAAAAAATGCACAACTATCTGACTATATGCGGTAATCGTTTGGAAACCGAATGGCATGGCCCACCTCCGGAAGAGGCCCCTACCCTTGTATTCCTGCACGAAGGACTGGGATGCATTGCCTTATGGAAGGACTTCCCGGCCAGACTGTCTGCCGCCACCGGATACGGTGCTCTTGTTTACAGCCGTTCAGGATACGGGCATTCCGATCCGTGTGAATTGCCCCGTCCGATCCGTTTTATGCACGACGAAGGTCTGGATGTCCTGCCTGAACTGATCAGAACTGCCGGCATTCGGGAATGTATATTGATAGGGCATTCGGACGGAGGTTCGGTTGCCATCATCTATGCAGGGGGGACACCGGCAATCCCCTTGCGCGGACTGATTACCGAAGCGGCCCATGTGTTTTGTGAAGAAATAACGGTGCGCTCGATTCAGAAAGCGAAATCAGCTTACAGAGACAGCAATATGCGCAGGAAGCTGGAAAAATACCACGGTGCAAACACGGATTGTGCGTTCCGAGGATGGAATGATGTCTGGCTGCACCCCGAGTTCGTTCACTGGAACCTGGAGGAATATCTTCCTGGTATCAGGGTTCCGATGCTTGTCATTCAAGGGGAGGATGACGAATACGGTACGCGGGCACAGCCCGAGGCCATTGTGAGTCAGGCCGGAGCAGGCGCGGAACTGGTGATGCTTCCGGATTGCGGGCATTCCCCGCACCGACATCAGGAAACAGCAACACTTGAGGCAATGAGCTGTTTTATTTCCCAAGTATTTGATCTGAGGTGATGATTTTCCCCCGAATTTCGCGTTTTGTGTCGGTGGTCAGGGTTTATTTCCAAGCAGGGAACATCTTCGTTTTACATGGTAATCAAGGTTTCTAGTACAGCAACTTACAAGTTCGCCCCCCTTTTTCGTAAAGGGGGCCGGGGGGATTTTTCTTGCTGAAAAAGGCTGTTGCGACAGAAATCCCCCCCGGCCCCCCTTTACGAAGGGGGGAGGAATTTACAAGTTGCTGTACTAGCACTAACGGATTTTGTGGTTTTACGCGATTTCAGACAGTTACCGTTCTGAAAAACGGCATCAAAGACAGCCTGCCGGAATATGCCTGTCAGCCGGCAGCCCGTGAATCCGGGGGCTGAGGATTTTCATATTTTCAGCCCGTCTCGGCACGGGTTCAGTTGAATGGGAATCATATTAAAATCAGACGGTTATCAAAATATACAAAAAGACTGATAACCGTCGGTTTTCAAACAGAATGCGGGCTGATTTTCCTAAAAAATCCCATTGAACTGAACCAGTGCCCTTCATGCGGTTGCCCTGAGTTTTTATAAAATCGCCTTGATTCTTGCAAACAGAAGTGCTATTTATTTATAAAATTTGAAACAAGCCCCTTTCGGTGTCAGAAACGGGCCGTTTAAGGACAAAAATCGAACTTTATAACTATGATTTCAGTCTGATAGCTTTCAGAACTTATGGCTGACGAATTATATTTAATATTTAAGGTATAAGGTACGGACGGAAGCTCCGAAACTGAAAAGCGGCATAAATCCGTGCGGTTTGCCATAAGGCATGAAAAAGCATTACTTACCGCTTTCTGCGAATTGAATATGGGGTCTGTTTCAGGTATGGGTGATCCGAATTGCGGCATAAATTTATGCTGTCGGTGAAATAACTAACTATATGGCTGAGTTGCCGTATAATTTAAGGTCAGCCATTTATTAAGGAGTGAGCAGTAATGACAGAGCCGCTCGCGGATCAGGTTGTTCGGAAGATCAAACAGGCAGATGAACTATATCATCGGCTCATGCTGGTCGTGGCCCCGGCAGGAGCAGGGAAAACCACTGCGCTTCAGGACGTACGAGAGCGCGTTGGCGCTCCGCTGATTAACATCAATCTGAAGCTGTCACGCCGGATGCTTGATCTTACTGAGCGTCAGCGATCTTTGCAGCTTCCCCGGCTGCTGAGAGAGATCATAAACGATGCCGCCGGTGAAATTGTTTTACTTGACAACATAGAGATTTTGTTTGACGTGTCCCTGAAGCAGGACCCTTTACGGCTTCTGCAGGGACTTTCTCGTAACAAGACTGTGGTTGCTGCATGGAATGGCTCCGTTGATGGCGACCGCATGACCTATGCCGTACCGGAGCATCCGGAATACCATCGCTACATGATCCGTGATTTTCTGGTGGCAAGTTAAATAAATCACAATACTCAAATGGCAAATGACAGAATAAATCAGAATTTATTTGAATTTATTTGAATTTTGGATATTGAAATTTGGAATTTATTTGTTATTTGGATATTGTTATTTGTTGTTTCCGGTTTATACGCTTGATATGACAATGAAAATTACAGGAAGGCATGTGGAATGAAATACGGTGATCTGATCCGGTTTGAGCCAATTGAGTCCGTGGTCCAGTTGCGGGACGCTGACGAAGCCGTTGCTGCCCGTCAGCTTGTGAATACCTACGTCATTTCTGATGAAATGGCTGAGAAGCTTACTAATCTCGTTATTCCCCAGCTTCAGTTTGATCAACCTGTTGACAATAAAGGGCTGCTTGTCGTCGGGAACTACGGCACCGGTAAATCGCACCTCATGTCGGTGATCTCCGGACTTGCCGAGAACCCTGAACTCGCCCCCGGTCTGAACAATGCAGAAGTCGCCCATGCAGCATCACGGATTGCCGGAAAGTTCAAAGTTGTACGTACCGAGATCGGCGCCACCGCCATGTCCCTGCGTGACATTATCGTGGCCGAACTTGAAGAGCATTTGGCAGAGATAGGCGTGAACTACACTTTTCCTTCTGCTGGCGATGTGGTTAACAACAAGCGATCTTTTGAAGAGATGATGGCCGGGTTTCATCAAGAATATCCGGATAACGGACTGCTCCTGGTGGTGGACGAATTGCTTGATTATCTCCGCACACGGAGGGATATGGAGCTCATCCTTGACCTCAATTTCCTGCGCGAGATCGGAGAAGTCTGTAAGGATCTGAGGTTCCGCTTCATGGCCGGTGTGCAGGAGGCCATCTTTGACAGCCCCCGCTTTTCCTTTGTGTCAGACAGCATCCGCAGGGTTAAGGATCGCTTCGAACAGGTACTCATTGCCCGTAAAGATGTAAAATTCGTGGTTGCCGAGCGACTTCTCAAGAAAACCGCGGACCAGCAGGCCGATATCCGGGAGTACCTGACGCCCTTTGCCAAATTCTACGGGCATATGAACGAACGTATGGACGAATTCGTTCGCTTGTTCCCGGTACATCCGGACTACATTGATACGTTTGAGCGTGTTACTGCGGTGGAAAAACGCGAGGTACTCAAAACCTTGTCCAGGGCGATGAAGAAGCGTTTGAACGAAGACATGCCGGAAGACCGACCAGGTCTTATTGCCTGCGATACCTATTGGACCACGCTGTGTGAAAATCCTTCGTTCCGTGCGGTGCCAGATATCAGGGCCGTCATTGATTGCAGCCAGGTGCTGGAATCACGCATACAGCAGGCATTTACCCGCCCCGCATACAAGCCCATGGCGCTGCGGCTCATTCATGCCCTGTCAGTGCATCGGCTCACCACCGGCGACATCTATGCCTCGATAGGGGCTACGCCAAAGGAACTGCGGGATACGCTCTGTCTTTATCAGCCGGGCATCGAGGATCTGGGGGGTGATCCGGCCGATGACCTGCTATCCCAGGTGGAGACCGTTCTGCGGGAAATTCATAAGACCGTCAGCGGGCAGTTCATTTCCGCCAACCCGGATAATCGGCAGTATTATCTTGATCTCAAGAAGACTGATGACTTTGACGCACTGATTGAAAAGCGGGCTGAAAGTCTCGATACATCCCAGCTTGACCGCTACTACTACGAAGCCCTGAAAAGGGTTATGGAATGCACCGATCAGACCTATATTACTGGCTACAATATATGGCAGCATGAACTGGAATGGCTGGAACATAAGGCATCCCGCCTGGGATATCTTTTCTTCGGCGCACCCGACGAACGATCTACGGCTGTTCCGCCGAGGGATTTTTATCTCTATTTCATCCAGCCATTTGAAGCCCCGCATTTCAAGGACGAGAAGAAGGCTGATGAAGTCTTCCTGGTTCTGACGAATTCCGATGACGAGTTCCGCACCACACTCAGCAATTATGCTGCTGCGCTTGATCTGGCATCCACCTCCTCCGGACACGCCAGATCCACCTATGAATCCAAGTCGTCAAACTTCCTGCGGAATTTGGTGAAATGGTTGCAGAAGCACATGGCGGATTCATTCGAACTCACCTACCAGGGGCGCGGTAAATCCATCACCGAGTGGGCCAAAGGCAAATCCATACGCGATCTGTCCGGCATCGCCCCCCACGAGCGGATCAATTTCCGTGATTTGGTAAACACGGTGGCAGGCATTTGCCTGAGCACGAATTTCCAGGAACAAGCACCGGAATATCCGTGTTTTTCAATTCTCATCACCGGCGACAACCGGGCACAGGCCGCGCAGGACGCCATGCGGGCCATTGGCGGTCAAAGCCGTACCAAACAGGCTGCGGCTGTTCTCGATGCCCTGGAACTGCTTGATGGTGAAAGGCTTGATCCATACCGATCCAGGTATGCCAAGCATATCCTCGGTCTGCTCAAAAAGAAGGGGCGTGGCCAGGTGGTCAATCGCTCTGAATTGATCCGGGATGTGCTCGGCGTCGAGTACCTTGCCCCGCAGACCCTGCGGCTTGAACCGGAATGGGCCGTTGTTATTCTGACCGTCCTGGTTTACTCCGGCGATCTTGTGCTGGCTGTCCCCGGCAAAAAGTTCGATGCCGCCGGCCTGCCCCAGCTTGCCGGAACCAACGTGGAAGACCTGGTCCATTTCAAGCACGTCGAGCAGCCAAAAGATTGGAACCTGCCCGCACTCAAGGCGCTGTTCGAACTGATGGGTCTTACCCCTGGCATGGCCCAGCTCGTTACACAAGGGAAAGAGGAACCAGTACAGCAACTCCAGAAAGCGATCACGCAGACAGTGAAGAACCTGGTTCTCATCCGGCAGAGCCTGCAAAGCGGCATGCCGTTCTGGGGCCGCAGTCTGCTTGCAGAGGAGGAAGCTCAGAAGCTCCGTACCCGGCTCGATGATACCAAGACATTCCTGGAATCCATGCAGGCTTATTCGTCCCCGGGCAAGCTCAAGAACTTCCGCTACGACGCAGGAGAAGTCAGCGGCCATCGCGATGGACTAAAGGCACTAAACGAGGTTGAATCGCTCCAGGAACTGGTAACGGACCTGGGTCCCGCCGCTTCCTATTTTTCGACTGCCGAGGCCGTATTGCCATCTGAGCACGAGTGGATCGGCAGGATGAAGTCCGCCAGGGACGATGTCCTGAGCAGGATCGGCGACCCGGACAAACGCGGCACAGGGGATTTCCGGCAGAAAATGCTGCGCAGGCTCACTGAACTGAAAAAAGCTTATCTCCGGGCGTATCTGGCAATGCATACCAAGGCTCGGCTGGGGGTGAACGAGGATAAGCGCAAGACCCGGCTGATGAGTGACGAACGGCTCAAGGTCTTGCAGAAGCTATCAACCATAGACCTGATGCCGCGCCAACATCTGAGCGATTTCCAGAACCGCCTGGCAGGTCTGAAGAGTTGTTTTGCTCTTACAGAGCAGGACCTTGATGCCTCGCCCGTCTGCCCGCACTGCACCTACAAGCCTGAAGCAGAGCCGCTCGCTGTGCATGCCGGTGCGATGCTCGACGGCCTGGACAGTGAACTGGATAAACTGGTTGACGACTGGACCCAGACCCTGCTGGCCAATCTGGAAGACCCGACGACCAAGGGCAACCTGGATCTGCTCAGGCCCAAGTCAAAGAAACTGGCCAGGGGTTTCATCAAGAAACGGGTACTGCCGGATGCCACGGACCATGATTTCATCCATGCCCTGAAAGAAGTGCTCTCCGACCTGGAAAAGGTGTCGGTAAAGACGGCTGATATGCGTGCCGCGCTCCTGGCAGGCGGTTCACCAGCTACCCCGGCAGAGATGAAGAAGCGTTTTGAGGAATACCTCGACGAACTCACCAGGGGCAAGGAGCCTGGAAAAGTTCGGATTATATTGGAGTGATTGCCGTTACGGCTCAGGTCAGTATAGCGACAATAACGGACCTAATTCAATGAAGATAAATCGTCTTGAAATTGAAAACTTTCGCGGGATTCGCGAAATGGAAATTGATTTCGATCCCCGGCTGAATGTATTTACCGGTGTGAACGGTGCTGGAAAATCAAGCATTGTGCATTGTCTGGCAATTCTGATTTCCCGGCTTACATGGAGGATTGTTTCCGGTAAAAATAAAGGCCGATTATTTACAGAAGATGATATCCATTTGGGTGAAAAAAACACTAAGAGTACGATTCATGTTGAAATTAAAAATAAAAACTATAACTGGACTGCAGGAAAGAGCTTACTTAAAGGCAGGAAGCCGACACTGACTAATCAGTCAGAAATAAAAGGGCTTGTGGCCTCAATCCATGATGATCTTGATGAAAATTTCAAGACTAGCATACCTTTGGCGACTCTGTATAGTACCAATCGCTCCGCAGTGAAAGTTCCTTTAAGGGTTAAGAAAAAACATCTGTTCGATCAACTCGCTGCACTCGAAGATTCTCTTTCCGAGGAGCGTAAAGAAGCGGATTTTAAACTGTTTTTTGAGTGGTTTCGCAACCGGGAAGATGTTGAAAATGAGAACAGGAGATATCTGAATGATATCTTTAAACCGGATGACTTTGAATTCCCTGACCGCCAGCTCAGTGCGGTTCGGAACGCCCTGGGGGCTTTTATGCCGAAATTTTCGGATTTACAGGTCCGGCGTAAGCCGAAATTGCGAATGATTGTTAAGAAAAACGACAGCGAATTCAGCATTGAGCAGTTATCGGACGGGGAAAAATGCCTGATCGCCCTGGTTGGTGACATTGCCCGGCGTCTGGCTGTTGCCAATCCCTCTTTAGATGATCCGTTACAGGGAAAAGCGGTGATACTTATTGATGAAATTGATCTGCATCTCCATCCGTCATGGCAGCGTATGATCGTCCCCGGTCTGCTTGATACGTTTCCAAACTCCCAATTTATCATCACGACGCATTCACCGCAGATTCTGGGTGAAACAGATGCCCGGCATATTTTTTTATTGTACCAGGATGAACAAAATCAGATTGTCTGTTCCAAGCCATCTCAGGCTATGGGGTTGACCACCAATGGAATTCTTGAAGAGTTGATGCGACCTCCCGGTTCTCAAGAGTCACTGAGCCGGAATAATGAAGTGGAAGAAAAGTTGAATAAAATTTTTATGCTTATAGATAAAGAGCAATTCATCGCTGCCCGGAAACTGATAAACAGGCTGAAGCAGGAAATTCACGGAGATATTCCGGATCTGGTTCGTGCTGAATCCCTGCTCGCAATGCTGGAAGATGAGACTTAGGAGCAAAAACAAAATGAGAAAGATCACCAAAGGACCGGAGCCACATGAACTGACTCATTACAAATTCCGGCCAGACGCGGTTTATGACGGCCCGCACTTTACTGAAGTCAAGGAAAAAATCCGCATCAGTTTATTGGCAGAACAGGGGCATCTGTGTGCGTACTGCATGCAGCGAATTAGTGAAGGTGCAATGCAGGTTGAGCATTGGCAGTGTCAGCGTAATTTTCGTGCGAGACAATTAGACTATCAGAACGTGCTGGGGGTCTGCTCCGGCAATCAGGGCCAGCCTAAAAATAACCAGACCTGTGACACCCGCAAAGGTGATGCCGATCTTTGCTTTAATCCTTCAGATAATGGGCATCACGACCGATTAGAAATCTGTTATACCCGCGACGGTAAAATTCACTCACGCAATTCCGCATTTGATATTGAAATCAGTCAGGTTCTTAACCTGAACTGGTATCGCCTAGTGCAAAACAGGAAAGGTGTCTGGGATGGAATAACCGACGCTCTTGCCCGAAGAGATGGGACACGGACTCGTTCCCAGTTACAGAGATTCATCGCCAAATGGAGCCTGCCCGATGCCGAAGGCAAGCTCAATGAGTATTGTGATGTAGCTATATACTATCTGGAAAAGAAGCTGAAACGAACAAAATAACTTGTGAGGCCAGATTGTACCCGGAAGAACCACCTTGACGGCACTATGTAGTGGGTACTTTGGCAGGAGAGGAAGCGATATAAAGACATGTCCAGAAAAAAGATTGATACTCAGACCAAAAAGCTCTTTCCGGACGAGCAACAAAACTTATTTGAGAAATCCTGCCAGGAAGAAATGGAAGAGCAGCGCAATAGACAAGTGGAATGCCTTGGCATGACGTTTGAGAACGATAAAAAACGCCGGGAGCATTTCCTGGAGAAGCTGCGAGAGAAACTCAAAGACCCCGAGTTTCGGAAGATTGAAGGGTTCCCGATTGGCGAGGATGAGGATATCCTGGCTTTGTCCGATCCGCCGTATTACACCGCTTGTCCGAATCCGTTTATTGAGGATTTCATCAAACAATACGGCAAGCCCTATGACCCAAATCTTCCTTATAGCCGACAATCGTTTGCCGCAGACGTTAGCGAGGGACGTAGTGGAACGGTCTATGATGCCCACACATATCATACAAAAGTACCGCATAAGGCCATCATGCGGTACATACTTCACTACACAAACCCCGGGGACGTCGTGCTGGACGGATTCGCAGGTACAGGAATGACCGGGGTAGCAGCTGGATTATGTGTGAATCCACAAACCGAACTCAAGGATACGTTCCACGGCGAGCCAGGTGAGCGTAAATCCATTATTGCTGATATTTGCCCAGCAGCCACTTTTATTGCAGCAGGATACGCAAATAATTTATCGCCCGACCACTTCAAAAGAGCTGCGGTTGACGTCCTTGGCAAAGCCGAGACGGAGATCGGGTGGATATACAAAACTCAGGATGACAAGAGCAATGCTGAGGAAATAATCTATACAATATGGTCCGATGTGTTTATATGTCCCGAATGTGCCAATGATGTGGTTTTCTGGGATGTTGCTTATGATCAGCAACAGATATCCCTTAGAGATTCCTTCAATTGCAAGCAATGTGGATCTGTACTTTCAAAGCGTTCAATGGAAAGAAAGACCGAGGCCGTTTTTGACTCAGCTTTGGGAAAGGTCATTCAGAGCCCAAAGCAGGTCCCCGTTTGGTTGAGCGTTATTGGGAAGAGGGGCAGATACGAACGAGCCCCGAACCAAAGCGACCTTCAACTCCTGCGAAGAATCGATGAGTTCTCATGTGACGAGTTTTATCCCACTAATCGTATGATGAATGCTCAGGGGGAAGATCTGTGTTGGGGAGACAAATGGCGAGCGGGCACATCGAATTTCCAATACATCCATGAGCTATACACAAAGCGCAATCTGTCTGTTCTGGCTTCCCTTCATGCCCACGCTCGGTCGTTGAAGAGTGCTGACGAGAGGCTCGCCGTTTTTTTCCTGATCTCATCCTACAATCTTGCTCACAGCAATAAGATGGCTCGGGTGATTTTCAAGAAGGGAGCAAAGAAACCGGTATTGACTGGCTATCAAAGCGGGACACTCTATGTCAGTTCCCTATCCGTCGAGAAGAATATATTCCACGGTATCAAAAACACAAAGCTATCTGCGATTGGAAATCTGCTTCAGTTGGATACAAGGAGCGGAATCATATCGACACAATCAGCTACCCAATTAAACTTCGTTCCTAGTAGCTCGGTGGATTACATTTTCACTGATCCACCATTTGGCAACAACCTTGCGTATGCTGAACTCAACTTTCTCACAGAGGCATGGCTCAAGCTGTTTACAGCGACAAAGTCCGAAGCGATTGTAAGCAAGTATCAACACAAGAACCTGAACAATTATGGAAGCCTGATAACCGACACATTCAGCGAGTATTATCGTGTGTTGAAGCCAGGCAGATGGATTACAGTTGAATTCCATAATTCAAGGAATTCTGTCTGGAACATGATTCAAGAGAGCCTTTTGAAAGCCGGTTTTGTTGTTGCTGATGTACGGACGCTTGATAAGCAGCAGTCAGGCTTCAATGCAATCAATGCAGCTAAAGCGGTGAAACAAGACCTCGTCATTTCTGCCTACAAACCCAACGGTGGTCTCGAAAACCGTTTCAAACTCATAGCTGGCTCTGAGGAGGGCGTCTGGGACTTCGTCCGCACACACCTAAAACAACTCCCGGTATTCGTCTCCAAGAACAGGCAAGCCGAAATCATTGCTGAACGCCAACACTTTCTGCTCTTCGACCGCATGGTGGCCTTCCACGTCCAGCGCGGCGTGACTGTCCCATTATCCGCGGCTGAGTTCTACGCCGGACTGGAACAACGCTTTCCACCGCGCGAAGGTATGTATTTCTTACCCGACCAAGCGGCCGAGTACGACAAAAAGCGCATGACAGTCAAGGAGGTACTCCAACTCCAGCTTTTCGTCTCCGATGAAGCGTCAGCCATCCAGTGGCTCAGGCAGCAGCTCACCAAGAAACCACAGACCTTCCAGGAAATTCATCCGCAGTTCCTGAGAGAGATGGGCGGCTGGCAAAAGCATGAAAAGCCCCTGGAGCTTTCCTTACTGCTCGAACAAAACTTCCTGCGCTACGCCGCTAAGGGCGAAGTGCCCAGCCAGATTCACAGCTATCTCTCCTCGAACTTCAAGGAACTGCGCAACCTGTCCAAAGACGATCCGGCACTCAAGGCCAAGGCTAAGGACCGATGGTACGTCCCCGACCCAAACAAAGCTGGCGACCTTGAGAAGCTACGCGAACGATCCCTGCTCAGAGAGTTCGAAGATTACCGTGAATCAAAGCAGAAGCGTCTCAAGGTCTTTCGCCTTGAGGCCGTCCGCGCCGGGTTCAAAAAGGCATGGCAGGAACGCGACTACGCCACCATCATCACCGTGGCCCGCAAGATTCCTGAGAAGATTCTCCAGGAGGACCCCAAGCTTCTCATGTGGTATGACCAGGCAGTGACCAGAACAGGATAAATACAAATGACAAAAAAAAATACGGTTGACATCAAAATACGGCGCCTGCAAATTGCCAATTATAAGGGAATTGACGAACTTGATCTGTATTTTCCCCGGCCAAAGATGCCTGATGATCCAGACGTTGTGGTCATGGGAAGTCGTAACGGGTTAGGGAAGACATCTGTACTTGAATGCTGTGCGCTGCTTCTGATTGGATTATCCGGTCGAGAGTACATGTTCAAACTTAGCCGAGGCGGTTATCTGCCTGTTGATATGCCGGAAATGATAATCCGTGCAGGCGCTTCCATTGCTCAGATAGAAGGAGAAATTGTCATAGGAGATATGACAATTATCCTGGGGATTGCGATTCACAAATCAGGAACAGTAAAGATCAAGAACAAACCTGAGCAGAATGTACAAGAACTTCTTGGCCGGGATGAAACGGATATTGTTGAAAACTTTATATCCACTGTCGGAGGCATGAGCCCAGATCCACTGCTATCTGAGTATTTTCTCTATTTCCACAGCTATAGAAAAGTACAGGAAGGCAACCCTGAACTCGGCATGATGGTTGAAAGAGGAAATATCCGCCATCGTGTGGGCTACGGCCCAGGCTACGGAGTTCCGATGAGCACTTTCAAACTGCGAATTCTTCACTCTCTGATGAGCCGGGCAAAGCTCTTTGAAGATTGGAGTGATGAGCAATCAGAAGACGTCCTGACAAAACTGAATGAATTTGTGAAACGCTATGCCGGAGGAACAATACAAAAACTTCGCCCTTCAGCAGATAATACTGTAGATTTTCGAATTCATCCTGTTGACGGCGGATCATCGTTTACATTTGACGGATTGAGTTCGGGTCAAAAGGAGATTATCGCCACCCTGTTTCTTATTTGGTATCAGACAAGAGACAAGCCTGGTGTAGTGCTCATTGACGAGCCGGAGTTGCATCTGAACCCGGAATGGCACCGGGATTTTATCAGACAGATCAGTAAAATAGCACCGAAAAACCAATATATTATAGCCACTCATTCAGAAGATGTCTTTGATTCCGTAGATGAAGATCAAAGGTTTCTTCTCCAAAATTCCACCGGGAGCAAATCATGATTCAGGTTGCCAAAGGAATTCGTCCGGAGGAAGTCAGGCAGCGCAGCCGACATGTTCTGTTTGTTGAAGGAAGTGGAAGTGATTCTTTCGATCCCCGGATTATTGGTGAACTTTTCAACGGGATGATAAGGATCGAACCGCTTGGTGCATCTTATAGCGTAAAAAGCGTTGCTGAAGCACTGCACCCGTTTCATCCAACCTACTACTTCCTGGTTGACAGAGACCATCATCATGATGACGATATAGTCAATCACTACTGGGATAACTTTCCTGATCCGAAAACACATAATCTGCTGGTCTGGAAATATCAAGAAATTGAAAACTATTTCCTTGAACCTGACTATCTGGTATATTCCGATTTCCTCGTACTAGGCAGAAATGCGCTGGAAGATAAAATCAGACTGTTATGTCAGCAACGTCTTTATCTGGATGTAGCAAACCATGTGATTGTTTCAATTCGGGAAGAACTGAAAAAGAACTGGATTCAGAAATTCACAAATCCTGCTGAGTTCAGCACTCGGGACCAGGCACTTATTAAGTTGCATAACACTGATGCATTCGAAACTTTCAAAAGCGATGTTGCAATTGACAAAGATGATATCGAGCGTCGCTTTGATGACATTCTCAACATCATGACAAACGGGTCCGAGCAACTGGAATTCGGAAAAGGAAAATGGTTGGAGATGATCCAGGGAAAAAAAGTATTCTCGCAGGTTATTAATTCCAATTGTTTCAGAGTAAAAAATTTGGAAGGCAATCTCTTACAAGGTAAAGACAAAATCAATCAGGTCGCAAAGAATCTGCTACGAAAGGAAATTGCGAAACAGCCAGATGATTTTCAGAAACTAAAGACTCTTGTCGAGGATCGGCTTAGTTCTTAATGATAAAGACAGATGCAAACAACTGGTACTACAGCCCTGCCCACGGGCAGCTTTGTCAGGTCATCGAAACCCGGACCCTCTGGGGCAATACGACCTGCCGCATCTGGCTGCCCGGTTCGGACTCGGTAGTGCATATTCCGGCAGCCGATCTTAATCTGCCAGAGGACACCGCAGCCAGCACACCTGCGCAAATCACCTACATTGCCGCTGCTGCCAAGGTAGCCGATGCACTCACCCGGGACGTCCTGCTTGGGCCTGTCGAATCCTCTGTTATTCCCCTTCCTCATCAGATCAGGGCGCTGTCCCGGGCGATTTCCAGGGACCGGATACGCTATCTTTTAGCCGACGAAGTCGGTCTCGGGAAAACCATCGAAGCAGGCCTGATCATGCGGGAACTCAAACTCCGTGGTCTGGTCACACGCACCCTGGTCATTGCACCCAAAGGTTTGGTTACGCAATGGATAGCCGAGATGCAGACGCATTTCGGAGAAGATTTCCGGCTGCTCATCCCCAGTGATTTTTCTGCTTACCGGCGTATATCCCGGGAAGAGAATATGTGGCGGAGCCATGATCAGATTATCTGTTCCATGGATTCCGTCAAACCAATGGACAAACGGCGCGGATGGTCCCAGGCTCAGATAGCCGAATACAACCGCGAACGATTCGAAGACCTGATTGCCGCCGGATGGGATCTCGTCATCGTGGACGAAGCGCACCGCCTTGGCGGAAGCACAGATCAGGTCGCACGATTCAAACTTGGCCAGGGACTGGCAGAGGCAGCCCCCTATCTCCTGATGCTCTCCGCCACACCGCACCAGGGAAAGACCGATGCTTTTCACCGCCTGGTCTCCCTTATTGATTCCCAGGCTTTCCCGGATGTGGCCAGTGTCAGTCGTGCCCGGGTTCAGCCCTACGTTATCCGCACCGAGAAACGCCAGGCCATTGACGCTGATGGCAAGCCGCTCTTCAAACCCCGGCGCACATTGCTTGCCCCGGTCACATGGGAAGAACGGCATCGGGATCAGGAACTTCTTTACGAAGCTGTCACGGAATACGTCCGGCAGGGCTACAACCAGGCCATGAAGGAGAAGCGAAGCTATATCGGCTTTCTCATGATCCTCATGCAGCGTCTTGTTGTGTCCAGCACAGCAGCGATCAGCACCACTCTTGAACGACGTCTGGAAATATTGGAAGCCCCACAGGAACAGATGAGTCTGTTCCCGGACTATTCAGAAGAAGATTGGGCGGATCTGGACGGACAGGAACAGATCGAAACCCTGCTCAAGACACGCTTGAATGCCGTGAAGAATGAGCGCGCCGAGGTAAAATTACTCCTCAAGGCTTCGCGGCGCTGTGAGCAATCGGGCCCCGATGCCAAGGCCGAGTCTTTACTGGACTGGATTTACCGCCTGCAGCAGGAAGAAAGCGACCCGGACCTTAAAGTCCTCGTGTTCACGGAATTCGTGCCCACCCAGGAAATGCTCAGGCAATTCCTGGGTGATCGAGGCTTCCCAGTGGTCTGCCTGAACGGCTCCATGAACATGGATGACCGCAGGCGTGTCCAGGAATCGTTCGCAGGGGATGCGCGTATTTTGATTTCTACAGATGCAGGCGGCGAAGGCCTGAATCTTCAATTCTGTCATGTGGTGATCAACTACGATATCCCCTGGAACCCGATGCGGCTCGAACAACGCATCGGACGCGTAGACCGCATTGGCCAGAACCATGTTGTACGCGCTGTAAACTTCGTGTTTAACAGCTCCGTGGAGCACCGTGTGCAGGAGGTGTTGGAAGAAAAACTGGCTGTTATCCTCGACGAGTTTGGCATTGACAAGACCGGTGATGTGCTTGATTCGGAACAGGCCGGACAGCTTTTCGACGACCTTTATGTGGAAGCCATCCTTCATCCGGAAGCCGTGGAGTCGTCTGTGGATGCGGTTGTTTCCCGAATCCACGACCAAGCCAGGAAAGCACAGGAAAGCTCTTCGGTACTCGGAACGGTCGGGGAACTGGAACCCGGTGAAGCACAAGGTCTGATGACCCACCCCCTGCCGCATTGGGTGGAAAGCATGACCGTGAGTTACCTCCAGGCAAACAGCGGCCGGGCAGAAAAGAAGCAAGGTGTGTGGGACCTTGAGTGGCCGGACGGCGAGATATTTTCGAATATTGTTTTCATAGGAAAAGATGCCGAGGATATTCCAACCGCTCGCCATCTGACACTGGAGGACAGCAGGATTCGCGGTCTGGCAATGAGTTTGCCACGGGTGGCAAAGGGACAGCCGATACCATCTGTCTTTATTCCGGGAGTTGCGGATGAAGTCACAGGTTTCTGGTCTCTGTGGGGAATCACCATCCACACAGATGACTGGAATCAACAGCGGATATTGCCCGTTTTCCTGCATGATGACGGCCGGGTACTCATGCCTAGCGCTCGCCATATCTGGAACCAATTACTGACGGTTTCTCCAAGTATTCATGGTCATCTCGCGGGCGATCCTGCACGTAATGCATTTGATCAGGTCATGAAAGTTGCAGAAAAGCAGGGAAAGGCAATCTACGACGAGCTTGCCCAAATCCACCGGGAACGTCTGACCCGTGAACGTGACAAGAAAGCTTATGCCTTTGCCGCACGGCGCAGAGCCGTGGAACGTATCGGGCTGCCGCAAGTTCGGGATCACCGACTGGTCCTCCTGGATCGGGAGGAGCGCGAATGGCATGCGCAACTGGAACGTAGAACTCAGGTTATCCCGGAAATGGTACCTCTTCTCCTGATCCATTTGGAAAGAGGAAGTGCTGATGGATAGTTGGCGTGACCGGATTCTGAAGGAATTCACTCCCCAGGTTGCCCGCCTGACGCTGGCGGCAGATCCAGATGGTCTTCTCCTGGAAGAAGGTATTCTGCACGGGATTCGTGAGCGGGGTTTCGAACTGATTCCTTTCGAGGATCACGTCGCATTCCGCTACGCCTACGAATCTAAATTCCGCTCTCGATGGGACCACGGTGAATACACTGACTTGGTGGTCGTATTGAGAGCGCCGTCAAGCCGCCTGGACTATCTTCCCTACGATCTCTTGCAGGCAGGCCGAAGACTATCTTTCAATCTCGGAGACCTGTTCCCCAATCTGAGTTACCCGGTGGTTGATGCGTTGGATCGTGGAAACCTTGATGCCCTCTTTCGTGCTCAGATCCGGCATACGCCAGGTAACATGGGTGATAACGCGACAAAGGAATTCGCGCTGCGCCATGTATTTGAGATTGCACCTGAGCTTATAAAGCAGCCGTCCGATCTTCTGCGTGTCTTGCTGCGCCGTCACTACCGGGATCAGCGGATACCTGCCGCCCTTGATCAACATTTTATCCAGGTGCTGAGGCAGAACGGGCGGTTCGAAGAGTGGCCGCTCGACAAAATCATTCCCGACCGCGAGGCATTCTTTGCCTTCCTGCAAGAGCGTTGGCCGGTTTTCCTGGATCATGTGGCTGCCCAGGGACAACCAAAGACAATGAGCGAAGACAAATCAGCTTACGGACTGCAATATTCAGGCCCGTCAGACCTGCCCTTCGACCACGATGATGTCCGCGTTTACATGGACAACCTGTTCATCGAAGGGCTGCTTCATTCAGTGTCTCACGATAACGCCGGTGATCTGACCTCGACCTGGATCGGATTTGGTATCCGGACTGATCCGGCAAAAGATCGCCAGCGCAGACTGGACCGGTTGATCAAGGCGATCCGGGGTACTATTCCCACAAGGGATGCCAGGCACACGGAGTGGTTTCGCTTTGGGTACGCCTATGCCGAAATCAGCGTACTCGAACACGAGTTGGGCAGTGGATTGTCAAGTGATGCAAAGGAGCGTATCGCATCCCTTCGCTTATCAGTTTATCCGGCATTCCTCACATGGGTTCAGGACCGGTTTGCTGGTCTGCATAATCAGCCTCCTGTGCCGCCGGCAATGATTCATCACATCCCGAGGATGTTGGCCAGGAAAATCAGCGACTCACGCGAAAAAAAAGCCGCGTTTCTGCTGCTGGATGGTCTGGCCCTGGACCAGTGGATTGTCTTACGTGACATACTGCAATCTCAAAGGCAAAACTTACGTTTCCGCGAAAGCGCCGTGTTTGCATGGATACCCACCATCACGTCAGTGTCCAGGCAGGCTGCCTTTGCCGGTAAGCCGCCGATTTACTTCCCCGCGAGTATCAACACCACGAACAAGGAACAATCCCTGTGGACCCGGTTTTGGGCGGATCAGGGAATGACAGGACCCGCAGCCTACGCAAGGAGACTTGGAGACGGGGACATCAAGAAGGTTGGCGATATCTTGTCGCACCCTAAGATTCGTGTTGCAGGGCTTGTTATCAACAAGGTTGACAAGATTATGCACGGCATGGAACTGGGTGCCGCCGGTATGCATAATCAAGTGCGCCAGTGGGCTATGCAGGGCTTTCTATCCGATCTTATTGACATTCTTCTCGACCAAGGCTTTCAGATTTTCCTGACTTCCGACCATGGAAACATCGAGGCAAAAGGCTGCGGGCGACCGGCTGAAGGTGCGGTCGCGGATATACGGGGCGAACGTGTTCGCGTGTATTCAGATGATCTGTTGCGGGCAGCGGTCAAGGAACGCTTTCCAGATGCCATAGAATGGCCGTCGTTCGGCCTGCCGGATGATTATCGCGCCCTGCTGGCTCCGTATCAAAAGGCATTCATTCGCGATAGTGAAACCATTGTCGCCCACGGCGGAATATCTATCGAAGAACTGATCGTCCCCCTGGTTCAAATCGAACGGAGGGAGGCATGAACAATCGTCATAAACAGATTGGAATTGACAGGCTCATTCGTTTGAAATGGCTCGAATATACTTCGAATTTAATACTTGCAGGCAAGGATGAGAACGCTGTTAAGGATGAACTTGAGCAATTACTGACAACTGCTTTCCCTTCCCCGTCTTCCAGCAAAAGGGGGTCACTTTCTAAGACACTCACGATCCTGTTAAAGACGTGGCTGCGCGTACATCAGGATATTCACTCTTTGAGAGACACTGGTCTTGAGCTGCTTCAATCAGTTAAAAAAACTGACCGCATCGCAATTCACTGGGGAATGATCATGGCTGCCTACCCTTTTTGGGGGGCTGTTGCCGGGCAAACCGGTCGTCTGCTTCGGCTCCAGGAGAATGTCGCTGCAAGCCAGATACAGCGGCGACTTCGGGAGCAGTATGGGGATCGGGAAACAATTTCCAGGCGGGTGCGCTATGTGATCAGGGGATTCATTGATTGGGGAGTAATAAACGAGACCCGGGACAGGGGCGTTTATTCCCAGGAGAATCAACATTCAATCAAAAATCACAAGCTCATTGCGTGGCTTTTAGAAGCATCTCTGCATGCTCGTGCGAGCAGTTCCGGTGCAATCAAAGACCTGCTCAATAATCCAAGTATTTTTCCTTTTCGGCTGGCGCATGTGTCCGCGGACCACATTGTATCCCTTTCATCCAACTTGGATTTTCTGCGGCACGGCTTGGATGATGATCTGCTGATGCTACGGAAGGAATATGAGTGGTTCTAAAGGATTTTGTGGTCATTGAATTTCGGGTTGCAAAATTATGATTCAGGTCATATTTTTTCCTATGAAAATAACTGCAAAATAAAAGTCCGAGGAAGAAAAAATGGCTGAATCTGTCAGGAAAAACAATAAAACAATCTGTGTCGCGTTTCCTGATAAGGAATATTATCATAACTGCATGGAACAACATGAAATATTTCGTAAATTTCTTAATGATACTTATATAAAATGTCCTGCTGAATCAGATAAAAGCGGATGCTTACAGCAGCATGTTCAGCATCAGAGTTTCATCTGTGTTATTTCCGATTTCTTCCAGCGCAAGCGTTGAAACAGACAAAGCGAACCCTTCGGCATTATTGAAGAACCATTTCTGAGTAATGAGCTGCCTCATCGGCTTGCGATAGTCAGAATATGCCGATATGACGGATGTATCAATATAAATTTTATACTTATCACAGTTTAATTCCCTTGTTATATATGAAGGTTATGAAAACAGTTTACGTCCGCCACGTTTCGATATCATCTTTAGTCAAAAACTTTATGCCAGATTAAATCAAATCTTTTTCTGATCGTATCATCAGGAATTTCGGGTGTGAAATTTTTATATTTAACGACTTTTATCAGGGTTTCAGATCTGTTTTTATTCCCTATTTGCTTGAGTATTTCCATCGCGTCATCAATATCTTTGTTTCCTCTGAAGGCTCCGCTCAGTTTCATACCAAGCATTTCTTCCCATTCTGCAGCATACAATATAAGATTTTCTTGTTTAAAGATGACGTTCCGTGACTTTGTTTGCACGCCAAAAAATTCAACACCCGAATTCATCCAATCATCGGGTAGATTCTGTTCAGCGGAAACTGTTTTAATGATTTCCTCCATCAACTTTTCTTTTCCAACAGGATAAACGGCATCCACATCTTTTGTAGAATAACGGTTTTCAAAAAAAAGAACACTTATTGCACCACCGACAACCACCAGTTCAATCGTTTCATTGCGTTCATGAAGTAATTCGTTCAGACGGTTTAATGCTTTTTCCAATTGTTCCCTATTTATCATTGCTACACAAAATACAAGAAATTATTCAGAGTACGGATGTTTCTTTTTTGAAATATCGCATTAGGTTCGTCCGATGATAATATATCTTCTGATATTAAACAGACTGTTTTCGGACAAGACCAGTTGTTTTTACACCAGTCAGGTAGTTCATACCTGCGATTATGCGGGGGCATTGTAAAAACCTGTGCCACCCGCTCAATGATAGCTGCCTTCATTGCCAGAGTCTTATGGTCTGTATCTTCCGGTTCCGGAAAAACAGAACAGCTCAGACCCGTTCGGTAAAAATCCTGAACCGCATCACACAGTTCGACTTCTTTACCTGAAAAAGCATTTTTTGCCATCTGATCTAAAATGTGTCGGAAATCCGTTTTTTTTAAGTAACTGTTCATTCCGTCTCGCCTTGAAAAATAAAATAACGTAACCGGGTCGTTTGGAAGCCATCCGCCAAGTCAGGAGGCTTTTGTCGTTGTCGTCTCGTGATAAAGAAATGATATGCCGACTTCGAATTTCCAAGTTGTTGTACTACTACAACAAATCATAAATTCGTCCCCCCCTTTTTCAAAGGGGGGAGGAATTTACAAGCTGATGTACTTTTCTTATCGGATTCAGACTTACGATATGTTTGAAATTCCATGATGCCAGGCAGTCGAGCCGGTTAAGCAGCGGGTATGGCCGGAATGAATGCACTTGTTCTGCAGTTTTGTCATTTAATAATAAACGGTTCGACTTTTATACCTGGTAAATGCTTATAATGCTTTACGTTTCCGGTAACAAGGGGAATTTGTTTTATAACAGAGGTTGCGCCGATTAAAGCATCAGCTAATTCCATTGAATGGCTCAGTGTGTATTGCTCAATAAAAAACATGGCTTTTGTAGAAATTATTTCATCTATCTGAATTACATGCGTTTTCAAAACTCCCAGAGCTTTTTTAAATGAACGGAGCTCTTTTTTATTTCTTACTCCTTGTATGATTTCAATGTAAGTCACCACAGAAATATCAAATTTATCAAGGCTGTGAATGAAATCAACTGCTTCCTGATGCCCTGGAGTACATCGGTATCAATAATCAAAATGATCTCCTCTTCCTGAGCTGGCGAACATATTTACCGACATCGTCCATATCTTCCCTGTCTTTCCACATACCACAGAAATCATTTTGTTTGTTCTCCTGATTCAGATTAGTAAAAGGAATGATTCTGACGCAGGGTTTTCCATGATATGTAATTATAATTACTACATCTTCCCCTCTCATTGCGGCATCAAGAATCTCTTTGGTATGAAATCTGAGATCTTTGCTGGTGGCTTCCATCTGATTCTCCGTATTAACGTATCAGAGTTTATATACTACTGAATATCCGAAAACTCCTTTAAATATGAAACAGAGACAAAACAGTAATGCTCAAACCGGCCTTGTGAGTTTTTTTGGTTATAGCGAGTTATCAATTTTTCCATTTCAGTTCGGAAGTTCTCCCTGTTCTCCAATAAAACTTTTATTATATCATTAATCCCGTCCAAAACAGCTTTACGGTGTTCTTTGCAGAGTTTGGCGTTTAATCCGAGTATGTTAATGGTTTTTTCAGCTTCTTCAGATCCTGCCGATACCATCTCACCATCACTTCTCCTGTATCGGAAAAAATCCTCACAATTCCGCATTAACGGATGAATCTGTATTTCATTATCTCCCTTACGCGCATCACAATGTAAATCTTCAGGACGGCGATTCGCCTTTTTTGAGATTTTAATCCTTTCCGGCAGTGTCAAATGGTTAAAGTCAGTATTCGGATTCAAAGACCTGATTTCTTCCTCCGACACCCCATATAATTTTATGATTTTATCCAGCGTGTCATCTTTTTTGGTAGCGAGATATATGATATCCTTGTTGCTCCCGGCACATGAAGCCAGCAGATTGTCATAATCAAACATGATTTCCACATAGAGGTCCTTCCCCTTTGGCTTTAAATGCTCGATAATCGTATTATGATTTTTCTGAATATTTGTGCCACAATAACAGCAAATATAACCTTGTTCTTCTACCAAAGAATCTCTCACCTCTGACTTAACCGGATTTTGGAATTCCTCCCATCTGTTCTCGGGTCCCTCTTTTTTCCAGTCTGCAAATCCCTTTGGTTCTTCATTTTTAACGATATATTTCATGCGCCAAGAAACTCTTTTGCCTGAATGACAACATCTGTTTTTAACAATTCAGGATCATTAGGATCAATAACTTGTCTGATTTCTTTTCCGATCTGTTTTGCTTGGTCTAATTCCCCGGAATCTGCAAGGTCGCCATATTTTTTTAATAAATCAGCAATTTTTTCTATCGGCCTTTCACCCTGTCCCATAAGATTTCTGAGAATTCTGTTTGCATCAGCACCATAAGGATTAAAAGGTGGCTGATAACACTTTACCTTGTTTCCGTTTCCGTCAAATTCTAACAGCCGGATATTTTCATTTTTCAGGGAACCTAAAATCAGCGGAGAATGTGTTGATGTGATAAACTGGGTGTTTGGAAATAATTCCTGCAAAACCTGTAACAGTTTGGCCTGCCATTTCGGGTGGAGATAACTGTCAATCTCATCAATCAGAACCACCGCGTTCTCCTGTGTAAAATTTTTTGAAAGCGGATGGGCCTGGGCCATACGCTGAACAAAATATCCGACCCAGCCCATGATTACTCTGAAGCCTTGGCTTATAAGGCCCAGGGAGACACCATTCGGTGAGTCTTTTGTAGTTATCCATATATCAGGCGGATTGGACTGACGAACGGTTTGAAAACGGATGCGATGGCCGGTTATAGTTGTGATAATTTCAAAAACCTTCTGAATGATCTTTCTTTCTTCACACACCTTGTCAGGGGCTTTCTTTTCTTTCTGATTGGCAGTGTTATCCAGATTGGCTATCCATGCGGAAAATGACTGGAGATGTTGTTCATCTCTGTTATTGATAAGAGAGATAAGGTCATCAATATGAGCGCCTGTTAGCGGCCTGAAAACATATTCACCTGATGTTCCGGCATCTGTTTCTCCACGGGTCTGGGGAAACCCCATAAACAGTGATTTAAGGTTATATTTACCTGAAAGGATATGAAAATCACCTTTTTCAATGATTTCGATATCCCTGCCCTGGTCCGCAGGATTCAGTTCCACAACATTGGTAAATTTTTTCCCGTCGATTGCATACTCAATCTCTATCTTCCCGTTTTCAATTTCAATATTTCCATCGGTATCCATACGTTTTATACGAAGCAGATTCTTTATCTTATCTCTATCAATTTTATTATGGCCTGCTCCGATCATTCCCAGAGCCAGAGCGCGTAATATGGTGGTTTTACCTGTCCCGTTTTCACCTTCAAAGCAGGTGATGTGATTATCCGCTGACAGGGTTAAATCTGAAAAATGACCGATATTTATCAGTTTAAGGGATTGGACTCTGGTTAAAGGTGAATGTTGTTTTATTCCCTCTGTGATCAGATTGGTAAGATGTTCAAAAGATTCATAGGAACTGATGTGATCGGCAAATTCATCTTCCAACCTTTTACGCATCTCCATAACGGCATCCATCTTCCCCAAGTTCATCATATCACCGGTTGCATGGCTGCGGGAATGTAAGAAGATGTAAAATCTTTTCTGCCTGGATTGACAAGTATCAATAATATCGTCAATTAAGCGGTAATTATCATGTATATCAAAAGGTATAATAATGAAAACAACCGTAATTTCATCGTCCAAATCTTCTTTTTTTACAATATTCCTGCACTCAATGCCTTGGGTCTTCAGAGTCTGATCCAATCTCCTCCCATAGTCGCGAACCAGGTTGTCCATACTGAAGTTTCTGAAAATATAAGCTCTGTCAGTAGGTAATATCGGCTGATTTTTCAGTACATATTTTATTAATTCCTGAGGAGGTTTTTTATCTGCTTCTTTGGGAATAGGCAATTTATTGCCCGCCAATAAAAGTCTGTTTAATTTTATCAGATTTGTGATATCTTCTGGCAGGCGTCCGAGCGCATTATCTGACACATCGAGCAAGATAAGTTCGGTAAGCTCTCCTATTTCTTTTGGGATATTGAACAGCTTATTACCATTAAGATTGAGATGAGTCAGTTTTTTAAGCTCTCCTATTTCTTTTGGGATATTAAACAGCTTATTATCATTAAGATTGAGATGGGTCAGTTTTTTAAGCTGTTCAATCTCTTTAGCGATTTTTTCTAAACAATTGCTATTGAAATATAACTGTGATAATATTTCAAGTTGACAGATTTCTTTTGGAAATTCTTTAAATTCGTTATTTGTCAGATAAAGTATTTCCAAATTTTTAAGTTTAGCTATCTCCGGAGGCAGTGAAGTCAATTTGTTATTCAGAAGCATTAATTGCCGGAGATTTATAAGATTTCCGATTGCTGAAGGTAAAGAAGCCAGTTGATTACCGCTCAGATTGAGAATTTGCAAGTTTTTAAGATTACCTATCTCCGAAGGTAAAGAAGTCAATTTGTTATTCTGAACAAATAATTGTTGGAGATTTATAAAGTTTCCGATTTCCGAAGGCAAAGAAGTCAGTTGATTATTGTCCAAGTTAAGAATATTCGTGTTTTGGAACTGAGCGGATTGAATATTTGACAAAGTTGAAAGGTTTTTATTTTGCAGATTTAATTGAGTCATAATATTTACTATTGTTAGTTTTAATTTTTCATGCCAGTGTCACGGGAAGAGATCGCCAATTGATGACCAGTTTCCTCAATGAAGAATTGGAATCCGGGCTTGCGATGCCAACAAAGTCAGGAATTTCTCACGCCAAACCACTTCTGTCTCATCGGTTTCGATGTGTCATAGAATGCGCTCGGAACGGATGTGTCAAGATACAGTTTTATTTCGTCATATTGCTTCATATTCAATCTTTCTGTAATATTTCAACGGGCATAATCAATTATTATATGGTTTCCGGTCAGTCATCCAGGGGTTCTATTTCTTTCGGACTGCATAACTTTTCTTTACACTGCTCTGCTCTGAGATTGCAAGAAAAAAATGATCCCGGGCACAGCTTTGGGTTGGCAGTGACAACAGTTTAATATCAGAGGAATTATCCGTTTATATCGCTCTTCCCGAGGCCAAAAAGAGTGATATACCTGAAAATGGTTGTATTTTGACTTTTTTTCTTATTTTTCCAATGTATTGACGCCCCGTACAATGTCCCTGTACAAATGCTCTTTGATTCCTGTGATATTACAAGACGTTAAACAGCATAATACAAGAATATGAATTTTTCAGACGGGTATTGAAATCAGCACCTCCTTATGTTATCGGTACTTATTCAAAAAATCGGTTTTAAGGAGGATGACGATGCGATATACTGTCTTATTACACTGCCATTCGAATTTTCATTAAACTCTTTGCGAAGCAAACCTCCTCAGTCGCGTAACATCCTAACTTTTAACCTTTTCAGTCGCTCAAACGACGGATTATGTTCTTTTTTTCTCAGAATTCATTCAGACAAATCCAAAGCAACATGCAAAGCTTGGTTCAATGCTTCAATTTTGGCAGGCGGCAAACTGCCCACATAATTTGTAAGCGCAGATTTAGGAATGCTCATCAGAGCATCACAGTGAATACTGCTGTCATGCTTCAGTCCTTCCTCTGTTTCGACAGCAACCTGTGTTGACAATCCGTCATATCTTGAGTATACGGGAGCGCAGATTACAGTTGAAAACCGCGTCTCAATCAGAGCATTACGGCTTACAACCACAAACACCCTTGCTTTTTTGGGATCACCGGAAGGACGGAACACCCTGTATAATTCTCCCCGCTTCACAATTCAGCCTGATATTGCAGAGCATCCTGAGTTTCCCGGTTGAGATAATCTGCATTCTTATTAATAATTTCAATATCTTTATCCGTTTCATCAAATCGCTTCAGTTTTGAGATATAAAATTGGAGGGCTACCTCAATAAAATCGGAAAGAGTCTTGTCTTTTTCTGACATCTGCTCAATTGTTGACAGTAAATTTTCCGACAGCATTACAGAAGTCTGAATTTTCATAGTTTATAGCCTTTTTCCTTTGAAAAATTGTTCTACTACAACAAGGCGTAAATCCGTACACAGTTATAAATACCGAATCCCCTGACTCAAAGAGGTTTTCCGAACTGAAAAAGTGTGTACGAACTTCTGTCTTGGTGTACTACAGTGAAGTGTAATCTGACAAATGAAGGATGCCTCAGATTACATCCGTTTTTCCAATAGCTGTGTCACTGTTCTATTTAAGTTCCTTCGGACTGTACGGTACTATCAAAGATATCTTATTTTTATCCGAATCGCTGAGGTTGCCGGTTTCTATCAGACTCCAGAGCATGTCCTGCTTTTCATTCTCACTCTTACCTGAGAATTTGTCTGAGACAACGACAATGTGGATGTTGTCCTGATACCCGTCCGAAACATCAATCGTAGAATTTTCATTAAACTCTTTTCGGAGTAACTCTTCTATTTTCTTCTTTATATGCAAATCTGCAGCCATAACTTTTCCTCTTTGTCTATATATTTCTATCAATAAAATGTCCCAAAGTTTCAACGGCTTCAATAAATGTTTCGCACTCATCCATGGTTCCGTTGCCCGGATCATAACGCCAGTCTGTTTTCCACTGGTTGCATTTTGCAAAATAACGGCGAGTATTATTGTCCATACGATTCAGGGCGCCAGTGTGGGTCATGAGTACTTCGATGCTATGTGTGAATGCACTGACGGGTTTTCCGGCCCGCTGAGATAACTTGCTTTCGAGTTCTTCCAAAGTCCAAATATCGTACATCTCCATAAAACGGGCTTTAAGCTTGCATTCAATATAATATCCGGCAAGATACATAGAACCTCGCCAACTTTCGCGGTCGCGTAAAGTCTTAGCATCTTTTAACCTTTTCAAGCCTGCTTTGGCCTGTGATGTTCGACCGGAAAAGTCCCTTTTGTTCATAGCCACATGATCTCCTTTATACTGATCCGCTCTGAGGTTGCAAGAAAAAAATTATTTCGGGTAAATAAAACCAGCCAAAGTACAACTTTGGCACTCCTATTTCATCCCTCACAGACCCCGCAAACATTACAATTCCCCACCCTGCACGGAGGAGACACTTTAGCCTCCAAAGCCAGCCTGTTCTCACGTTCAAGAAAAGATTTGCGAACCCCGTGATCAATAATATCCCAGGGGAGAGGTTCATACATAAAAATCTGTCTGCAAAGGGGATTCCTTGAGGGTCATGGGCCAGTTGCCCTGGTTCCTGTGAGCCAAGGATAAAATCTCAGCGATCCCCGTGAAAACAATGCCTGTATCTGAGCCTGACGGGGATTTTCCGCATAAACCCCAAAAGCCCATAACCGTCAAAAAGATCATGCAAAAGCTGCAACCGGAACACTGCGCCTTACAGCAATCTCTTTGCTGTTAAGCTTTATACGTTCAATCTCATGCAGGGTGTCGGCAGTCAGATAGGTTTCCCCGCAGGAAGGGCATCTGACTGCCGGAATATTTTCAATAATCAGCAGTTTTGAGCCTTTGCCGTAGCTTCGGGTGATATGACGGATACGTGCATTTTTTTTTCCGCAAATGTCGCACATCATGATTTTTCAATCCTCCTCAAGATACACGGTGATTATGACCAGGGTTCCGGTGATGCCCAGCTTGGCCACAACGGTTGTCTCTTTGCCGCCGAGGCTCTCCCCTCTGACAAGATATTTCCGTTCATCTGTCTCCCTGTCTTTCTGGCATTCCGTGACTTCGCCTGTGAGCAGACAGTGTTCGATGTCGAAAATTGTAAGTCCGTCATCATCCATCTCCTCTTCGGCATGTATTGTCATCACATACCTGCGGGTACGGATTTTCTCTATGATTTTGTTTAAAATACGATCAAACATGGGGCAAAATGCCGCATTTGTTGTTTTATCATGAAAACACATTTTGAAAAGCCGGTTTTTCATGGGTGAAAAACCCGGCTTTTTTCTAATATATACCAATCCTGTCTGAATTTACAAGAACAAATGATTTCAGTCACTTTAAAACTTCACAGACCCCGCAAACATTACAATTCCCCACCCTGCACGGAGGAGACACTTTAGCCTCCAAAGCCCGCCTGTTCTCACGTTCAAGAAAAGATTTACGAACCCCGTGATCAATAATATCCCAAGGGAGAGGCTCATCATACGACCGCGCTCTGTTTACATAAAAATCTGTCTGAAAAGGGGATTCCTTGAGGGTCATGGGCCAGTTGCCCCGGTTCCTGTGAGCTAAGGATAAAATTTCAGCCACCCTGCGATCTCCCCGTGAAAACAATGCCTGTATCTGAGCATGACGGGGATTCTCCGCATGAACGCGGATATTTGCCACCCGTTTCAGATCCTTCTTTACCTGCTTTATCTTTTTTTTCAATGCCCGTATATCCTCGGTTCCTGCCCACTGGAACGGGGTAAACGGCTTGGGCACAAAAACATTCAGGCTTACTGTTATCTCCCCGATCCGTTTTTTTGCCCTGCTTGATGCTAAAAAAAACTGTTTGATCTTCTTACACAAGTCTGTAATTGCACGGATATCATCCTCGGTTTCCGTGGGAAGCCCGATCATAAAATAAAGCTTCAGGTTCGGAATTCCGCCGGATACAAGCCCCTCGGCAGCACTGAGGATATCATCTTCGGTGATTCCCTTGTTGATAACCCTGCGCATCCGCTCGGAACCGGCATCCGGGGCAATTGTGGCTGTTCTGACCCGGCTCTGTTTCATAGAAGCTATAAGTTCGGGCGTCAGGGCATCTGCCCGCAGCGAACTGAAAGATATTTTTATATCCTCAATATAACTGCAAAGCTCCGTAAGACCGGGAAGATCCGAGACAGCAGCCCCCATCAGGCCGATACGGTTTGTCAGGGACGCGCCTTTTTCCAGACACTCTTTCAGCAGGGAAAGGGGCCTGAATCTCGGGGGCCTGTAAACATATCCTGCACTGCAAAACCGGCACCCGTGAGGGCATCCCCTGCTGACTTCTATCAGGAAGGTATCCCGGAATGTGGTATCCGGGGTTACAATGGTGCTGCAGGTGGGAGTTCGGGACAAATCACCCAGGAAAACCCGGGGAATTCTTGCGGGTACATCGCAAAGCGGCTCAACAGCCTGGATTGTCCCGTCTTTATGATAGGCAGTTCTGTAAAATCCAGGGACATAAGCCCCGGGAACATTTCGGGCAAGATGTTTTAAAAAGGGTTTTTTCTCAAAAAAACTGCTTTTCTTATGCCTGTCTGTTGCGAAGGCAGCGTCATGGAAACAGGAAAAAAAAGGAGGAAGCAGTTTTTCCGCCTCCCCGATGAGAAAACAGTCTGTGAACGGTGCGATGGGTTCCGGATTTAAGAAACAGGCAACCCCGCCAGCGATCACAAGGGGGAATGTGTCATTCCTGTCATCAGACAGGGGGGGAAGATTTGCTTTTTCAAGGATTGTAAAAAGGTTGGAATAGTCGTTTTCAAATGAAACGGAAAAGGCAATAATATCGAAATCAGACAGAAGCCTGCCGGATTCCTCTGTTATCATCCTGGAATTTTTCGGCAGGAAGGCCCTTTCGCATACTGCATATTCAATTTCATTGATGAAATGATATACAGCCTGAAAACCCAGGCTGGACATTCCCACATGGTAATAATTGGGGTAAACAAGGGCAACCCTGATGCGTCCGCGCGGGTTCTTCCGTATTACGCCGATTTCGTTTGTCCGTTGTCCGTTGCCCGTTGCCCGTTGCCTGTGTGTCAGTTGTCCGCTGCAACTGACATCTGGCGACTGACGACTGGCAACTGACGACTGACAACTGACAACTGACATCAGGATCAGTCCGCTTTCTTTCTCAGGAACGTCGGGATATCAAGGTCATCGTTATCAATTTCCATTCCCTTGTGGCCCCTGTAAATATCCGCGGCTGTTTCATGGAGGGGCTGTGGCTGTTCCTTTTTTCGGATAAATGCAGGCTCTTCATAATCAACTTTATCCTCAACAGGCCGGATATCCGTTACCCTGCGACGGAACGGATGCACCCTTCTTGTTTCAGGCACTGCTGCCTGATGGGAACTCCCGCCGATGCCCGTTGCAATCACCGTCACCCGCATTTCATCACCCAGGCTGTCATCAATCACCGCTCCCCAGATAATATCCGCGTCATCACCGACTTCACTGTATATCCGCTCGGAAGCTTCGGTCATCTCCTCCATTGTCAGATCACTGGTGCTTGTGATATTCATCAGCACACCCTTGGCACCTGATATGGAAAGGTCTTCCAGCAGGGGATGGGATATGGCGTGCTCGGCAGCCTCGACAGCACGGTTTTCGCCGTTTGCAATCCCGATTCCCATGATCGCCATACCGGCCTTTGACATGGTGGTTTTTACATCTGCAAAATCAAGATTGACCAGTCCCGGCATAAGGATAAGATCGGTAATGCCTTTGACCGAATGAAGCAGTATTTCGTCTGCTTTTTTGAACATTTCGATCATGGTTGCATTTTTCGAAGCCAGGCCTCTGAGTCTGTCATTGGGAATGGTGATGACAGTATCGGCAATGTCTTTAAGTGTTTCAATGCCCTCGTCTGCCTGTCTTGCCCGTTTTTTTCCTTCAAATGAAAATGGCCTAGTCACCACAGCAACTGTCAAGGTTCCCAGTTCCTTGCAAATTTCTGCAATTACAGGTGATGCCCCTGTACCTGTTCCGCCCCCGAATCCCGCGGTGATAAATACCATATGACTGTCTTTCAGCGCGTTTCGGATAGCTTCGGCATTTTCAAGCGCGGCTTCACGGCCCACCTGGGGGTTCGCGCCCGCGCCGAGTCCTTCTGTAAGTTTGTCGCCGATCTGGATCTTGATCGGTGCTCTGGAAATTTCAAGGGCCTGCATATCAGTATTGGTCACAATGAAATTCACACCCTGGAGATTGGAATCGATCATGTTGTTAATCGCGTTCCCACCCGCTCCTCCGACACCGATAACCTTTATTTTTGCAGACTTGCCTCCGTCTTCCACATAACTGAACATCGTTTCCCGCCTCCTGATTTGTCATTTTGTCAGTTGTCAGTTTCCAGTTGTCAGTTGTCTTGTCTGACAACTGATGACTGATAACCGGTGACCACCAATGACTCCCTTACAACAAATTTTTTAAAATTTCAAACGATATCTTTAAACCATTTTTTCATTCTGACCATTACCCGGTTAAAAATATTCGTATCGCGGATCCTGAATTTCTTATCCGGCTGATTCTGGGCGCCGAATAATACCAGTCCCACACCGGTTGCATACATGGGATTGTTGACCACATCAACAAGACCGCCGATTCCCCTCGGCTTGCCCAGGCGGGTCGGCAGGTTGAAGACCATTTCGGCAACCTCTGTCACCCCGTCCAGGAGAGCGGAGCCTCCGGTCACCACAATGCCCGATGCCATTGAATTTTCCATGCCTGCCCTGTAAATTTCCCGCTGTATCAGGGTAAAAATTTCTTCCATGCGGGGTTCCAGGATTTCACCGAGTATCTGCCGGGAAAGTTTCCTGGGTTTCCGCCCTCCCACACCCGGCACTTCGATGATTTCCTCTGAACCGATATTTTTTGTCAGGCAGGTCCCGTATTTTTTCTTGATGTTTTCTGCTTCGGCAAGGGGGGCCCGCAGGCCGATAGCAATGTCATTGGTAAGGTTGTTTCCTCCCAAGGCGAGTACAAAGGTATGTTTGATGTTTTTGTTGGAAAAAATGGCCAAGTCGCTTGTCCCGCCGCCTAGGTCAAGAAGTGCCGCTCCGAGTTCTTTTTCATCCTCGGCAAGCACGGCTTCTCCTGAAGCAAGTGATTCAAGTACAATATCACACACGTCAAGACCTGCCCGGTTCGCGCATTTCACAATATTATGGGCAGATGTCACCGCGCCCGTGACAATGTGAATCTTTGCTTCCAAGCGCACGGCAGCCATGCCCACAGGATCAAGAATGCCGGCCTGATCATCCACAATGAATTCCTGAGGCAGCACATGAATGACTTCCCGATCCATGGGTATTGCCACTGCCCGTGCTGCATCAATCACCCGCTCCACATCATGCTGGGTGACTTCCGGTCCCTTTATCGCGATAATCCCCCGGCTGTTGAAACCGGTGATATGTCCCCCGGCAATGCCGGCATACACGGATGAAATTTCAACCCCTGCCATCAGTTCCGCGTCTTCAACGGCCTTTTTGATGGACTGCACGGTTGATTCAATGTTTACCACAACACCTTTTCTGAGTCCTATTGAAGGGTGGGTCCCGATTCCGATGATATTTATATCGTTTCCGGACACTTCACCAACCACAGCACAGATCTTGGTGGTCCCGATATCAAGGCCCACAATAACCTCTCCCTGTCCCTGCACTTCAAACCTGATTTACAAAGCCTGACATAAGGCTCTGAAGGTCGCCCTTCTCCGACCCGTTATAAAGTTGTCAGTTGTCAGTTGTCAGTTGCAACGGACAACTGACAACTGACATTTTACTTCTGGATTCCATTTACCACAATATGATTCACATTATTAAGGTCAACCGACTCAATATTTACAAGATTCTGATTTTCTTTAAGATATAGAAATATATTTTCAAGCCGGTCATATTTTCCCGGGTAATTGTTATATCCGAGTTTTATTGCCCTAAGCGGGCCCGGTTCTTCCGGGCTTACCCAGGGAGTCGGGGCTGCGTAGAGGGTGATTCCCATTTCCCTGTCTGCTTCTATTTTCCTGATAAGTCTGTTGGAGATAATGCTTCCGGGCTGCTGACCCATCCGCAGGATTTCCATCACAGCCATGAACGGCAGGCCGCGGGGGGCATCTGATGCGCTGATATCGGAAAAATTAAGTCCGCTGACCATTGGAAAATCATCAGGGTCGGACGCGGCCCATTCTTTGAATATCTCTCCGTTTGCATTTATTATAAATTTACGGCCCAAGTCAAGAATTGCAACCGGCTCATGTTCTGTAACCTTAATATAAATTTCTGACGGCAGTTCCCTTCTCACCTCTGCTTCGGCAATCCACGCGTGCGCGAGCAGTCTTTTCCTTGCCTTGGAAAGATTTACAGAAAGAATATTTATGCCCTCGTGTATCTGGGCCTGCTTCATAATCTGTTTTTCGGAAAGCCTGCGCATACCGGCAATTGAAATATTCCCTGCCTTAAAATAATCACACTGGGTAAAAAAATCATGCAGGAAAATAAATGTCAGGCTTATCACAATTAAAAACGCAATGCCAGAAATTATTTTCAGACAGGAGGTAATCCACCGGATCGTGTCTATGTGTGCCCCGGAGTGATCCTGCGTCAGTAATGGCAGGTGTCTTGTATAACCCCGCGCAGAATCCCCGTTTCTGACCAGCACGATGGTTTCAAAACGGCCTCTCCCGGAAGGACTGTTTCTTCGGTGGTAGTTCTTCCGTATGCGTTTTTTATTCTTGCTCTCCAATAATTTTAACCTCTGGCTCCAGTTTCACATCAAACATTTCAGATACGGTTTCCCGGGCCAGTTCTGCCAATGCAAGTATATCCGCAGCCTTTGCCCTGTCCCTGTTGATGATGAAATTGGCATGTCTGGGTGAGATTTCAGCACCCCCGATCCGTTTTCCTTTAAGACCGGCAAGGTCAATAAGTTCCCCTGCTGATTTCCTGTAAACACCATTTTTGCAAAAAAGGGAAGGATTTTTAAAAAAACATCCCGCGCTTGGCAATTTTGTGGGCTGTTTTTTCCTGCGTATTCTCAGGATATCTTCAGCTTCTTTTTTCAGTTTTTCGGGGTCTGCGGGATATAACGTAAATTTCCCGTCAAGAATGACGGGTTGAGAGTGTTTTGTGTTTTGTGTTTTGTGTTTTGTCGTCCGATTTTCATTTTTCGTTGTGAGGGGCAGGTCATGGAAGTTCCAGGAAAGCTTACGATATTCGAAATCCATATCTTTTTTTCCCACTGTCCTGACCTGCCCTGTTGGCAGCAGCACATTTACGGAATCAAGGGCTGTTTCCATTGATCCGTAAGCTGTACCCGCGTTCATCCTGACAGCCCCGCCCACGGTTCCCGGGATGCCCAGCGCGAAATTCATTCCCTTCAGTCCGTCTGCTATAGCAAACCTGCAAAGGTTTTGCAATCTCATTCCGGCCCTGACTGTGATTGTCACCCTGTCCTTTTCGGTTTCTGTACGGGGAAGTTTATGTCCATCCAGGCATTTTGTCAGAACAATAACAATACCCCGGATACCGCCGTCCCTTACAAGAAGATTCGTGCCGCCGCCGATGATCGTGTATTGAATACTCTTTTGCATGGCCCAGGAGATAAGGGCTTTCAGGGTTTCAAGGTTTTCAGGCGCTGCATAAACATCAGCCAGCCCCCCGACACGAAAAGATGTATGCCCGGACATGGGTTCGTCAAATCTGACGTTTTTGCCCAGCAGAGTTGTCAGCCATTTTTTTGAATCAGTATCCATATTAATATTCAATATGTTATCCTCAACAAATCGCAATTTTCATGAATCCGGAGTGCAAAAATTAAGCGAAGCGGTTTTTTGCGCTTTTCCTTGCTTTTGTTTCACAATATTTTCTGCCGTTTCCAGTTCTCTGCTTATTTCATCATCGTCGTAATCAATAACCGGGATATTATTATCACTTAAGTATTCAATAAAGTCCCATTTGGACATTCCTGAAAGTTCGGAAGCTTTTCCGATAGAAAGAAATTTTTCCTGAAAATATTTGAGTGTGACCAAAATAGGGCATCCTACAAAACAGATTTTAATTCAGTATGTTAAATACAGGACTGTTGTGTTTTCGCCCTCTTATTTGTAATAGTCAAAATATGAGATAAGATTATTACTAGTTTGTCATAAATCTGGTTAAAAAAATAATAGTTATATTTTATTATGTTTTCAGGGTCAGAATAAGTAAAAAGAGTAATTCTGAAAGAACCGGAAAA
>JAUCGG010000209.1 GCA_030378015.1 Desulfococcaceae bacterium HSG8
TCCCCCGTTTTTTTCAGTCCCGGAGGGACTGAATGATCCGGAATACTCACCCGGCAATGAATTGCCGGGCTGTTTTCAGAAGTCCCTCCGGGACTGAAAGTTACTCCCCCAACTTATAAATACGCCCCTCTGAGATTCACCGGTGCAAAGAGGCTTATAAAATCGACGTGCATGAATTTTCAACTTTTCACAGTCCGATTATATACAGATTTGTCACAGCCCGGGGCTGGTATTTCGACGATCAGGACAGCCGGGTTTATTTTACCCCTGAACCGGGCGGGGTTCCGACACAGCAGCATATGAGCAGAAATGTTATACGCGTGGCCTGTTTTCCGGCTGTAATATGCGGCGTCAGTCTGAGAAACATAGCAGCAGTTTTTACATATCTGTTCGGCATTCCTGTGACAAAATCGACGATTAAGAGATGGATTGACGACATAGGAGAGAATCTGCCTTCGGAAGAGGAAATTCTGAAAAAACTGACAGATCTGAAAAAAGCGTCCCGGTGCCATACTGATGCCTGTTACCCTCTGGGAACAGACAGATGTGTGACGGTGGTCACGGATGAACACGACCGGATTCTGATAACACATGAAACTGATACGGAGAATGCGGATGAGGCAAAAAAATTCCCGGAGAAACTGAGAGAACCGGGAATAAATATCACCTCGGCGTTTTCAGATTACTCAGAAAGTTTTATAAAAGCAATTAAGGAAGTGTTTCCTGATGCAAAATTTCAGGCGGATCATTTTCACAGTGTGAAAAATATATGGGACCATCTGAAAAAAGGACTGCCTGAATACAGAAGGAATTTAAAAGCGGCCGGAGAAAAGGAGCAGGACCGGGAGATGCCGGAAATTGCCTCGGAACTGCGGAAGCTGAGATGGTCATTGCTGAAAAAGCCTTCAGATCTGAGTGAGGAGGAGAGAGAGCAGACAGAAGCAATTGAAAAAAAAGACGGCGGATTCATCTCAGAATTCCGGTCTGTCATCAGACAGATCGCAAATATATCTGATCATTCAGACACAGAAGCCCGGGCTGAAGTCAGACTGAAAAAATAATAAACTACCCGAAAATGTAGGGTGGAGCGAAGCGTAACCCACCATCGCATCATTCGCCAACAAAGATGGTGGGTTCCGCTAGCGCTTCACCCACCCTGCATTTTCCGGAATCGGGTATTTTATTTATTGGGAGTTCCCTAAGTTCCGGCACATTGTTGATAATATAAGATTCGGGCGTATTGATAAGTTGGGTGAGTCCCGTAGGGACTGCTGAAAATAAGTTGAAAGAAGCCCCCGGGTCTCGTATTTCAGGAAATTCAGTCGTCCCTACGGGACTTGACAAATTATGCATATCCGACCCGGCAATGAATTGCCGGGCTATTTTCACAAGTCCCTACGGGACGACTCTCCCAACTTGTAAATGCGCCCATAAGATTCAGCAGATTCTGGCCAGTTGCGTAAAAATCTTTCGCCCCGCATTAATTACCGCTTGGGCGGAGACGCCTCCTGAATAACCGCTCCGTATTCCTCACTCAGAACCATCACCGCGAATTTTTCCACATAATCCAGGGTATTGGTATTCAGCGAAACATAATCAAAACGCCCCCGGAGATCCGTGTAACCATCCTTGTAAAACTGAAGCTCGCCGCCCTTCATCCTTGCATAGACCTTGACGTAAACCTTTGGCAGTGAGGCATGCGTTTCCTGATGTGTGACCCTGATATGCCCGTAATTCTCAATAACCTGTATGTCCAGGGAATTCGCATAATATGCCTGGGATTTTTTCATGCCCTGGGCCGAAATTTCCACCATCAGGTTGCTGTTGTGAAATTTTCCGGGAAGCCCGAATATAACGCTGCTCTGGTCAGCCGGAAGCGTTATCTCCGTCATTTCATTGGGCCGGATGAGTGAGAAGTCATCTGTCTGCTGCCTGACAAACGGATTTCGGGAAAACAGCAGTTCGATATCCATAGGATAGTAATTCACCTGGCAGGACTCCAGATTCTGATAACGTATCGTCACCTGTCTTGATTCCACTGTAAAATCAAAACCAGCGGCTGTGGCTGCGAGCTTTGTCTGTACCTGGTCCCGGCTTTCTTTATCAATAACGTCAGGAGTTTTTCCCTCGAGTTCATCAAGCTGGTCTGCAATGTATCGGAACATATTCCGCCAGCGCGGAACAGGGTAGTCCCGGTATTTTTCAGCAATGCGCCTGGCATCCCCGGGGGCCGCGGTATAAAAATCAAAATATGCCCGGAGATAATCATACTGCATGGAAGTTCGGACATTGTCACCGTTGATACGCCCGAAGAAGCCGACAGCCTCGCTGACGCGGTCCTGGAGCAGCAGATAATATGTCACTGCCATGAGGTCATCGCCAGTCAGCGATGGCCGGTAACTCAGGTATTCCAGGAAACGATGATACTGTTCATAAAAGCGGTCATTGAGTATCTTCTGTCGTTTGCCAAGCTGATGAGCGCGGGCATTTACCAAGGGTTTGTACTCCATATGCTGGTAGGTTTTCCGTTCCACCGGGTCAAGGGTCAGCAGGGGAGACTCAATATAATATCCGCAGCGATCCGCATATTCCGTGTGCCTGAGATATTCGGCGATCATTTCCTTTTCATTGTGGAAAATGCCGTAGGACCACAGGGTATGCTGATAAGTATGCCGATCCCTGAGCAGGCTGATGACGGTCTCAAAGAATGCTTTATCCTTCACCCGAAACGCTATCCGATCCAGATCCAAGCGGTTCAGATTGTGGGTACGGAGGAATTCCAGGATCTCTTCCCCGGTTCCGTTCTGGGAAACATATTCCCAGGACTCCGTATCTGTCCGGCTTAAAGCTTCAACCACATTCAGTTCCGATGCAGGCGCGGCCGCGATGAATTCCTCATTCCTGGCAATCTGCGCGGGGTAGTGTCCGAACTTCCCGGTTTCAGGAAAGTAAAAATGATATTCAACGGTCTGGGTCGCGTAGGGTTCAAGGGTTATGGGAATCCCCCTGGTGTAGAATCCGTTGTTCAGGGGCATGGCTCCGCTGGGAATCTGCAAAAGCAGCCGCAGTTTCTGCCGGGATGACGAGGGATTACTCAGAACAACCTGACATCCGTAAGGTGTGCGGACCAGGAACTCATTATCCACAAATTTGTCAAAGCGTTCGTTATCCACATGCAGGTAACGGTCATCAGAGCGGAAAAAATTCTGGCCTGCCAGGATGGAAATCTTCTCTTCCGAGGGCCGGCTCTCCCGGATTTCTTTGTGAAATACGATCATGGGGCTGACCGGTGTGAGCGAAAACGTAATTCCCTGCACCTCGGATTTGTGTTCACCGGCCTTGAACGGGAGATCAATCACAGCCAGAGCCAGCATCATCTCTGCGAAATTCCGGGAAGTATAGGGAAAGTTTGTGGAGAAGAACGGGGCCCGGGGATCGCTGTCAGCATAGTCATTCCAGAAGGCATTCACGGTGATAAGGTCTGCGTCCTGCTTTTTGATGGGCAGTTTGTAATAGTTATTTTCAACCCATTCTTCGGTCTTATCCAGCTTGCGGAAAAACTGGCGGGCCTTTTCCCGTGCCTTTTTACGGGGAGGTTTCCGGAATCGCCTTTTGCCGGAGATATCTCCTGATCCGGCTGCTTTCATCTCATCAGCAGCCAGGGCTTCCATAACAGATGCGGAGGGCGCGGCAGGCACCTCTTCTTCCAACTGAAGGGATCCATCCATATCCATATCCTCTCCCCGTCCGCGAGATGACCCTCGATATATTCCCCGAGATGACCCTCGAGATATTCCCCGAACAAACCCTCGAGATATTCCCCGAACTAACCCCCGAGCTTCTTCCCGCACAGCTTTTTCTTTTGCATCCGCGAAACCGAAAGAATCTTCTTCAAGTGCCCTGCCCTTCAAAGCCGTGTCAAACAGGCGGTTGTATTTGTCAATATCCGGGGGAATCATGTCGGCCAGGTCCCTGACATATCGGGCCGTCTGATATTTATCCCCGGGGCCCCGTCTGGCCATGAGGATTTTTTCTACAATATTAAGCCGGGAGTAGGCCCACGGTTCCAGGTAACGGGTGAGATCGTCTCCGAGGAGCCAGTGATCCATGAATGTCTTATCCTTCTTGTTCCGGAGATACGGGAGTACAGCACGGTCAAAAAATTCCCGATCCTTGTGATAAATGAAGAAATTAAGTTCATGACACGCATATTCTGAGTATTTTTCCTGTTTCTCTTCCTCATTCATATCTGACCAGCGGAGAATAAATCCGAACTCCTGCAATGTCTTGTTTTCACTGAGCGTCATCAGGAGTTGATAAACCCTGTCCACCGAGTCATACACTGCAAAATCGGACGTAGTCATATCCTCAAGCCGGAAGGTTTCACCGGTGTTTATGAAGGAAATCTGCTTCTGCTCTGTGAAATGCTTCTCAGTATCCAGCCCCCGGATCAGGCGCAGGTCCCTGGTTTCCACCCCTGTTTTCGGCAGGGAGATTTCCCGGTAAGCCGTGTTGAAGGGATCAACCGCGATGAGATGAAGCTGCTGATAATCTCCGATCTGGCTCCGGTCAATGGTGACTACGCCGTTTTCATCTGGCTTGAGATTAACCAGCAGCACGGATGCCCTGGCAAGAAAATCAAAATCAGAGAAGCGTTCTGCCACCTTTTTGCTTTTCCCGGGGGCCTGACCCGCGGTCTTCTCAGCATCTTCGGCAAGCGCCATACTGGCAAATACCTCATCGGGCTTTGCCTCATCTGTTGCGGTTTCGGTTTTGCGGATGCTCCAGGGATTCAGGAGCAGTTCAGGACGGTTCAGCATGTTACCGGGGAATTTTTCCGCGTATTTCCGATCCAGGATATAGCGGTATTCGTCTCCGATATTGCGGCCCGCGACATACTGGGATTCTGCACGGGTCAGCCGGGTCTGATAGGGTTCCGGGAGTCCCGTATAAACAAGGCTGGAGAAGATATGAAACGATGGCATGAAACGGGTTCCGAGTACGTGAACCCTGGTAAATTCCGAGGCATTGCCCAGCCGGACTTTCACAGAAGTCTCGCCCACTTCTGTATCGGTGATCTGAAGCGGATATTCGTTCTTTACCTCCAGGGCACGATTCTCCGAAATCACAAAGCTGTCTTCTGCCCGGGTGGGTGAGCTTGCCGAACCCTGGGTGAGGCAGAGATTGATTTTTGTATTGCTTTGCTTGAGAAAAAGGTCGTAATCCCCCGGGGGCAATTCCGATATCTCCAAGAAGCCTTTGTTCACCTGAATCGCATGGCTGTAGTCCGCTGTATAGGTTTGCCCCCGTTTTTCAAACAGCGCGTAGCAGAGACGGGGTTCGCGTTCCCCGGATTCCATATATGGCAGCCGGATGACGCCTCCTGCTTCTTCATTGATATTCCCGGGATAGCGATAACTGTCCCTGCTCAGATACCACCTGTGAGAGAACTCCCTGGGGCCGGCAGCAATGCCCCGAATCCATTGGATTCCGTCAAGCTGGCCAAGCTGCACCTGCCCCTTGCTGTCCGTTTGCAGGTTGACGTGGATTGTCTCCCGGAAATACCGGTGCTTGAGTTCAAACCGGAGCGCGCTGCCCGGCTTCGGTTCCCCGTTTTTCCCTAGGAGTTCCAGTATATACCCGTTATCAGCATGGCTCAGGAACATATCCTCGGTAATCAGGGTGCTGTTAATCCCGTTCAGCGGAAATTCCGCATGGTCGCTCAGATCGTCCTTTTTGTTCCGGCTCATATTCCGCACCTGAGCTTTGAGGGTGAATCGGAGATTCGCGAGGCCGTCCGGAACCTGGAATTCATAAACCGATTCCCGGTCTTCAAAGACTTTGAAATCCGGGACTTCCTTCACGGAGGATACGCCGCTGCGGTCAACGGATTCAATAATGAGTGTGATATTTTCGAGAAGAGAAAGGCTGATGGGATGCCTGTTCAGCGAAAGCACGGGCCGCACCAGAACTTTTGCATTGAAGCCTTTGAGCAGGGATTCCCGATCCGCGTAAAAGCCGGCCTTCAGACTGTAGTTTTCCGACAGATGATTAAAGGAGGCTAAAGAGCAAAAATCCTTATCCTTCAGGATGATTGTCTGGGGCCCCGGACTGTTGCTGAAAGGGATAATGATCACGCCCTCGTCATCGGGCGAGTATTCCTGTCCGGCCATCCGGATCACAGCTTCGGGACATTTCTGATTCTTCTCATCCCTCACCGTGAATTCATGGCCCGCGGGGCCTATGGTATCAAGGCAATACAATTTTCCCTTGCGAATCACGGCCCGGCTGCTTTTGCCGTTCCCGATGAATTCCGCCACAAATACCCCCGGCTTATTAACCTGGGGAAACTCGAAACTTCGGCGGATTCGGTGCAGCGGAGGGGTGTCATAAGTGATGACTTCCTCCCAGGTCGCGGTCAGCCCGTCCAGGTTCACCGCGGTATCAACCTCACTGAGATGGGTCTGGTAATAGTTAAAAGTGTTGAGTTCAAAAACTTTGACGATCAGGGTCTTTATATTTTTGATGTACAGGTCAAGAGCGACAGGAGCGTCTGTGGCAAAGAATTTCTCATTGGTGCGGGCAAATTCCAGGTCAACCCGGTCCCTGATGAATTGGTACTGGTTCGGAGATATCATGGAATACCATTGCTCCATGTCGCCGATGTTGTTGACGATCTTTGTCTCAGCAAAGATATCTTTCAGATAGGTGTCCTTGATGAATTTGACATAGGGTTTGTAATTTTTCGCTTTCAGAAAAAAACGGGACAGGTAGTCTCTCACCAGTTCCTCATCCCTGCCTACGGAGGGCAGCCGGGTAGCTGCTGAGAAATCCGCGCTCAGATTTGCGGTCACATGACGTATTTCTTTGCGGCTGAGATAGTCCGGGTTGGCGTAATGAACCACCCGGGGGAGCTGGATATATGTCATGAAAAGATCAGGGTCGTAATTTCCCTGTTCGCGGTTCAGGTCAAGAATTTGATAGAAAATGTGGACCTTCAGGGAATTATGTGCGGGAGACAGTTGCTTTGCATAGGCCCACAGCCTGTCCAGGTATGCTTTTTTCTCCGAAAGATCATACCGGATATTGATATCATTGTCGGGCGAAAGCTTTGAAAGGTAAGCAGTTATAAAAGCGGAATTCTCCATGAGTTCCGGCATGAGTCGGAGACATTCATCCAACTGGGATTTCAGGAGACGGCGGTGAATCGGATGTGCGCCGAAATCCCTGCTGTGTTTATGCCTGAGATCAGCCACCACAAGCTTCGGCAGACCGGGGATATCCGGAAGCTTTAGCCGCTTTAGCATATCCCGGCGGCGATCCGGGTTCAGTTTATTGTGAGGGAGGATATCCAGCCCCGGGTTTTCAATACCCTCGAGATTCTGGTATCGGGAAAAAGCCCGCTCAAGAAGGTGAGGAATGCTGATCACTTTGGGATCAAGTGCTGAAGGATAGCCTGTTTTCCGGCTTTCGACATCTTTCCGGTGATGAAAGCGAAGTCCGAGTTCCTCCCTGATATACTCCAAGGATTTGGAAGGGTTCTGCTCATATTCAAGCAGGGCCTGCCGGTTCAGAATTTCCCTGACCTGCCGGGTATAGTCATAACGCTTGATCCACAGGGAGAGCATTTTACGAACCTGCTCGAAATCGCCTGTATGCTGGGCATGCAGGCAGTGGTAGTAATAATAGTCTTCGGTTCCCGGGATCAGTTGTTCCAAGAATTCAGACCGATCTTCAGCCAGGCTGAAATCCTCAATCCATCCGATTTCCCTGGCATCGGCCCACGCGGCTAGGAACATCATTGCCAGAACTGCAAGGATAATTGTGATCTTCATGGTTTCTCCTTTCGGGGTTCAGATTATTGATATAGATGCAGGGCGAAATTCTATCCCACTAATAATTAATTATTTTAGATAATTAAATCTTGATGGGTAGAACCCCGCCTTGCAATCGGAGGCTTAATGGCAGTGAGGCTCCGCCTGGAATCAGCACAAAGGTAGCTGACATTCCGGATTCGCAGTTCCGCCTTTGACAACCGCCTGAACGCGGAACCGCGAACCGGAAAATTAAGGATGCTCTCTTTTTCTGTATGTTTCGTATGTTTCGTGGTTAACATGTTAAAATATATGATAATTAAAAGCTGGCAGATCAGTAACCTTTCAGGAAAAAAAGACATAGTTAGGGATTTCCCAATAAATAATCTACCCGCGCTGGCCCGTCTGTCTTACTCTTAATCAGGCAGGAGCAAGATTAAGAGTAGAATTAAGATTAAGGGCATATTGCTGGTGCTTATATTAGACATTATCAGTAGAGGGAGCATTTCCCAAAAGTAGGTTAAATATACAAATACAAATCATAAAATTCAAAATGTTACTCGTTCCCAGGCTCCGCCTGGGAATGCATTCTGCAAGGCTCTGCCTTGGACTAAGGTATTTCCCCCAAATTAATATACCCGGTATCTTACTCTTGCTTGCTCTTGCTCTTAGTCTTGTACTCCTGCTTGATAAAGAGCAAGAGCAAGATAAAGATAAAGAGCAAGATTAAAATTAAGGTCAGACGGGCAGCGTGGGCAGATTATTTATTGGGAAATCCCTAACTCATCGTAACTCATTGGTCTTACCCTGAAACACGAGGCAGAGCCTCTCAGGATGCATTCCCAGGCGGAGCTTGGGAACAAGAATTTCCTACTTTTTGGGATGCCCGGTTAAAATCGGAAAACATCCGTTTCCCGATTTTCCCCGGAATTACAGTACGTTAAATTGTCATCCCGGGGAACTTCCATGACCCTGCGGTCACACGAATGATGAAGTCGGAGCAGATAAACACCAAACACAAAATACAAAATACCAAACACTTTCATATAAACGACCCATGAATTTCGGTCACAACGAAGCATGAAAGTCTCCGGGTGTATGCGCAAGCTTCGCTCGCTTACGCAATGCCAAACTATAAGTTTGGCACTCCGTTGTCCGCGGACTTTCTTCCTGCTCATGTATCGGACATAGGCTTTTTCAATATCATATTCATCAGGCAGTATCCGGCATTTGCCTTTGGCACGCCTTTTTTACAATGGATATGAATCAGTTCATTTCCTTCGTTTGCAAAGAATGATATGATATTTCACTGACAGCGATTTGTCAACAGGTGCTTTTTTTTCGAATTTTATGATCTGACGAAGAATAGGCCATTCCGGATTTTCCGGGACTCTGGAAGCGTTTCCAGCTATCTGAAATAATCAGTAGATCGAAAACTTCTGCAAACAGTGGATTCCGGGTTAAAACCGATTTTTCCCGGAATGACAGTATGTTAAGATGTCATTCCGTAACTTCTCAATAAGTCCTGGCAGTAATCATTTCAGCATGTTACGATGTAAAAAATGCGCTACAAGCAAAAAGTATGCCAAAGTCAAAAACGGATAACCTGCTGAAATTATTAATCGCCACATGTGGCATACTTTTTGCCTGTATGCCGATTTTTGTGTCTGTAACCGGTTGATTTTATAGGTTGCCCGAGCTTATTGAGAAGTTACGTCATTCCGGGGAAAATTAAAAAACGGATGTTTTTTAATTTTAACCCGGAATCCACTGCCTGCAACGCCTGCAACGGTTTACCGGAAACTTTTCGATCTACTGAAAGTATGGCGGATGCCCAGTAAAACAAGTGTATTTTTATTCATAAACTGAATTGAATTCATTCTCAATCGCTATGGCTGGCCGTATTCAGGGTCAGAAAAGTATTACTCATTTTACTTTTCCTTAGTGCTCTGTTTCAGAAATAATGTCAGAGTTATAAATTCCGCGGAGTGCAAAGCTTGCTTTGCGCCTGTGCGGGATTATCGCAAAGCAAGCTTTGCACTCCGCGTTCGGAAAATTCTGTACAACCTGTTCATTATTTCTGAAACTAAGCACTTAGTCTGTTTGTCGTAGATTAATAGGCTAAAAATACGACATTTTTCGTATTGACAAGCTTGGGAAATAATGACAACATAACGCAATGTGCAATTTTAACCGCAAAGGCAGCGGAGAATGTGAAGAAACTGGCTGCAACGCTCTGCCCTCTGCGGTAAAAACTTATCAGAAAGTCTTTGCAGATACTGACAGGGATAAGAAATAGTCATGAAACAGGGGGATATGACAATGTATGATGAAAAAATACTGCCTGTGGAGGAAATGGTGGCTTATGAGGAATTCACGGACCGGGTGGAGATCCTGCGGGAACTGGACGGATGGGTGAAAAACATCCAAAGGATGGCCTCCCCGAGTACGGCCATCATATCACCGAGGAGACTGGGCAAGACCGTCCTGCTGGACAGGCTGGTTAATACCGTGTTTTTCAAGCCTGAATACCGGGTGGCACCTTTTTATTTCCGGATGAAGCGCGAGGATACGACCCTGCGTGATTTTCTTCTGGAGTATGCCACCACATTTTTCCGGCAATATATCGCCTACT
>JAUCGG010000210.1 GCA_030378015.1 Desulfococcaceae bacterium HSG8
TTCTTGAAAATCGCCCAAGAGTTTTCACCATTTTTTACTTTCTTTATCCTTTCATTTTTAGTATAATTGGTTCAAAATAAAAATGAATGAATATTCATTCGTTTTTATAAAACAGGCTTTACACCATTAACAGCTTTTATTTTTCGATTTTCTGTATAATAATGGAATTATAAAAAATGAACTGATATTCATTTTTGGTTCCGATGCTGTAAATATTTTGCATGATTTTTATATAACGTCACATATCATAATAATAAATTTATATGCAGAACATGCAGAACAATCTTTTTTTGCAATCACGTTTCAGCTTCACATATCACGCAAATTTGATTTTAACAACAGAAAAGGAGGCTCGCCTGATGAAAGAAACCGCATGTCAGGATAAACCCTGGTTATCGCATTATGAAAAAGACATTCCGGAAACAGTGGAATACGAAGATGTATGCCTTCCCGGATTCCTGGAACGATCAGCAGAAAAATTTCCCGATAATATGGCACTGCTTTTCCAGGGATACAGGATCACATACCGTGAAATGAATGACATGGTGAACCGCTTTGCCGCGTGTCTGAAAGATTTCGGTGTGGAAAAAGGGGACAGCGTTGCCATTCTCCTGCCCAATGTTATTCCCTGTGTGATTGGCTATTATGCCATACTGAAAATCGGCGGGGTTGCAGTTATGAACAACCCCCTGTATTCGGATCGGGAATTGAAACACCAGTTTAATGATTCAGATTCAAAGGTGCTGATCACCATTGATCTCCTGGGGAATCGGATGATTGACCTCAGACCCCAGACAAAGATTAAGCAGATTGTCTATACCTCGATAGGGGATTATCTTCCCTTTCCCAAAAGCCTTCTTTTCCCCCTTGTGGGAAAAAGGAAAAAACTGGCCGCGGATGTCAGACCCGCTGAAGATGTTTATAAATGGAAAGAAATGCTGGCGAAATATTCGCCCGATACGACCGATGCCGGGCTTTCCTTTGATGATGTTGCCATGTACCAATATACCGGGGGAACAACCGGGGTTTCAAAAGGCGTCATACTGACCCACGCTAATCTGAGCCAGCAGGTTCAGCAGGCTGCGGCCTGGTTTCCCACATTCGAGCGGGGTAATGAGATCATGCTGGGGGCACTTCCCTTTTTCCATGTGTTCGGGCTTTCAACAGCCATGAACCTTTCTGTTTACCTGGGATGGGGGAATATCCTGATCCCGAAACCCCTGCCGGAAGCACTGCTGGAAGCCATCCGAAAATTCAAGCCTACCTTTGCCCCGCTGGTTCCCACGATGTACATCGGGATACTCAACCATCCGGATATACGTACCAGCAACCTGACTTCCATCAAGGGCTGTTTTTCCGGAAGCGCGCCCCTGCCTGTGGAAGTGATAAAGGAGTTTGAGAAAAAGACCGGGGCAGTTATTGTGGAAGGCTTCGGCCTGACCGAAACCACCCCGGTTACCCATATCAACCCTTTTAATCCTGAAAAGCGGAAGGTCGGGAGTATCGGCCTGCCCATACCTGATACCGAGTGCCGCATTGTCAGCCTGGAGGACGAGGAGACCGATGTTCCTCTGGATGACTCCGGGGAGCTTCTGATCCGGGGGCCCCAGGTCATGAAGGGCTACCGGAACATGCCCGATGAAACCGCGAATGTGCTGACAGAGGACGGCTGGCTGCATACCGGGGATATTGCCAAAATGGATGAGGAAGGCTATTTTTACATTGTTGACCGCAAAAAGGACATGATCATATCCGGCGGGTATAACGTGTATCCCCGTGATATTGAGGAGGTTCTTTATGAACACCCCGCGATCCAGGAAGCCTGTGCCGTGGGAATTCCCCATCCCAGCAGGGGGGAAGCAGTCAAAGTTTTTGCAGCGACCAAAGAGAATGAAACCTTGTCCGAAGATGAACTGATGGAGTATTGCAAAGGCAAACTGGCCAAGTATAAATGGCCTGTGGAGATAGAGTTCCGGGATGAGCTTCCCAAGACAAATGTGGGAAAAATTCTGAAAAAGGATCTCAGGGCAGAGGAACTGAAAAAGCGGGAGAAAGATTCTTAAGCTTTGGGAGAAACCCAGGCTTTTTCCTAACTGACAGTTCCTTTCCTTGCCGGAAAAGCCTGGTTTTTTCCCACTCCGAACTAAGCGCATTCCCAGGCTCCGCCTGGGAATGCATCCTGCCCTGTTTTTTTTTGTTTTAAAACAGACAAGTTAAGCGAAATGTTCTGCAAGGCAGAGCCTATGAACGAGTAACATTCTGAATTTTATGGTATGCAGCCTACTTTTGGGGAATGCTCCCGTTATACAATGCGGAAGAGGCTATCAATCTGCTCTTGTTTGTGTCATACCGATGTCACTAACCATAAATCTTAGTGCTCCCCCCTTTTTTAAAGGGGGGCCGGGGGGAATTTCCCCTAACCTACTGAAATCCCCCTGAATCCCCCTTTAAAAAAGGGGGACTCAGAACAGCGGCTTCAGAGAACTTATGACTGTCGAGGTTATTGATCATTGACAATAAATACAAAAAAATGATAACATTATTTCAAAAAAGTCGGCATCTCTCATAGGAGGTGAAAAGCAGTTTCCACTTTCCTGTAGAACGACTTTTCAAGTCGTTCGGAACGATTTGAAAAATCGTTCTGTAGGAAAGTGGAAACTGGCAAATGAAGGATGGAAGAAGTTTCTTCATTCTTCCGAAAGAAAAGGAGTTGAACATATTGAACAAGGAACCCGCGCATACTTCTGTAGCCGGGGTCGCGTACGCGGCCCCGGCCTTTCTTATATGGGGAATAAGTCCGATTTACTGGAAAATGCTGAAAGCAGTGCCTGCCTTTGAAATTCTTATGCACCGGATTGTCTGGTCTTTTGTCTTTCTCCTGCCCCTGCTCCTGCTACAGAAACGTTGGGGCGAACTCAGAGCCGCTGTTCGGAATCCGCGGACCTTTTTCGTGCTGATATTCACAACCCTGATTGTGGCATGCAACTGGCTGATTTTCATATGGGCTATCAACAACGACCATATTTTGCAGACCAGTCTCGGATATTACATTACCCCGCTGGTGAATGTGCTTCTGGGTACGATTTTTCTCGGGGAACGTTTGCGGCCACCGCAAATTCTCGCGCTGGCATTGGCCTGTGCAGGTGTGCTGTATCTTGCTCTGTGGGTCGGCGAATTTCCCTGGGTATCACTCACACTGGCTTTCTCCTTCGGATTTTACGGGCTGATTCGCAAGGTCATCCCGGTGGCTCCGCTCCCGGGACTTTGTGTGGAAACCCTGATTCTTTCGCTTCCTGCCCTGATTTATCTGTATTACTTGGACAGCATAGGCACAGGCGTAATTTTCCGGGTCAGCATCGTGACAGATATTTTTATAATGGGCTCCGCACTGGTGACGGGACTTCCCCTGCTCCTGTTCACCGAAGGTGCGAAGCGTCTCCATTTGTCCACCGTGGGATTTTTGCAGTATATCGCGCCGAGCTGCACCTTTATATTGGCCGTGTCAGTTTACAACGAGCCGATCTCCCAGGCACAGATAGCTGCTTTTGTGTCGGTCTGGCTGGCCCTGTGTATATATTCCGCTGATTCCCTGCGTCATTACAGACAGGTTTCGGCGTCCTGCGATTAGGAGTTCAAAGCTTGCTTTGTGCGTGTTCATCCTCAGCTTTTATTGCAGGTAAGTACCTAGTACACCAAGACATAAATTCGTACACAGTTAAAAAATGCCATATGCCCGTATTAAAGGGGACTGACGGGCTTAAAAAGTGTGTACGAACTTGTGACTTGGTGTACTAGTACAGCAACTTGGAAATTCGTCCCCCTTGTATCTATTATATAAGAGAGGGGGGGGCGAACTTGTAAGTTGCTGTACTAGTACAACAACTTGGAAATTCCTCCCCTTTCCCGTTTTTATTCCCCCAGGTTCAGTTCTTCGCAAATCCGCGCGAAAGTTTCACCAGCCTCCTCAAATTCATAATCATTGATCTGTAATTCCAGCTTCCGGACATCATCAGCCACCCCGGACTGCCCCAGCATATCTCTGATTTCCTGAACCAGATCCAGCGCGTCTGAATTCCCTTCATCAATGAGAGCTGAGAGTTCTATGAAAACATCTTTCAGATTTTCCATATCCGGGGTCCCGGATTTTTCACTACTTCTATGCGAAAGTGACCGTCTGTTGCCACAGTTTTTCTCAGAACCAAATCAAGCAATTGATATTTATACTCTTTGGTGTAATCAATGTTTTTTTCCCGAAAAGGACGTATTTTGACCACGAATGGCTCACTGGCAAATACTTTTTCACAATCAGCCAGGAAAGCGAACATGATACATACGCAAAGACAGCAATTCAAAATGATTCTTCTTCCTGATACTTTTTGCATAATATTCCTCCGTTCCTGTTCGTTGATTTTTGCAGGAAGGGTGAAGCGAAGCAGAACCAGCCTCAATTTCAAAAACGGTGGGTTCTGCTTCGCTTCACCCTTCCTGCATTTCAGACAGGTTCAATTCTTTTAAAATCCTATTGAACGTGTCCCGGGCTTCCTCGAATTCATAGTCGTCAATCTGTGACTCCAGTTTCCTGAAATCGTCAGTAATCCTGGCGGGTCCCGGTAATTTTCTGATATTTTCAACCAGACTCAGGGCATCAGGATTCCCTTCTTCAATAAGTTCGGAAAGTTCTTCAAAAACCTTCAGGAGTTGTTCCCTGTCCAGAACTTCGACATCCTGAACCGCTTCAGTCTGCTTGATATCTGTTTCCGAAAACAAGGAGGCCAAAGCGGTCATCACCCGCTTCACTTCAATGGAAAAAGACGCGGATAGGTCTGAAATTCTGTCTGTTTCATTGTTTGCGAGAGCATATTCCAGTTCAGATGAACGCCTTTGAATGGCTTTTGCTCCCGCGATGCCGGCCACACCTTTGAATGTATGGGCAAGCCGGCGAGCCGCGTCCAGGTCACCGCGATCCATCTCTGTCTGAATCTGCCCCACGACGCCCCGGAACCGCGTATTCATATTTTCCAGCACTTTCATATACAGCTCTTTGTTCCCGTTCACATAAGTCAGCCCCTTTTTTACATCTAAGCCGTCAATAACAGGAAGACCGATATCCGTTTCCGAGGAATCATATGCCGGAGGGGACCCGCGGCTTTGGATGAGATTTCGGACAGCATCGGGCCTGAACCAGCGGATCAGTGTTTCGTAAAGGTTTGTCGGTCTGACCGGCTTGGCAATATGGTCGTTCATACCGGCTGCAATACATTTTTTCCGGTCGCTGCTCATGACATTGGCAGTCATGGCGATGATGGGTATATCCGCAAAATTCGGATCAGAACGGATGGCCCGGGCAGCGCTGTATCCATCCATAACCGGCATTTGAAGATCCATCAGAACGCCGTCAAAACGCCTTCTTGCCATCAGTTCAAGGGCTTCCATGCCGTTGCCTGCCGTGGAAACCCTGACCCCGATCTGTTCCAGCAGCTCGTATGCCACCTGAAGATTAATCTCATTATCTTCAACCAGCAAAAGGTGTATGCCTGCCAAGAGTTCTGAAGCCTGGCTTCTTGAAACAGAATCAATGAGGACTGGCGTCTCATCCGGTTCGGACCTGCCAAAGCATGCTGTGAAATAAAAACTGGCCCCCTTTCCGGGTTCGCTGCTGACATGAATTTCACCTCCCATCATTTCGATCAGCTGCCTGCTGATTGCCAGTCCCAACCCTGTGCCGCCATATTTTCGGGAAATTGAGGCGTCTGCCTGGTGAAAGGGCTGGAACAACTGGGCGATCTGTTCCGGGGTCATGCCAATGCCTGTGTCCTGAACAATAAACCTCAGTGTCACTTCCTGGTCAGATTCTTCAATGAGACTGACAGCTACCGTAACTGCACCTCTATGAGTGAACTTGACCGCATTGGCTCCCAGGTTGATCAGAACCTGTACGAGACGCAGCGCATCCCCCTTGAGATTTGATGGGATCGCTTCGGAGACATTCAGTGAAAACGCCAGTCCTTTTTCAAGGCTTTTTGCGTTAATGACCGAAGACATTTGTTCGAGAACAGCAGCCAGGGAAAAATCCTGCTTCTCCATGTCTATTTTTCCGGCTTCGATTTTAGAAAAATCCAGGATATCGTTGATCAGCCGCAGTAACGTATTCGCGGAACTGTGAATCTTCCGGAGATAGTCCAGTTGCTGTGAAGTTAATTTGGTCCGGAGAGTCAGATGGGTCAGCCCGATGATGGCGTTCATGGGTGTGCGGATCTCGTGGCTCATGTTTGCCAGAAATTCGGATTTGGCACGGTTTGCAGCTTCGGCCGCTTCTTTTGCCTGGCGAAGAAGCATTTCCGTTTGCTTGCTTTCCGTAATATCATAGCTCATAACAACAATCCCCCGCACCACGCCCTGGTTTTCAAACTCCGGTACATAATTCACCTTGACCCAGCGCGTCCCGATTTCCAGGGAAAACGAATTTTCATAAGATGCGGGCCGCCCTGCTTTGGCTTCTTCAATATAAGGCAGGGCAAACTGATATTTTGCTTCGCCGATTATGTCCCTGATATGCTGTCCCACTATCTGTTCGCGGGGCAGTCCGAACGCAGTTTCAAATTTCTGATTCACAAACCGGTAGCGCATGTCGCTTATGTTCACATATGCGATATATGCCGGAGTGTTGTCCGTAATCAGCACCATAAGCTGTTCGTTTTCGCGTAATGCCTGTTCAGCCTTTTCCCCGCGTTTTTCCAGTTCAAGGCCTCTTTTTTCGATCTCTGCCATCATGGCGTTGAAACCGTCTGTCAGGCGTCCCAATTCGTCGTGACTGTATTTTTTTGCCCGATGAGAATAGTTCTTTTCCCCTGTTGAAACCGCTATTGTCATTTCAAGCAGATGCAGGATCGGTTTTGAAATCAGTTTCTGAAACACGGAGGAAAGGAAAAATGCCAGGCAGATGGCGAGTACTGCAATCAGAGCAGCGATGGCCACGTTCCGCGTCAGCCTGTCGTAAAAACGCTCCAGATCGGATTTGACGCAGCATGTACCGATGATCTTTTCAGCGGACAGGATTGGTTCATATACGAGCAGACGATTGTCTTTAAAATAAGCGTCATATTGTTTCTGAAAGCAGGCTCGATCCTTAGCCGGGCTGCCATCACGGGAATAATGCGCCAGAAGTTCTCCATATTTATTCCGTACACAGGCTGAAATCACGTTCGGATTCATTTTAAGCGCGGACAGGGTTTCCCGCGCGGCCTCGGGATCATTGAAATCCATCGCAGCCTGACAATTTGCTGCTGTAATCCTGGCGAGAATTGTGATGTCATGAACCATTGCAGATCTGAATGTTATCAGGTCATTCGCAATAAAAGCGAAACAAGCTGACACCAGGACGATGGCGCTGACTGCTGTAATAATCAGCATGAGTTTCAGTTTGATAGGCGTGCGAGAGATTATCTCCAATTTCTTATTTCCCAAATTCAACTTTCACGTTAAAAAAAATGCTCTCCTCAACCTCATAATTCGTGAACTCCTGGTGAGCGCCCCCAAGATTCCGAGCGGTTACAGATAATTCGATATTTTCCGACAGGCTCCATGCCAGACGGGCATCGAGTTGAGTATAATCGTCGGTTTTACTCGGCATGGCCTTGAATACGTTGCGCGGACGCATATGTCCGATTTCATCCACATGGCGCAGCCATAAATCAAATTCCGCATGCCTGCCCAGGTTCAGCGCGGAATGCAGGTAGAACTGATGCCGGGGATTAGATCCTTCCACATAGTCGGCCAGATCATCGGCCTGTTCGTTTTTCGACTGCATATCCATTTCCAGGAAAGACCAGGCACCGGAAAGCCGCCACCACTTAACCGGACGATAGTCAATCGAAACCTCGACACCGTAAGTTTCTCCCTCCATGTCATTGGCAGTGACCCATACGTTACTTTCTTTTTCCTCTTTCCTGTATGCGGACAGGTTATCATACACATTGTAAAACAATGCGAGATCAAACCAGAAAGTATCCAAGGGCTTCATTCGGTAGCCGATTTCACAGGCAGTCAGGTCTTCGGAATCGAAATCCTCATCTCCCACGGTTTCAGTGAGAGCGGAACCTCCCGGTTTCGGCTGAAGCCGCTCTTTGGAAGAGCCATCTGAATCAATACGGGAAGGTGTCCGAACAGCGCGGGATACTGATCCCCAAAAGGTATGCTGTTCATTCGGAGTAAAAGACATGCGAATGCCCGGCTGAATCTCGAAGCCGGTATAATCGTTGTGCTCAAATTTCGAACCCAGGGTCAGGTTCAGATAATCCGGCATCACCTGAACCGTGTCCTGGATGAAAAAACTGAACAGATGCTGGTCACGCTCCACCGGATCGAAAGTATATCCGCTAAGCAAACCCCTTGTCATTTCATCTGTGATAAACCGGTATCCAAGTCCCCAGCTTATCTGATGCCTGGCGGACCATTCATAATCATGCTGAAAATCCAGATCAAAGATATCATACTGATACCCATCTATCAGTTCCTCATGCTGATAATATATTTGCCAGGCAGTCTCGGAGAGTTCCGAGAAGGTATGCCGCCATCGGCTCAGAAGATGCCATGCCCGTTGGTCAAATGTTCTTATTATTTTTTCAGGATTCCGCGGATTATTCTCCTCTGTTTCACTGTTGTAGCGAATCACCTGGCCCTGAAGGCTGACAATGTCCGACTCTCCCGGATTCCAATCTGTTCTGAAGCCACCCATTCCGGAACTCAGGTCGCTAACGGAATCAAACCCCGGCTGGGAAAGATGATCATTGGAACGATCAGATCCCCTGGCGTAAATTCTGAAACTGGCATCATCGCCCAGGTCCCCGCCATATCGCACGCCAGATGAAATGGTATCCGGATTTCCGCCGCCGAATTCGATGAGCGTTCCCTTTGTGTCATGGGTCTTTTTTGTGATGATGTTGATGACGCCGTTGACTGCATTTGCACCCCAGACGTTCGATCCGGGTCCGCGGATGACTTCGATCCGCTCGATATCTTCCATGAATATGTCCAGGTGACTCCAGATCACGCCGGAAAAGATATGGTTATAAACGCTGCGGCCATCCACCATTACCAGCAGTTTATCGGCGTGGATATCGTTAAAGCCCCGGATGCTGACTGCAAAGATGTTTTCAACGATTTCAGCTACCTGGACGCCTGGAATGATCCTGAGAATATCCGGGATATTTGCAACGCCGGAACGCCGGATATCTTCATGCGTTATCACATATACCGCAGCTGCACTCTCTGACCATGCCTGCGGGGTTTTCATAACCGAGGTCACTTTTATGCTGATGAGTTCCTCTATACTGAGTTTTGCCAGTTCCATTACCCGGGCTTCACTGGTGAATCCCAAAGCTGCTTTCAGCAATCCGGCAATGAAAAATATGCTCGCCAATTGAATAATTTTTTTCCATGTTTTCATCGAAAACCCCCCATTGTGATAAATTCCAAATCCCAAATCTCAAATAAATCTCAAATTCCAAATCCCAAATAAATTCCAATGTTGTTTTGAGTATTGTAATTTGTAATTTATTTGAAATTTGGGTATTGTAATTTGGATTTTCCCCACTCTATTTGACAATTTCTGCCAGCCTCAGCAGTTTTGAACTGATTTTCAACCCTGCCTGTTCAGCGGCTTTTGGGTTGATTTCAAAGCGAACAGAATCCTCTTGCCTGATGAAATTAATGATCCCTCCGTTTTGCGTGAATTTTTTCATATGCCCTACGGTTAATATGGGTTTACCTTTAATGGCTTTAAAAATCATCAGGAGATTTTTTTTTTCCGGGGAACTGATGAAAAGCATATGGCAGTCATCAATCTCCCTGATATTCGATAATTGCCTTATCCTGATTGTCTGTTCCATCATTTTTTTACCGTTGAACTGGGTCAGGAGGCTGGAAACCGGGTCATTTCCCAGTACACAGCATTCAAAGTTTCCGGTTTTATCGTTCATGACACTGTCCGGCCATCGGACATATACAGGAAATTTGAATATCAGCGCGGCCTTGATTTCATTCTCCGGTATATCCTTTGAAAACGATCCGGAAATTGCCGCACTCGCCAAAATAAAGCTGGTCGTTAATAACATGAGAATAACGCTGAGTGTCTGTTTTGTAATATCCATATCAGATTGAAATACATGATGAACAGTTTAAATTCAGCGGAGTATGAAGCGCTCGACTGAGCTCACGCCGAAGTCTTGCTTTTGTGCCCGGATGCCGCAGAGCGGGATATGCGTTCAGCGTTTGGAAAACCTCTGTAAAATAAAACCTGTTCATTATTTGTGAAAGGAAGTACTTAGAAAATGTTTTTTAGGATAGGACCTAAATTGAGCGATTCTGGTTAGTAGGATTATATTCTTATAAAACAATTATTTATAAAGATCATATTTTCCAGTTGTGGTTTAACTAACTG
>JAUCGG010000211.1 GCA_030378015.1 Desulfococcaceae bacterium HSG8
TTGCTTGATGGGAAGATATATATTGAATACGATGGTATTGAACATGGAATTTTCGGTGATCTTATCGAAAGCGGTGTACCTGAAGATCAGATCGTACTGCCGTACATGGCTGAATTGAAAATAGCCTGATATGTAAAATACAACATTATCTATTAAAATAAAAGATTTCCGAAGTTGAAGTTGAACTCGCAAAGCAAGCTTTGCACTCCATTGGGCCAGGAAATTATAAATAAATTCTGAGTAAAGTAACCAATGATTATTATTAAAGGAATCGGCTGGATTAAGCAACAGGAATATGGCTGCGCCATAAAAAAAATCCGCCGGAATTATGACAACATGAGGGCGTTGTATTCACAACTGAACGAAGAAAAAATATTTTCATATCCCATAAAAAGTTTCGGAAAATCAGACGCGGTTTCAAAAAACACCTGCTGTACGACTGCCCTAGCGCTCCACGATGCCAGCATATCTTATGCGGAAGACCGGAAGCAGGATATGGGAATCCTCGGTACGAACACAGCCGGGTGCGTTCAGTCAAATGCGGATTATTTCAAAGATTATGTGGAAAGCGGCCGAACCCTTGCAAGGGGGAACCTCTTTGTTTATACGCTGCCTTCAACACCGCTGGCAGATGCGGCCATTCATTTCAAATGCCAGGGGCCCGTACTTTACATGGCTTTTAAGGGAGAACAGATCCCTTCACTGCTGCGGCATGCTGAAAAGATGATCCTCCGTGACGAAGCCCCGGCCATGCTGGCGGTGAGATCGGATGAAAAAGAAGGGGTTTGTTTTGTTCTGGCCCGGGAAGAGGTTTTAACTGAAAATGTAATGAAGCCCGAAGATGTGATCGCAGGCGCGGAGTGCGGAAATTTCATCTGAGTGCAGCCTTTTTGCGTTTTTTTATAACTACTACAGCACTTTTTAAGTTCGTCCCCCCCTTTTCTAAAGGGGGGAGGAATTTACGAATCGGTGTACTACAGGCGCAAAGCAAGCTTTGCACTCCGCTTTCTGTCCACTATTTGTGGAACAGGGTCAGTAGATCGAAAACTTTTGCAACAGTGGATTCCGGGTTAAAATCGGAAGATATTCATCTTCCGATTTTCCCCGGAATGACAGTCTGTCAGCCGGATAACATTCTGTCATTCCGGGGAAAATTAAAAAACGGATGTTTTTTAATTTTAACTCGGAAAAACTTTTCGATCTACTGAGGGTAGGTAAATCCGTGTTCATCCGGGCCTTGATTTTCGTTTCGGCCATGTTGTCTGAACCCGGATAATCAGGATTAAACATTCATGATCAGGGCGATCACCCCGATCATGAAAATGTATTTTTACGGTAACGTATCGTAATCTTTCAGATTGCGCCTCACCGGATATGTTCTTTCCGGCGCAATCTGAAAGATTACGCTACATGTATTTTCACGGTAAAGAATAATCAGTATTTACAGAATGTTATCCTGTAAATCCTTTAATCCTGTAAATCGTGATTCTGACAAATGGCCGAAACGAAGATCAAGGCCGTTCATCCGTGTCCCGTTAATAAGGCAAGAAAGGAAGAAATTGAAAATAAAACTTATATATCCCAAATGGCCAAAGCTGAAAAATCAGCCGGAATTCAATCTGCCGCCTCACGGCCCCGTGTGCTTTGCCGCGGCGGTCCGTGATGATATTGAGATTTCCTTCTGCGATGAGAATGTTGAGGAGCTTGATTTCTCCCAGGATGCGGATGCTGATCTGATTGCCATGTCAGTAATGCTGGTCTGCCAGATACCCCGGGCATGGGAAATTGCGGACAAATATCGGGCTGATGGAAAAAAAGTAATATTCGGCGGTATTTCTGCCATGCTCCTCGCACAAGAGACACTGGCCCACGCTGATTCTGTCTTTATCGGGGAAGCAGAGGGGCATTTTGATAATGTCATCAGGGATCTGGAAAAAGGACAACTGAAACAGGTCTATGATTTTCATCTGAATTTCCCTGATACCGGGCAGATAAAAACCGCACGCCGGGATATCCTTAAACGCGAACTGTATAATTTCCGAGGAGTGCAGATGGTGGACCTGGTTCATGCCTCAAGAGGATGCAGGTTCAACTGTTTTCCCTGCTGCACCCCCTTTCTCGGCGGGCGAAAATTCAGACCCCGCCCCATAGATGCCGTGCTCAGGGAGTTGGAGACCATTGAAAATAACCGCCTCTTCTTTGTGGATAACTCTTTTGCCCAGGATGGTGAATGGGAAAAGGAACTGTTCCGGGCCATCGCACCGCTTAAAAAGAAATGGGTGTCACATCCTATAAAGGACGATGATGAGATCCTGGATCTGGCTGTCAAAGCCGGGTGCTGGTATGTGTATCAGGCAATTGTGGACACCTCGGATCATATGCGTGACAGGGTCGCGCGCCTGAAAGAACGGGGCATAGGGGTTGAAGGAACTATCATCCTGGGAACCGATGATCATGATGAGGATTATATCAGGCGGCTGGTGGATTTCCTGCTGGAAATCGAACTTGATCTTGCCGAATTCACGGTCCTGACCCCCTTTCCTCATACGCCGATCCGGGCCAAGCTGGAACAGGAAAACAGGATACTCCATAATGACTGGGCCCGTTACACAGCCGGAGAAGTTGTTTTCAAACCGAAAAAGATGAGCCCCGACGCGTTGCAGAGAATGTACGAATATGCCTGGGATACATTTTATTCGGACTGCTGTAAAGAGATAAAGATGGCTGACCTGTATATGAAGGTGATTGAAAAGGAGAGGAAAGACGGAACATACAAAAGGGTGCGTCTGAGGCCCGAACGCAAATGGAACAAACCAGCGGCAGATGACAGATGACCAATGACCAATGACCAATTCTCGGAAAAATAACATGAAAATTTTACTTATCGGAGCCAATATTGCCAGCACACCGTATCCTGTTTACCCGCTTGGCCTGAGTATGGTTTCGTCAGCATTGCGGAGCGCCGGACATGAGGTGTATCATTTTGATTTCCTTCAGAGCGATATGTCTCTGGAAGTTCTGACCAGGGAAATCGGGCGGATTGATCCCGAGATTATCGGGATATCTATTCGTAATATTGACAATGTGAATCTTCTGAATGAGCAGCGCTATATTGATACAGTCAAAGATATTGTTAAAAATATCCGGCAGCAGACCAGTGTGCCTGTCGTGCTTGGTGGTTCCGGATTTTCCATGATGCCGGAGGCGATCCTGCGGGAAGTCGGTGCGGATTACGGGATTGTCGGGGAGGGCGAATCCCTGATGCTCGGCTTTGTCTCCGATGCTGCCCGCGGGGTATATCCTAGTGAACGCTGCATCCGAAATCCGTCAGGACTGCACGGGAGAGATATCCCTTCGGCATATTATGATCCCGGGTTCATGGAATTTTATCTCCGAAACGGCAGCATTGCCCCGATTCAGACAAAGCGGGGATGTACGCATAAATGTGTATATTGTTCGTATCCTTTTCTGGAAGGGGCGACAATCCGCTCCAGGGAGCCAGGGGCTGTGGTGGATGATATCCTGTTCCTCACGGAAAATCTCAAGGTGCGATATATTTTTTTCATTGATTCGGTCTTTAATGACGAGGAAGGTCACTACTTAGATGTGGTTCGGGAAATGGAAAATCAGAATATACACGTACCGTGGACAGCATTTTTCAAGCCTGGGAAAATAACGGAAGAAAATGTTGCTCTCATGAAAAAAACTGGCCTGAAAGCAGTGGAAATCGGGGCAGACGCGTCCACGGATACCACGCTCCGTCGCCTGGGCAAATCATTCGGATTCCGGGATATTATCGAGTTTAACGAACTGTTTGTACGGCACGACATTGCCACAGCGCATTTTTACATGTTCGGGGGCCCCGGGGAAACACAGGAAACCGTGATGGAAGGAATCGAGAATATCCGGAATCTGAAAAACACGGTTTCCTTTATGTTCATGGGAATCCGAATTCTTCCGCATACCGCGTTGGCCCGGATCGCCATCCGGGAAGGTATCATTTCGCCGGATCAGGAACTGCTGAAGCCCGTATATTATATTTCGCCATCTGTTGATAAAGAATGGCTCGAAGAAACACTGGTGAACGGCTTTTCCGGTATCCGCCACTGCGTCTTTCCGCCCGATGCCCTGGAGAGCAGCCTGAAGTTTCTCCATAAACTGGGGTACGCAGGCTCCATGTGGGATCTGCTGATTCCCGGCAGGGGGAAGCGGAACAGACGGGGGAAGCTGGGGATCAGGAATTGAGAAGTTTGAAGTTTGAAATTTATTTGGAATTTGGAATTTGAGATTTGGAATTTCCCCAAGGGGGCTAACACCGAGGCGTTACATACAGGGCAGATTAAATAATGTAACCCGCCCCCCCATGTCCTTAGGCCAGCGCCAGTGGATTATATCCCGCAGCCTTTGTTTCTACCAGGTATTTGTCTTGGGCGATATCCCCCGCGCAGAACGCGGAAATGCTCTGGATACACGCATCCGACAATGGAGCCCGTTCACAGAAACCGGTCGTTATATAGTCTGGCACGACGACACAGCCCAGGTATGGATATGGGATGAAACAGCGCGCCGCGATGCTGCAAAATCAGCAGATGCGAATGTTCCACGGGTTTTTCCGGAAACAATATTACGCGCCCGTGCCAAAGATGACATGGTGCGTATTATTTCCTGCACAGAGGGTATAGAAGCCCAGGTATGGCGGGACCACATCCTTATCGGTTCGCACTGGTGGGCCGATGAACTCCCTGCGAAAGAATGGAAGCGTTTCCTGCTTTCCCACGATCTTGATCCCATGATCGAACCGCCGGATGCGGAAAAGATGCCCTGGCTTAACCGAGCCTGGGGAAAGACTGCGGATGACGGGGCATTCCTTAGTTTGCGCCATGAGCGTTTATGGGTCTCCGCGGTCATGGGAATTCTTATATTTTTCCTGATCTGGCAGGGCGTATCTGCATGGCGATGGCATCAGGCCCGGGAGGTTTCGGAGGAGCGTATCGGCCTGCTGACCCGGGAAGCAGAGCCGATCCTTGAGGCTAGAAATCAGGCAATGGCATACAGGCAGAACGCGGAACGCCTTCTCTCCATAGACGCGCTTCCAGGCCAGTTGGAAATTATGGCTGCTGTGGCGGAAAAACTCCCGCTTAACCAGGTTGTTCTCACCGAGTGGCACTATAACCAGGGACGTCTGACGTTCACTTTGCAGGGAAAACAGCGCCCTGACCCTCGCTATTATGTGGAGATTTACCAGGCCCACCCGTTTTTCAAAGATGTGTCTGCCGAACAGGGGGGCAGGGTGAATCAGCTTGTGGTCAGTTGTCAGTTATGATTTCTGTCAGATCGTAAATCAATTATAATGCCACGAAGGCACAAAGGCGCGAAGTCTCACGAAGGTTCTTTGTGCTTCTTTGTGTCTTCGTGTCTTTGTGGCATTATCTTATTAATCTTATCTTCGGTTAAAAAAAAGTTGCAACCTTATAATGCCACGAAGGCACAAAGGCGCGAAGTCTCACGAAGGTTCTTTGTGCTTCTTTGTGCCTTCGTGTCTTTGTGGCATTATCTTATTAATCTTATCTTCGGTTAAAAAAAAGTTGCAACCTTATAAATCGTAAATCACGCGACGTGCAACTTATAATGCCACGAAGGCGCGAAGTCTCACGAAGGTTCTTTGTGTTTCTTTGTTTCTTCGTGTCTTTGTGGCATTATCTTTTATCTTCGTACGATGAATTTGCTGAATGAATATCGCAATAATCCGCGTCTGCGCCTGGGCATATGGGTTATCCTCGCCATTCTCACGGCTTATGTGATCCTGTTTCTTTCGGATCTGGAACAGTCGCTCAGGGAGGATTACCGGCAATCAGCAGACCGCCTGGCGAAGTTGGAAGTCCTGGCCCGTCAGAAAGAATGGACAGACAGGGCAGAAGCTGCGAAAAGCTCCGCTGTGCAGGCTGAGGGCAGGTTATGGAAAGCCGGAACACGGGGCATGGCCCAGGCCAAGGTGCAAAGCTGGGCAGACAGGCTTTTGAAAGATAAGGGGATTACAGACGCCCGTTCACAGGCGGAGCCTGCGCGTGATGTCCCGGGTTATGACGGGGTCTGGCAGGTCTCGGTCAGGATATCGGGGGGATTTGATTTCCGTAAGTTAGCGGAACTGCTGCATTCTGTGGAAACAAATCCTAAGCTTGTTACTGTGGAGCAGTTGGATGTTGCCAGCGGGGAGCATCCGCGTTTTGTGCTGGTGGTCAGGGTTTATTTTCAGGCAGGAATACTTGGTACAAGTTGACGCAAAAAGTCAGCGGAAACTTCAACTGTCCGCCGGATTGCTTTTCAACAGCGGTTTATGCCTCGGCCTGACTGTATTTGTGTTTATCAGCGATTGAGCTGTCACTATCCAGATAGAGTGTATCAGGACATAAATCCAAGCCTTTTCCCCTTTTGATGCCAATTCCCAGCAATCAATTCCACAGCTTTGGTTAAAATTAAGTGTCACCAGGGGTTCTGAATTGGGAGATTGCTTGCCTCGAAATCACGCTCATTTCTGGTAACCAGAATCAGATTGTGAGTATAAGCTACAGCAGCAATCAGGCTGTCCGCAGAAGACATAGGTTTTCCGATTTTTTCAGCATTTCCCTGTATTATACCCCAATTTTCTGCAACTATCAGATTTATCGGATATATCCGGTTTTGGTAATCTTCCAGTAAAGTGTTGAGCCAATTTGTCAACATTTCTTTCCTTTTAGAATCCGGAAGTTTTGTCAGCCCTTTTCGTACCTCACCTATTGTAATAACGCTTAAGTACAAGCTTTCGGCCGGGGTATTAGTCAACCATTCAATCACATCAGCATTCGGTGAAGGTTTGACAAGTTCTGATATCACACAGGTGTCTAACAAATAGTTCAAAATTCAATATGCCTCGGAAAATCTTTCTGTCGTTCAAACTCAAAGTCATTTCCCATTTTTGGGCAGCCAAGCAAAAATTCTTTAAAGGATGGTTTTTTTGAAACCAGTTCTTCATACTCTTCAGCAGAGACTACAACTACAGCTTTTCGACCTCTGCGAGTTACGTATTGCGGGCCTGTCTTCAAAGCATCCTCAACAATTTTACCGAATTCTGCTTTGGCATCCTGTAATTTCCATGTTGTTTCCATTATGCCTCCGCTACAGTTAACGTAATACATTGAAAAATCATCTGAATTTTCCATTTATCGTCTGTGACAGGTCCGACATTTTTTACAGAACAAACCTTTGTCCCTATGTTGCACCTGCCTATCATTACCACACCGCTCGGCTCAACTATCATTTTTATCTTTACTCCTGATTTCAAAGTATTGTATTAAACGGAGGTAAGCACGAACCCCAACAGTTGGGGTTGACGCAAAAAGTCAGCGGAAACTCCAACTGTCCGCCGGATTGCTTTTCAACAGCTATTTATGCCGCGGTCTGACCGTATTTGTGTTCATCAGCGATTGAGCGGTCACTATCCAGATAGAGCGTATCAGGACATAAATCCAAGCCGTTTCCCCATTGAATACTGCCAAGAAACGGTCTTACGGAATTAAATACTCTCAGGTCTTTTAACTGCGAAAAAATGCCTTTTTCCAAATATGGAGATACATCAAAAATGCCTTTTTCCCCGTTATCGAAAATCAGTATAAGTGTATATAGTCGTCGTTGGGATATACCTCTTTTACTCTCGGATTCATAATCAATTATTCCTACCTGAGTGGTTCAATTCTGAAGATTTCATTACCGCCTGATGCCAGTCAGCCATCAGTTCGTCCTGATGTATGTGAACCCATGCCTGAACAAGTCGAATCTTTTTTGTGGGTAAATCACCTTCTGTTATTTCCCCGTCAGGAATCGGAAATACTGCGTTATCCTCCTGATATTAACATGAATGTGCGGCAATTTATGTCGGCGGTTATCAAAAAAATACATCGAAATTATTATTCCGTAAAACATAGAAATAACAGCCATCTCTTATATTTCCTTATATCGGAGTGTTGGTCACCATTCTTGTTGCGGCTCCGCAGCTTTGGTTAAAAATTTAAGTGTCATTACCCGATCTGTAGCTTCTTTATTTATCAGCTTATATTATGAAAAGCAAGAAAAAATAAAAGAAAGCCGTAAGCTGTAAATGAATCTTTATTGTCTTTTTTTCAGTTTCCCAATAGTTGTTAAAAACTTTATACTTCATTTTTCCACAAAAAACTGATAACAGTATTTTTAGCAGGAAATGCTTACGCAAAAAACATACCTGAATCGGGCATCCTTCATTTATCACTTTACAATTTAATGTAGAACGATTTTTCAAATCGTTTTAAACAATTTGAAAATCGGAAAAGTTTTATCTTCAATATATCTCAGTTCAGCCAGTCGGAAGTAGTCGCTCAGGAGGATTATCGGCAATCGGCAGGGCCCTGTCCTGCTCGGTTCGGATTGACAAATCCGAACCCTGCGCGGCGGGGGATTTGTCAATCCCCCGCGAGCAACAGGGGCCTCTTTTCTGCGAGCAGCAGGGCCTCTCCCCGCGAGCAGGGCCCTGTCCTGCTCGGTTCGGATTGACAAATCCGAGCCTGCGCGGGGGATTTGTCAATCCCCCGCGAGCAAATAGAGCAACAGAGCAAACAGAGCAACAGAGCAGACGGGTATTTTACTCGTTCTCAGACTCCGTCAGGTGAAAAAAAAGGAAAAAACATGGAAGACTGGAGGATTTACAAAGGCACAGGAGAACAGAACAGGAAAGGTATAAAACTGCCTGACCCGCCGCCTTGGCGACGCTTTTCAAAGCAGGAAAAGGAAGAGCGGGGAAAACGCTTCAAGCCGAACAATGACCATGAAATAGAAATGGTGAATGCCGCGCTTTACCTGCGCCGGCCCCTGCTTGTCACAGGCAAGCCCGGAACCGGCAAAACCTCCCTGGCATACTCGGTGGCATACGAACTGAACCTCGGAGATGTGTTGCGCTGGTCTGTCACCACCCGCTCTGTTCTGCAGGAAGGGCTGTACCGCTATGATGCCATCGCACGCCTCCAGGATGCTTCCCTGAGAGAAAAAGCAGGGATTGCGAAAAAGACTCCTGGCATTCCGAAGAAAAAGAAAAAAGCAGATGACTGCAAAGATGATTCCCCGGACATCAGCAGATACCTGCGTCTGGGCCCACTGGGGACGGCTTTTGCTTCAAAAGAACACCCCCGGGTTCTCCTGATTGACGAAATTGACAAAAGCGATATTGACCTGCCCAATGACCTGCTGCATATCTTTGAGGAAGGCGTATTTGAAATACCGGAGCTTGCCCGTCTGCCGGATGAGGAAAAATACCGGAGCATCCCTGTCCTGCCTTGTGATGACGGGGAGTCCGTCACCATTGAGCGAGGGAAGGTCGAGTGCGAGGTGTTTCCCATGGTAATCATGACCAGCAACGGGGAGCGGGAGTTCCCCCCGGCTTTCCTGCGGCGGTGTCTGCGTCTGAACATGGAATTTCCCATTGACAGGGAGCTTGCCAAAAAGCAGCTTGTCAGGATCGTCAGGGCACATCTCGGGGATGAGAGTGAGAAAAAAGCTGAGAAGCTTATCACAGAATTCCTCAGCACCAGGGAGAGCAAAGAACTTGCCACAGATCAGTTGCTCAACGCGGTATATCTTGTTATGAAGGGTATTGATCCCCTTGACCGGGAAGAAGAGGAACACAACAGGGACCTGCTGGATGCCCTGTGGGAATCCCTTCAGTGATCATGGACCGGAATGATGGTTAATATAGCTTTTAACAAAAACATTGTCCGAAAGAAATCGGATTTTTTCAAAAAGTCCGATTTCTCCGCATGACAAACTTTATATATATCTTATTATTCTTCAATTTTAAAAGGTTTCAATTCGTCTGGCGGCACCCAGTATTTATAAGGACCGAAACGCCACCAGGCATCTTTTACATAACCGGTGCCACGACACCAATTACATCTCATTTCAAAACTTCCTTCTCCTGTTCCTTTACATAATGTGCAATCGGCATAAACTGGCTTAGATTCCACCTTTTTTCCAGACCCTTTACATCTGTCACAATCTTTATATTCTTCTTCTTTACTCCTCTTTTTATTATACTTATGTACCCTGCCGGTTCCGTCACAATTTTCACATGCTTTCCAGATATTTTTGTCATCATACAGGGTCCTGACACATTTTTGGCAATATTGACATAACTTTTTTATTTTATTGTTAAAAAAAATGGACATTTAAAAAAGACATTTAATATCCGTAATTTTTAACTACTTTATTTTATGAAAAATAGT
>JAUCGG010000212.1 GCA_030378015.1 Desulfococcaceae bacterium HSG8
AATGTTGTCGAAGAGCAAATACTATTTAAAGTTCGTGGCATTGATACCAAAAAAAAGCAGAAAATAATAAAAGAAAATTTTCGTTGTCTTGTATCAATTACAGATTCCGCATGGTAATATTTTGCTGTATTGTTACTTGAAAAACAAGAATTTTTCTCTGCAATGAAGACAAAAAATGAACTGGTTATTGCTGGTAGCGGCGGATGAAAGGCTGAAAGAGGCGAAACAAATAAATATCTTTAAATAATTTTTATATTCCTTTCCATATTTTTTCAACAATTATCTTTGCATCAATATAAAATACAACATATTCGATAAAGATAAATCAGACTTCAGATTAAATCTGTTTTTTTGCACCGGAAAGGAAAGGTGCAATCCAAAAGTGCAGAGAAGAAAAGTAAAAAATGGTGAAAGAATCTCTTATTTCTCCGGCAGAGGCATCTGTCCTGAGAACACTTAGGGACTGCATTCTTATTGACAAATATATTCTTTTTTTCTAACTACGGAAAAAAAGGAGGCTTTATCATGTCTGAACTTATAATAGAAAGGGAAAAGTGTCTCTCCTTTTCCAAGACCCTTGAAAACAGGGGGCTATCTGCTTTTTTGAAAATTCCGTTACTCACTTTTATTATGCTTATTGACTCCCTGAGAGGTTTATACCTTCTGAAAAAGATCAGGCTTTTTTTAAATCGGTGTGATAAAGACTGCCCGAATCTGAAATGTCTGAAAAATGAAAATATTAAGATAGTTCGTGATAATTACATAAATTTCTCTGAAAAAATTTCAGAAATACCTGTAATGAATTTTTTTGCAGGCTGGCTTGTAAGGAGGACATTAATCGGCTGGGATGACCTGGTTGAGGATATGACCATAGCATCTGATAATGAATTCAGGAAACTGATAATGGAAAAAGTCACCTGATGTTCGAAACATTTGAAAAAAACATCTTTCACAGAAGCTGAAAAGTGCTTTACACTTTCTGGCTGTAGAACGACTTTTCAAGTCGTTCGGAACGATTTGAAAAATCGTTCTACAGGTAAACTGAAAAAAAAGTTCTTGAAACTCTTTGATATTATCTGTCTTTATTGTCTTTCTGCATGTCTGTATGGTTTTATCAGAACAGTGATAAACTTTTATAAATTCCCATACAATTTAAAACGCCAGCTAACCGGAGAGAACACAGACATGTAATGCCACGAAGACACAAAGAAAAGAACTTCTGTGCCTTCGTGGCATTTATAGAATGATGAAAATATTCTACGACAATGAGACTGACGCGCTTACCTTAAATTAGGAGACGAGAAACCCGAAGGAGTTACGGAAATTTCGGAGGGAGTTCACCTGGATATTACTTGTGAGGGAAAGCTGGCGGGGATAGAGATTCTTGACGCGTCTGAAAGAATGGATATAAAGACGATATTGTCCTATACGCTTGAACTGGATAATGATCTTTTCGTTCGGAAAGCTGCCTGACCGCGGCTTCAGTCGAATGATTGGCAAATCCGCCGGAAATGCTTGGGATTTGTCAATCCCAAGCGAGCATTCGGGGAGCACTTTCCACAGAAGCTTTTATCAAAAAATAATATTCAAATGAAAAATAAAGAATTAGCAAATCTTCATGAAGAATTATTGCATTTCCTGCTTAAATATAGGAACGAGTCTAAATATATAGATAATCCGAATTTTTTATTTCGCCCCGCAAATCATATAGAAGCATTAAAAGAAGGGCGTTGGTTTTACGATAACCCCAAACTCGGTTGGGTGGACATTTATTTTACAAAAAGCGGTGAAGAAAGGCATCATCAAAACAATTTACAATTCCGTATTAATACAGATGGTTCCTGGAATATCAGCCTTTATGCTTCCAAGCAAGCAGAAAAATTTTGGGATCACCTCATTCGAAGTTTTTCCAATGTTGCAAAGCTAATTGGTCTGCAAAGGTTTACAGCACGTTTTGAACAAATAATTCTTTCTCCGATTGACAAGAATTATCGGACAGGTCTTCCTGAAGCTATTAATACGTTGTTTCAATTCTTCAGACAAGAACGAACTGTTGAGAATACGGATAAAAAAAATATCCCGATCTCACTTGTCTCTGAAGATATTTTTCAGGAATCGTTGCATAGGATTAATGAATATAGAAATAAACAAAAAGTCAGATGCGTATATCTTAATGGCTTTCATATAAAAAATTACCAAGGCATCAAAGATACTCAGATTGATGATTTACCCCAGAATCCGTCGTGGATATTCCTGACCGGAGAAAACGGCTTTGGCAAAACTTGTTTGCTGAAAGCCTTAGCCATAGGGTTGTATGGAGATGAGGAAGATATAATTACACCGCGAAATAAAGAGTCCGAGACTGAGGTGAGTTATACCTGTGAGTACCAATATGACAGAAAAATCCGTGTAAATAATAATATCGGAGAACATCTGTTTTTTCGTCCCCTGCAAGCCTTGGCCGCTTACGGTCCCTCTCGCTTGGAAATCCAGGCCCGGGATAGTTACAGGCAACAGGCTAAAAACAGCACTGCTACCTACAATTTGTTTCATACTGATGGGATATTGAAAAACATCGAGTCAGAACTGCTTATATCTCATTACGATGCTCCGGCTAAATTTGAGGAATTGTGCAAGATGTTAAAATCGCTCATTCCTTCCTTAGATAAGATAGAATTGGATAAAAAGCTGAGAAAAATTTTATACTACGAAAAGGCTGAAAAGGATCAGACTGAATCCTTTGACCCCGTTGAATACGAATATCTGGCATCGGGCATAAGAAGTATAGTAGCCATGACTGGTGATATTTACCTCAGATTGTCGGATGCTCAACAAAAAATGCATAACAGCCTTTTGAAAAAAACAGGTTTGGAAAAACCCCTGAGCGATTATTCTGTCTGTGCTCCGGATGAATTATTCGGCATTGTCATCATTGATGAACTGGATTTGCACCTTCATCCAAAGTGGCAAAGAGAACTGCCTGCTTTACTGTCGGAAGTATTTCCCAATGTTCAGTTTATTGCTTCTACGCACAGCCCGATACCACTGCTCGGGGTCCCTCTTAATTCCGTTTTTTTGAAGGTAGATAGGACCACGGGGAAAGGCATTGAGGTAAAACGATTGGCGGCATTAGAAAAAGATATCAGCAACCTCTTGCCTAATTCTGTTTTAACTTCGCCGATTTTCGATTTGGATCATTTTTTTCCGGTTAAGCATGACAGCGAGGAACTGATAGAAACTGCTGATTATTATCAAGCTATTGTGAAGAAAAATGCTCTTGAGAAGGAACTTCAATTGTTGGCGCAAAATTTCAAATTTCCTGAAGAGTTGAAAAAGAAGGATGAGAAGAGTCAATAAAGATTTTAACGCCCCGCCCGATGCACTGCAACGAGGCTTTGAAGATAAAAAAAATGATTTACTGAAAAGGAAATCTGATCACCAGTTTGACGGGCGTATTTATAATAATGCAGTAAAGCAGGAACTAAGGGAAATTTATCACAATAAATGTGCTTACTGTGAGAGTGTTATGAGCGATGATGCTTTTACGATAGAGCATTATCGCCCCAAAAAGGGGAGTTACAGTTATTATTGGTTAGGCTATGAGTGGAGTAACTTACTGCCTGTTTGCGAAAAGTGTAACAACTCAAAAGGCGACAGGTTTCCTGTTGAAGTTCCTTCACGAGTTTCGAAAAATTCCGATAAAAAGAGCAGGGTAAAGGCTCCTCTCTTACTTCCGAACTCCTCGGAGTTGGATATTGACGCAATGAAAGCCGATCATCCGTATTTACTCGGGGAAAAGCCATATCTGCTTCATCCTGAAATTGATGAACCTAAAGACTTTCTATACGTTAAGTCCAATGGCGAACTTGCATCTCAGATTGAGAAAGAGGAAAATAAATACCATTATGAAAGGGCTGATCAGACGATCAGCCTGACTAATCTTAACAGACAGATTTTAATATTGAACAGAAGGAAGCTTATCGAAAATTTTGAGAATCTGATTAAAACCCAGACTGTCATATTATTAAAAGAAAAAGATAATCAGCATGATTGGGATTCGAGTATAAAATTGGCTTTTTTCGGAGTATTCGGATTCATTGAGAATCAATTAAAAGATGATCAGGAATATACTCTCACAGCTTGGCGGACATGGAGAGATATCAAAGAAACACTGTTTAAGGCGATCTGTAAAGATAATCAGGAGATTGAACAATTGTTAGACTATGCCTTGGATTTATATAAGAACTCCCGGCGGGTTGGCTGACTCCGCGAACTAATCCGGGGTTGCCATTTGTCTGAACTCGGATTTTCAGGATTAAAGGATAAATATGATTTACAGCATGTTATCCTATAAATCCGTTAATCCTGCAAATCGTGGTTCAGACAAATGGCCGAAAGAATGGACATAAAGACGATATTATCCTATACGCTTGAACTGGACAGTGATCTGTTCGATCAGAAAGCTGCTAACTAAAATATTATGTCGCTGTGAAGTGTCGGAGTAAAAAATGGAAGAAATACAGCTTTCTGATTTTCAAAATAATTTCTATAATATCATAAGATCGGTGAGCCGCTCGGACAAACCTGTATTAATAGCCGATAAAGGAAAATCTCTGGTAAAAATTGTTCCGGTTCTGCCTTCCGAGAAAAATTCCTGGCTGGGATGTATGATCGGCACCGGAAAGATTGTCGGCGATATTGTTTCTCCGGCTGAAGATTCCGATGTATGGGAAGTTTTGTCAGAATGAAATTACTGCTGGATACTCATATATGGCTGTGGAGTCTGTTGGAATCCGGAAAGCTCGGCAGGGATATTCCCGAGGCACTCGAAAACAGGAACAACGAACTTTTCATTTCTCCGATTACAATATGGGAAACCATGCTCCTTGCGGAGAAAGGGAGAATCAGAATTGATTTATCTCCGAAGGAATGGATAACGGAGGCTCTCAGGCGGAGTCCGGTGAAAGAGGCGAAAACTTTCACATGCAATTGCTGTCAGAAGCAGACTGATCGAACTTCCGCATAAATATCCTGCTGACCGTTTTATTGCGGCAACCGCATGAGAATACTGGTAACGGCGGATGAAAAGCTGAAAGAGTCGAAACAAATAAAGATATTTAAATTTTAGCAAAGTTCAGCCAGAAGATAAAGCGGCATAACCCTCGTTGCAGGGTGTCTGTGAGAGGCATATGACCAATGAAAGAATGGGCATAAAGACGATATTATCCTATACGCTTGAACTGGACAGTGATCTGTTCGCTCAGAAAGCTGCCTGACAGCAGTATAAGAATCTGTTTGCAGACAAATGAATACTCATTCATTTTTTATTTGGAATAAGGTGATTTCCAGAAATGAATGTACCACAGGTGCAGAACGATTCTCCCCCCTTTTTTAAAGGGGGGCCGGGGGGGGGATTTACGGCGTAACTCACTTTTCTGCCAGCGAAAAATCCCCCCGGCTCCCTTTAAGAAAGGGTGGAGAATTTACGGGTTACCGTACTGCATTTATTGGGTGCAATTAAAAGTGTTAGGAGCCCTCGTTCCCAAACTCCGTTTGGGAACGCAATTGCACGCAAAACTCCGTTTTGCATGGCAAACAGAGTTTGCCGGAGTTTGGGAACAAGGACTTCCTGACATTTTTAATTGCACCCGCATTTATCGGTATATTTATTTCTGGAAATCACCTAAATTATATTAATAATGAAAGGAGAAGGAAATTAAAAAATGGTGAAAGAAGTCCTTATTTCTCCGGCAGAGGCAACCATCCTGGGAATACCCGGAGCAGTTTATTCGCTGCTGATCCCGCTTATCGGGGTGGCCATATTTACCTATATTATAGCGAAACGCATAGCACCCCTTGTGTTCGCTGCACCGGATCATCGTTTTAACCGGATCATAAGCCGGATTATAAGCGTGCTCAAATTGTGGCTGGCCCAGTGGAAGCAGCCCCGTTACATGCTGGCAGGAGTCCTTCATATCATGATTTTTGCCGGTTTTGTTATCCTGTCCGTCCGTTCCACATCCCTGGTCATCATCGGTGTGTCTGATGATTTTGTGGTCCCGGGACTGGGCGGTACGCTGGGGCATGTCTATAATTTTTTCAAAGATTATGCAGCAACAATGGTGCTGATAGCGTGTATTATCGCAGCAGTCCGCAGGGGGATTTACAAGCCTGCAAGATATGCTGTTCCGGAGCAGTACGGTCATGACCATACTGGCGAAGCGGTGTTTGTCCTGTGCCTGATATCAACACTTATGATATCTGAAAGCCTTTTCGAAGCCAGCGAGGTGGCAGCAAATCTTCAGAGCGGCGCGCCTGCGGAATGCCTGGCTCCCCTGAGCCTGGCCTGGCTGTTCAAGGTTATGCTGGCAGATGCATCAATCGGTGCGCTTCAGTCAACCCATGTATTTTTCTATTACGTTCATGACCTGACCTTTTTCTTCTTCCTGTGCTTTCTGCCCCAGGGAAAACATTTTCATGTCATCACATCGCTTTTCAATGTTTTCTTTATGAAGCTTGACAAGGGAATCGTGAAGCCTGTGAAGTGGGGCGTGGAAGATGAGCAGTTGGACGAACTGGAATCCTTCGGTGTCAAAAAGTTCGAGGATTTTACATGGAAACACGTCCTTGATTTTTATTCCTGCGCGGATTGCGGAAGATGTTCGGATCAGTGCCCGGCCAACGCGGTGGGGCGTCCCCTGTCTCCCCGGTTTATCACCATCAAGGCCAGGGACTACAGCTTCAGACATTTCCCGATCCGGGGAGATTTTCTCAAGCGGGAGCCTCTGATCGGGGACATATACACCGAGGATGAAATCTGGTCATGCACCACCTGCGGCGCGTGTGAGGAAGAATGCCCCCTCGCCATTGAATACATTGATAAAATGGTGGATATGAGGCGGGGCATGGTTGATGAGGGTAATGTTCCCCAGTCTCTTCAGAAGCCCCTGAGCGCGCTGGAAAAGCGCGGCAATCCCTGGGGTAAAATGGAGAAGAAGCGTGCGGACTGGACAAAGGATCTTCCTGAAAACTGCGACGTGAAAGTGCTGGACGGCAAAACCGAAGCTGACACCCTTTTCTTTGTTGACAGCATCACCTCTTATGATGACAGGATCCAGGAAATCGGCAGGGCCACGGCGCGGGTGCTGTGTGCCGCTGGCATTGATTTCGGAATCCTGGGAAAAGCAGAAAAGGACAGCGGTCATGAGGTGAAGCGGTTCGGCGAGGAGATGCTTTTCCAGGACCTCAGGGAACGGAATACAGATGCCATCATGAATTCGGGGGTGGAGACCATTGTCACGGCTGATCCTCATGCTCTTAATGCGCTGATCAAGGATTACAAAGAACTTCCCCCGACAGAGCATATCAGCCAGGTGATCGCGAGGGCCTTGGAGGAAGGAAAAATCCGCCTGAAAGCTGCCGAGGATGACGGAGCGGTTTACACCTATCACGATCCGTGCTACCTGGGCCGGCATAACGGGCTGTACGATATCCCCAGGGATGTTATTGATGCGATTCCGGGCATCACAAGGGTGGAGATGACCAAAAGCAGGGATCGCTCATTCTGCTGCGGCGGCGGCGGGCTGATGCTCTTTTACGAACCCATCGAGGAGAAGCGGATGGGTCAGTTGAGGGTTGAAATGGCCAAAGAAGCCGGAGCAACCGTGATTGTCACAGCCTGCCCGTTCTGCATGGTGAATATGGAGGATGCGATTAAAACCAGCGGGCTGGAAGGCCAGATGGAGGCTATTGATCTTGTGGAACTGATTGACAGGCATCTTATCACGGAATAGTCAGATCGAAAAGTCATCGGTTAAGCCTTTTTCAGCAGTGGATTCCGGGTTAAAATTAAAAAACATCCGTTTTTTAATTTTCCCCGGAATGACGATTTAACATGCTGTCATTCCGGGGAAAATCGGAAAACGGATGTTTTCCGATTTTAACCCGGAATCCATTGTTTGCAAATTAAATGCTCCGTTTCACGATTAATGTATAGGAGTGCAAAGCTTGCTTTGTATTTTTCAGAAAACCGGGTTTTATGAAAAACCCGGTTTTTTCATATGAATCATTCCTCGGAACGTCCCCAAATACACTGTTCACCCCATTGACTTTTCTTTATGCCTGGAATAAATCAGGGAATGTTTTTTACCTCGAAGGGGTTAGATAAAATAAATACCCCGAAGGGGTTAGATAACCTAGCCCAGGGTAAGCGAAGCGTCACCCTGGGAAAGATTCATCCCGACAGTCATACCCTGAAGGGGTTGGATAATACCCCGAAGGGGTTAGATAACCTAGCCCAGGGTAAGCGAATCGCCACCGGGAAAGATTCATCCCCAAAGATCATACCCTGAAAGGGTTAGATAATACCCCGAAGGGGTTAGATAACCTAGCCCAGGGTAAGCGAAGCGCCACCCTGGGAAAGATTCATCCCGACAGTCATACCCTGAAGGGGTTACATAAAATACCCCGAAGGGGTTAGATAGATAACCTAGCCCAGGGTAAGCGAAGCGTCACCCTGGGAAAGATTCATCCCAAAAGATCATACCCCGAAAGGGTTGGATAATACCCCGAAGGGGTTAGATAACCTAGCCCAGGGTAAGCGAAGCGTCACCCTGGGAAAGATTCATCCCAAAAGATCATACCCTGAAAGGGTTGGATAATACCCCGAAGGGGTTAGATAACCTAGCCCAGGGTAAGCGAAGCGTCACCCTGGGAAAGATTCATCCCGGCAGATCATACCCTGAAAGGGTTGGTTAGAATCAACAAATTGTTTTGTTTTTATGTAACCCTTCAGGGTATGATTTTTTGTGATGAATTTATCCCAGGGTGGCTAGATTATCTAACCCCTTCAGGGTAAAAACAAAATCGGATCGTTATCTCGGTGTGCAGGGATTGATGACCCTGAAATCTACACGGATTATGGATAAGCAAGGATTTTGTGTCTTCTTATTCACGGAATCTTTTGTCCCGTTGCTTATAATGCCACGAAGGCACGAAGGTTCACGAAGGTTCTTTTCTTTGTGTTTCTTTGTGTCTTCGTGTCTTTGTGGCATTATCTCTCTCCTGATGCCACGAAGGCACAAAGGCACGAAGGTTCACAAAGGTTCTTTATAAAACGGCTGGTTCCGGCTTCTGCCGGGCGTCGCCTGACAGAGCAGGCAATACCAGCATATGATAGCCATAATCGCAAAGAATATCCGTGCATTTGTCAGCAGAAAATTCCCTGAGATCTGCCTCCCTCTCCTCATCTTCGGGAGCAGTCATTCTTATCCACAGCGTATTCGGATTTTCAGAACTTTCCCTGATCTCTATCAGATCTGTCTCAGGAAATTTTTCCCTGACAGTTCTGACAAGTTCCTCAATCAGTTCCTCCTGTTTGAAATTGATCATTTTATTATCTCCTTTTTTATTATCGCAACCATTTCTTCCGACTTCGCAATCTGCCGGGATGCCTGCTTCATACTTACATTCCCGGGTTCGTAGTCCGCCTGATCCCGGAGAGACTGCATTGACAGGAGACGACTTTTTAATCTGGCAGGATAAACCTTTTGTTTTCTGATTAAGAGACTGTTGAAATCAGCCTGAACGGCCCCGTGGTCAATTTTGTTCCTTTTTTTAATTCCTTTGTCTGCAAGCGCAGCAACAGCAGCCTGTAAAGCTGCATAATATGCCCGGTTGGCGGAGGCGTTGTATAATCCGCTATCAGCACACAGTCGGGCAGCTTCTAAATTTTCCTCTGCCTTTGTCAGAAATTCTGTTACCATCTTTAATTTCCTTCTTTCAGAATCCGGTTTGCGGTTCCGGAAGCATGTATATATATATACTCTTCAGGACATTATTTCTGAAACAGAGCACTAAGTTAAATCCGATTTAACATATCAGTGCATTCGGGGTTATTATACTTCGGATAATCCTGTGTGGCAAGTTCGAAATACAAAGTAGGTAACAGGCTGCGGTTTAATCTGACATTTGTAAGGCAGCACAGCCATGATCCCGGGTATAAGGCTGTTCATTTTATATTTCCGCAAAAATGCACTTTTCACCCCATTGACTTTTCTTTATGCCTGGAATAAATCAGGGGATGTTTTTTACCCTGAAAGGGTTAGATAAAATAAATACCCCGAAGGGTTAGATAACCTAGCCCAGGGTAAGCGAAGCGTCACCCTGGGAAAGATTCATCCCGACAGTCATACCCTGAAGGGGTTACATAAAATACCCCGAAGGGGTTAGATAACCTAGCCCAGGGTAAGCG
>JAUCGG010000213.1 GCA_030378015.1 Desulfococcaceae bacterium HSG8
GGACGGCATCATGTTCGAGAATGACGCAGCAAAAAGCGTGTATCGCGAATTAAGTATAACGAATAACGAATCACGCATCACGCATCACGCATCACGCATCACGCATCACGCATCACGCATCACGCATCACGCATCACGCATCACGCATCACGTTTCACGCATCACGCATCACGTTTCACTGCACATTCCTTACCAGGCTGTAAAGCAGCAGATCATCATCCAGGAAAGCTACATGCTCGTCTTTCCATTCGAATATCCCTTTGGTGTAAGTGGATTGGGCCTTGGCCACTGTTACGGGTACGTTCTGAAATGTACTGGGATGGACACGATATATGCCGTGAATTTCATCAATGGGGAAGACCCATTGCCCCATGTCGCTGTTTACCACCATCATGCGTTTATGGGTTTTCGAAGCTTTTTTTTCACCTGATCCGCCCTCTATTCCGAGCAGTCTTTTCAGTGAAACGCACAACTGGATCTCACCATGTACATTTATAACACCGATCAGTATCGGATTTCTCCGGTGCGGGAGACTGTGGCGGTGGAGTCTGTCGGGATCTATCACTTCCGCAAATGTCCGGGTGCGGATGGCCAGCCATTCATCTTCTATCCGGAAGATCGCCACAGAAACTGTGCCGGGGATATCTTCCTCCTTTTTCGCGGCCATAACTTCGGTCCACTCTTCCGTATATCCCTCGGGAAGATCGCGCTCCAGGAGATTTCTGCCTGCCTGGGTAAATATTTCGCAATTCCGGCAGTGGATAACCTCATCCAGCCTGTGACAGCGCGGGGTTTCGATGCCCCAGACCCCGATGCGTTTCCAGCAGTTTTCAGGCACTGTTGCGGGTTTTCGGCTTTCTGCATGTACATCAGGTAATTTTTTCAATGTTCTCCTTCTTTATCAAGAATCCGCTGGGCCCTCTGCCTGAGATGTGTGGCTTTGTTTCGCTCCCCCCGCTGTTCCATGATAAAAGCCAGGTGGCTCAGTGCCTCGTGGTGATTGGGTTCAAGATAGATCGTTTTATTGAAATAAGCTTCAGCGCGTTCCTCATTATTCAGTGCATGACAAATCAGTCCTGCCAGGAAATGAGCCTTAATATTGAACGGATTTTCACCTATATATTTCTCACATATCTGAATTGCTTCATCCAGAAGTCCCCGGTCTGCAAGCTTCCGGGCCTCACTGAGCGAAGCTTCCAGTTCGGTATCCGGAAATAAGGACACCTCTTCCGGTCCCGAAGAGGGTTTAATATCCGGGTTTCCAGGTGTCAGAACGACCTTAGGAGGGCTGTGTTCGGTCACCTCCCGACCAGGGAAAGGGAAATGGGTGACCATGTTCTCCCGCCGCGGCAGTTCCGCCGGCTTATGCGGGTTAACAAAATTCAGAGGGATATTATCTGTCTTTTCTCCTGTTTTTTCCCCGGCTCTCCGACAGGCAAATACCCCGGACTGACGTATCCATACAAAAGGGATATTTTCGGCAGAAGAACATACCAGGGGCCGCTCCACATGTCCTACAAAGAGTATCCCGTTTCCGGCAAGCAAGCGGTCAATAACTTCCATGACCTGTTTTTTTGCCGATTCGCCCAGGTATATCAGTAAATTTCGGAAGAAGATGATATCATAAGGTTTTTCATTAGCCATAAGATCGCTGTTCAACAGGTTCCCTCTTATAAAACTGACCATATCCCTGACAGATGGGTGTAGTTTATAGTGGGTTTTTTTGCCGGGGCCTGAAACCCGGTCAAAATAGCGTTCCCGGAACGACAGTTCTTCCCCTCGGAAAGATTCTTCCCCGTAGATCCCCAGATCGGCTTTATGCAGGACCCTGGCGCTGATATCCACCGCGTCAATATGGAAACGGTTCATGGTTATTTCCTGTGACAGTCCCATATCCATAAGTGTCATGGCAATCGAATAAGGCTCCTCACCGGTAGAACATGGGATGCTCAGAACCCGTAATACCTCGTTCTTATGTCCGGGCAGCCATTCGAACCTTATATATCCGCCCAGGAAACTGAACGATTCCCTGTTCCGGAAAAACCAGGTTTCCGGAACAATAAAAGCTTCTAACAGTTTTTCCCATTCTTTTTCCGATGTTCGAAGACGGACAAGATATTCGGCAGGGCTGCCGAGACCGTTTTTCCGGGACAGATAATCATTCATGCAGCGTTGTGTTACTTTTGCAATTGTCTCTGAACCTACAGATTCTGCGGACAGCCCGATTTTTTCTTCCAGTAACGATTCAATGATTGCCTGAAACATTCTTCTTCCTTAATTTGGCTTTTGTCCGTCAGTCTTTCACACCGGGCAGAAAGTTTATACAATCCGGCAGCCGATCCAAATCTATATATTGAATCATCTTCTGCTGTTCCATAACAATGCCTCCCATGTAAGGGGCATCAGATGACCGGATGCCCGGGGAGACAAAAGCATCTTCCGGCTTTCTGACAGTCTCCGTCACCCGCTCTGCCATCAGTCCGAGAAGATGAGATGTATCTTTTACCGGGTAATCTACAAGAATAATCCGGGTACTCAGCCGCATCCGGCACGGACATCCCTGGATGAGCTGGCACAGGTCAATGACTGGCACAATCATACCGCGGTAATTAAAAAAACCGGCAAAAAAATCAGGTGTGTGCGGAACTTCCTTCAGCATGACCATGGGGGCAATTTCCCTGATTTTTTCACACTTGATCGTGTACATTACATCTCCGATATAAAAAAACAATACCAGCATGACCGCTCCCTTATATGTCTGATGCGTGAAACGTGATGCGTGATTCGTAATTCGTGAAACGTGATATCTTTCATTTATTACGCATCACGTTTCACGCTTCACGCATCACGTTTCACTCCGTCAGGATAGGAATGACTGTCCTGATGAATCTTCTGTCATCTTCGTCTATTCTGCGTAATCCTTCCATCAGGAGGTGCATGAAATCTCCCACCTCACTGGCTTTCATTTCTTCCGGCGACAGTCCCGGAATAAATTTGAATCTGCCCCGCTTGAGTTTTAATAATTCAAAAAAAGCTTCATCTCCTTCTTTCCCGTCATATTTCACGCTGACAAGCCCGCCTTCCCTGAAGGAGAGATAAGCTGTGGTGTCTGCGAGTTTCAGTGTCAGAACTCCTGTTTTCTGATTCATATTAAAGGTCTGGAATAATTCCGAAGGAGGCATTTCAGAGAGCTTCCCGGCCATTCCGGATGCAAATTCTTCAGACCTTGCAGTGTTGATTTCAGCCATTCTTCCGGCAAGCAGCCGGGTAAAATACATCTGAAGAGAGGAGGATTTGTTCAGAACCTTTCGGAAGTCCTTGGCCCCGATATACAGAACGGTGGATGGTTTTATGACCTTGATTGTTGCTCCCACCGGGTTACCGCTGAGAAGACTCATCTCCCCGAATACTTCCCCTTTTCCCATAAAAGCCAGGCTCATATCATCATCACCCACCACCTCTACTCTTCCGGATACAACGATGTATAAATTCCTGCCAGGATCTCCCTTTCTGATAATAGTGTCCCCCATTGCAAATTCGTCAAATTTCAGATACGATGTGAATTCTTTGACAATATTTTCGTCAAGAGACTGAAAAATCGAAAATTTGCTCAGGGAACGTGCAACCACCCCGATATAATCTTCGGGTCTTGCCGGTTTGGAACTGATCTCTTTTTCTTCTTTATAGGAGAATCGGATCAGCCCGGTACATCCGCTACAGTTAAACACACGATCAGTATCCCCCTCCGAAAGCACATCTTTCTTAAGGAGTTTCATCACATCTTTGACAAGGATGAGGCAGGGAGCTTTGTTGGGAGGGCCGAAAAAGGCATTACCTGACAACCTGAATTCATCTCCCTGGTCATATAGGGGGCAATTATTTTCCCCGATAATCTTAAACTTCGGAGATTTTTCAGAGGAAGGTTTTTCCTGCTCCGGATCGGATCCGGGCTTTTTTTCTGCGACAACGTCCTTCGGGGGGTAAACTTTAAATACATGCTCGCATTTTGCACAGCGAAATTTAGTGCCCTTCTCCTTGATGAGGCTGGCATCAAGGCTATATCCGGTATGGCATTTTTCGCACTTTATTTTCATTATAAACCTGCCATTATCATATGATAATTTTCATATACAGCAATGTCTGCCCTCATCAGAAATCCTCCCGGATTTTATATGCCACACTTCCGGGGTTATCGCAACTTCTTTTCACTTTATTCTGAACAGGTTTCTTTTAAGAATTATACTGTAAATCAGTATGGTTTGTCAAAGCAAGCATAATTTTTTTATAAAACGACGATCTGAAAAATTATTTTAACCAGCATAAAAAATAACAAACTGAATTTTTTTGAAAAAACTTAGTTTGTCATCAGATATTTTTCACGGTAAAGCAAGGGATGAAAACGGTGAGAATGGAGGAGGGTGGATTGTCGGATCATTAACAGGTAAGTTCGAATGCGTTCTTTATGATCTCTACATTGAAGTCCCCCTTTTCCGAACGTATTGCCACCACATCAAATCTTGCTTTTGAACTGCTTTGGTTTGTTGTTTTAAGATATTCCAAGGCTGTAATCGAAATTTTCTTTTGTTTTTTTAATGTGACCGCCCCTTTCGGTGATCCGAAATGATCAGAACTCCTGGATTTGACCTCCACAAAAACAACCGTGTCTCCTTCTTTTGCAATAATGTCGATTTCACCGGTTTTTGCACGATGATTCCGCTTCAGAATTCTGTAACCGTTTCTTGCCAAGTGCTCGGCAGCCAGGGATTCGCCTTTTTTACCGAATTTCTGATGCCTGTTTAACATACTCCTTTACCCCTTTGAAAGTGCGTCTGTGAATCGGACAAAAGCCGAATTTACTGATAGCTTCTTTATGTGCTTTAGTCGGATATCCCTTGTTCCCGGAAAATCCGAACTGCGGGTAATCCTGATGATACCGCGCCATTAACCTGTCCCTCGTTACTTTTGCTACAATGGATGCAGCAGCAATGGAAAGCGAAAGCCGGTCACCGTGGGGTACAGGCTCCTGGGGCAGATCAGACATTATAGGGAATGTACCGTCAATGAGGATGTACTCCGGCTGGGGAGTAAGGTTTTCAACCGACATGGTCATGGAAAGCAGTGATGCCCGAAGAATGTTGATACGGTCTATTTCTATGGGATCAACAATGCCGATACCCACAGCAACGGCATGAATATAAATTTCTTTGTACAGTTCATCCCGTTTTTTAGGGGTCAGTTTTTTCGAATCTGTTACACCGACGGAGGGAAAAGAAGAAGGCAGGATAACGGCTGCGGAAACAACAGGACCGGCCAGGGGACCCCGACCCGCTTCATCAACGCCCGCAATAATGGAAAAGCCTTTGTTTTCAAATTGTTTTTCAAATTCCCGGATATCTGCCATCAGTAAATTCCAAAACCACAAACCACAAATAAATCACAAACCACAAATAAATTTTTAAGCGGGAGTGATTGACAGCGGCTAAAACTGAATTTCATAAATTCGTCCCTTGCTCGCGCCGGACTGGCAAGTCCGACGGTGGCTCGGATTTGTCAATCGTTCGACCGGGCTCACGCCGAAGCCGAGCAAGCTGAGGGACGAACTTACGAATTGCTTTACTATTTAAAACGCCGTTCTTTCATTCTTGCAGCCTTGCCCCTGAGTTTGCGCAGGTAATAGATCTTCGAACGGCGCACACGGCCCTGGGAGATCACTTCAATTCTGTCAATTGTAGGTGAGTGAAGCAGAAACACACGTTCAACGCCTATGCCATAAGAAACTTTCCGCACGGTAAATGTGGCATTTGACAATCCTTTGCGCTTGCTGATAACAACCCCTTGAAAAGCCTGGATACGTTCTTTTTCCCCTTCTTTGATTTTTACATGAACCTTAACGGTATCTCCCGGGATGAACCCGGGTATGTCAAGCCTCATTTTTTCACGTTCTAACTGTTTTAGTATTTTATCCATAAAAAAATTCTCCCGAATATATTTTGTATTTACGAGTATTATTTCATTTTCAAAGTCGGCAGATCGAAATCGCTCACGAAATGCCCGCTTGGGATTGACAAATCCCAAGCATTTCCGGATTTGTCAATCGGCGGTTCGACAGAACTCGCAGAAGTCTCTGAACTCACGCCGAAGCGGTTCAAACTTCAAACTTCAAACTTCAAACTTCAAACTTCAAACTTCTATCAGCCTGTCCAGCATAATGGACACTGCAGAACGAACTGACAGATGGTTATAATCGGCGTTTCCCTTAATCGGGTCGAGCACATGGTGCGCTTCAGAAATCATATCTTCCGAAAGTCCCCACGCAGTTCCGAAACTTAACACATATTTTTTCCCGCTCGTAAGCATTTCACGAAATCTGGCATGACTTATACTTTGAGGGTAGTCACGGGCACTGGTTACGACAATTTCCGGTTCCTCCCCGTTATTGCGGATATGATCCGCTACTTCCGCTAAAGACTCCCTGATCCGGATCAGTTCCAATGCCTCTTGCCGCATAGGGTTATATCTGGCCCCTGTTCCGCGAGTCCAGTGGGAAACAATCTTTTCAACCAGTGCTCTCTGATCCTTCAGCGGCGTAACCACATAAAACGGGCTTACGCCATAAGTTTTTGCAAGCCTTGATATGTCATGCAGATCAAGGTTGGTAACAGCCGAGGCAATTACATCCCCGTTTTTATTGACCACCGGATAATGAACCAGGGCTATGCACAGATTGGAACTGTATGATTTTTTCAATATCAAGACACCATTTTTCCAGGATTTCTGTTTCTTCCCTAGTCAGCAGCTTTTTTTCCAGCAGATCTGGCCGTTTCAGAAATGTCCGTATCAGCGATGTTCGGAGCCGCCATTTTTCAATTTCCCGGTGATTGCCGGAGAGCAGGACTTCCGGAACATCTGTTCCTTCGAATGTCCGGGGCCTTGTATAATGTGCATGTTCCAGCAATCCTTCTGAAAAAGAATCTTTTTCCGCTGAATCCGCACCCCCGAGCACACCGGGAATCAGCCGGGTCACCGCATCAATTATAACCATCGCTGCCAGTTCACCGCCTGTGAGAACATAATCCCCTATAGAAATTTCATCGTCTGCAAATCCGCTGCAGATCCGTTCATCCACCCCCTCATACCGGCCGCAGATAAAGATAAGCCCTTCCGAGGTCGCCAGCATCCGGGCAGTATCCTGATCAAAAACCTTTCCTTGGGGTGTCAGCAGGATTGTCTTTGAAGACGGAAGTTTTTTTTTCACAGACCTGATGGCCGCGGCAATCGGCTCGGGCTTCATTATCATCCCGCAACCGCCGCCAAAGGGCCTGTCATCAGTGACATGATGCCGCCCCTCTGCAAAATCCCTGACATTTAAGGCTGAGGCTGATATGCTTTTGCCTTCGATGGCCCGCTTTATAATCCCATGTTCCCAGAACGGAACAAACATTTCAGGAAAAATTGTCAGTACAACAATATCCATTGGTCATATCAATCGGGATTTGGGATTTATCCGGATAATCACAATCCTTCCGGCAGATCAACCCGCATAACCCCGGCCTCAGGGTCAACCTCGACAACCACCGACTCAAGTGCTGGGATCAGTGTTTCCGAACCCTTATCTGCAACAACATATACATCGTTGCTTCCTGTAGGAATAATTGATTCAATCCGGCCTATAAAGGTCCCATCGGTTTTAAAAACAGCAATCCCGATCAGATCCTCCCAGTAATAGGCTCCCTCATCCGGTTCGGGAAGACAGTTTCTTTCAATAAAAAATTCCCCGCCGACAAGTTCTTCAGCCTGATTCCGATCATCTGTTCCCTCCAGGGACATCAGTATAACCCGGGCATGAGGTTTTGCCCATTTTACGACACATACCTTCTCTCCCCCCGGAAATTTCAGCAGTAATGCCCTTCCCGGCTCGAAAACAGAGGGGGATTCGGCATAAGAATACACTTTGACAATCCCCCTGAGACCATGAACCCCGACAATCTTTCCGATCATGAAAAAATCGGTCATTACTCTAGAATTTCAAGCACAGTGCGCTTTTTTACTTTGGCAGAAGCAGCACTCAGAATGGTGCGCATGGCTCTGGCAGTTCGGCCCTGTTTCCCGATAACTTTCCCCAGATCCTCTTTTGCCACTTTTAATTCCAAAACAGAGGTCTGATTCCCCTCCACCTCTGCAACCGACACCTCATCAGGCTTGTCAACCAGCGCTTGCGCAATATACTTGATCAGATCTTTCATCGCTCCGTCTCCTTTGTTGGCTGTTGAGAATTAACATGGGGTAAAACCGTGGTTCCGATCCCTGAAATTTCGGAAGTCCTATATGAACCCGCCGGTTTAAAAAACTAAGTAAGCGAACTTTTCCCTGCTGAGATATATCCGAATACTTATATTCCGATTCGGTTTTTTCCTATAATATATTGGCAAGATCAATAAAAACAAAATCTTGAGCTATCGGAATCCCTCCGAATCAGTTTATCATAACACAGACCGGCATCCTTATGCAACGGGTTACAGGAACCTGGAAATTATTTTCAGGCCCGAAAACCGGATGCGTAATTGCACCGGCTTGCATCATTCAGAATTATTTGCAAAAACATTTTGTCTTTTCAAAAGACTTTTTACAGTATCTGTGGGGATTGCTCCCTGATCCACCCAATAGCTTACACGTTCTTCTTTGAGTGAAACCTCAGCCGGATCTTTTAACGGGTTATAAGTGCCTATAATTTCCAAGAATCTGCCATCTCTCCTGCAACGGCTGTCAGCCGCTACAATCCTGTAAAAAGGTCTTTTTTTTGCGCCATGCCTGGCAAGTCTTATCTTAACTGACAACTTCTATATTCCTCCTTATGAAGTTTGAAGTTTGAAGTTTGAAGTGTTCAAACTTCACACTTCCAAACTTGTTTCAGAAAGGCAGTATTCCCCGGCCCAATCCGCGCATACCGCCTTTGTTGATTTTTTTAATCATTTTCATAACCTGAGCATAATTTTTGAGCAATCTGTTCACATCCTGTACCGTGGTACCGCTCCCTTTGGAAATCCGCTTCCGCCGGCTCCCGTTAATAATGGTATGCTGACGCCGTTCCTGCGGGGTCATGGAATTGATAATGGCTTCGATCTTTACAAGCTCTGATTCATCAACTTCCAGATTTTTCAATTGCTTATTTTTGCTGAATCCGGGAATCATATTAAGCAGTTCTGTCAATGAACCCATCTTACGGATCTGAACCATCTGATCCCGGAAGTCCTCCAGCGTAAACTGGCTTTTTCTCAGCTTTTTTTCAAGTTCGGCAGCTTTTTCCTCATCAACCACAGCCTGGGCTTTTTCAATAAAGGTAAGGACATCCCCCATTCCCAGGATGCTGGAAGCCATTCTGTCAGGGTGAAACGGCTCCAGTTCACTCAGTTTTTCACCGATTCCGATAAATTTTATCGGCTTATCAGTAACAGCTTTGATGGAAAGGGCGGCTCCGCCCCTTGCATCACCGTCCATCTTGGTCAGCACAACACCGCCGATATCCAGGGCATCATTGAAGGCTTTGGCAATATTTACAGCATCCTGACCCGTCATGGCATCGGCAACAAGCAGTATATCAGACGGTCGGACTGCGTCCCGGATACGGCAAAGCTCATCCATTAACGTCTCATCAACATGCAACCTGCCGGCAGTATCAATCAGCAGTGTGTCGTGTCCCTCATTACGGGCTGCTGCTACGGCCTCCTGACAGATTTGAACCGGATCCGACTTTGCATCGCTCGGAAAGACAGGAACGGATAACTGATCCCCCAGTTTTTTCAACTGGTCAATTGCAGCAGGGCGGTAAACATCCGCAGGCACAAGGTAGGGTTTCCTACCGTTTTTTCTCATAAACACAGAGAGTTTACCTGCTGTGGTAGTTTTACCTGAGCCTTGAAGCCCCACAAGCATTACCGGTATCGGCAGGGGACCCGACAGGTTCAGATCTTCATGGCTGGCCCCCATAAGTTTTGTCAGCTCATCGTTTACAATTTTGATGACCTGCTGGCCAGGAGTCAGGCTTTTCATTACTTCCTGACCCAAGGCTCTTTCCTTTATATCACCGGTAAATTTTTTTACAACCTTATAGTGGACATCTGCTTCAAGGAGTGCCATTCGGACTTCTTTCAGGCCATCCTCAATGTTTTTGTCCGTAAGTTTCCCATGCCCCTTCAGCTTTTTAAATACAGAATCAAGCCTGTTGCT
>JAUCGG010000034.1 GCA_030378015.1 Desulfococcaceae bacterium HSG8
TCACTTCCCATTTTATACTAACGGAAATCTTTGTTTTGTGTCCTGGCTTTCAGCCGGGCGCAAACCGTTATAAAAAATATCAGATTTCACTTGACAACAGACTCTGTCTGTGTAAAAGAAATCGGAGTCAGCTATCAGGAAATACACGGAATTTATGGATTAAGTAAAAATAACCGAGGTTATCAGATAAAATTCGGATCAGAACAGTCTGCGTTAAGCCGGTCGTCCTGACTGAACACCCGACAGCAAAAAATTATGAAAACAGATGCTTTATTTTACAGACTGTCAAAACAACTGAAAAGGGTTTTGACGGCTTTATGAAACGAACAGACGGCGAAGGACCGAATGTCTTCGTCGAAATTCAGGGCTACGACGATAACACGATTTACTGGCGATCTTTCCGTGAAGTATGTATGTGGTACGAGGAGAATGACAGCAGCAGGCCGTTTATCCTGGTTATTCTTTTCACTGATGAAAAATATGATTCCGACAACCGTATGCTGTCTTGCAGACCTCCGTGTCGGCTGATCCGTAAGAATCTTGCAGACTGTCTGAAGGGGACAGGAAAAAAGGCTGGCGTACTGACCGTTCTGAGGCCGTTGCTTCTTTCGGACAGCAAAAAAGACCGTTCAAAGCTGCCGGAGCTTGTGCCCCGATGGGAGGAAGATATCCGTTCCCTTGAACTGACGGAACATGAGACAAAGGAAGTGACAGAACTGCTCGTTTATGCAGTTATGCAAAGATTCTCAGACCTTAGTTTGGAAGAGGTGAAAAAAATGATACAGTTAACCCCCCTTGATCAGACCGTCGCCGGTCAGGAGCTTATTCAAATGGGTGAAAAAAGAAATCAGGAAAAAACTGCCCGAAAGCTTCTTTCAATGGGACTGCTGACCCCGACCCATATTTCTCAGGCGACAGGATTAAGCCTGAAGGAAGTCAAGGCACTCCTGAATTCGGGGAAAAGCACGCACTGACCCCGGAGGTGAAGAAAATGATACAGTTAACCCCGCTTGACCAGACCGTTGCCGGTAAGGAACTTATTCAGATGGGAGTGGATATCGGAGTAGAAAAAGGAAGAGACGAAGGAGAACTGATCGGCAAAATTCAGATGCTGCAACGTTTTCTGAAACGCCGCCTTACTCCGAAAAAAAAGCTTATCGGGAAAAACACTGGCGAACTGAAGGCGATGCTTAAAAAACTGGAATCCGAACTGAATATCTGAGCTTTTCTCAGTGCATTTCAGCGTACTTTGGCTTTCAGCGTTCGACGACCCGACAACCGTATGCTGTCTTGCAGACCTCCGTGCAGGCTGATCCGTAAGAATCTTGCAGACTGTCTGAAAGTTCTGATATTTTAAAATAGCTGATAAGAAATAACAGGTTGCGTCAGTCGTCGTTCTAATCTGATTCGGGAGGTAAAGACTGAGACACAACAATACAAACCCTGTGATGAGGAAATATGAGATTCAGACCCGAACATTATCTGGAAGCCGCTTATGAGCGGATAGATGCTGCAAGAAAACTTCATAATGAACGGCATTACCCGGAGGCGGTTTATTTTGCGGGGGTCGCAGTGGAGTGCCTGCTGCTCGCATACAAAACGAGGGAAAATCCTGAATTTGAAAGCAGGCATGATCTCAGGAAGCTTCTGAAGGAGAGCGGAATGGCTGATTTTATACGCCATAAGGATCTGCTGAAACTTCCCGCTCTTTTGGGAGAAGTCTGGTCACGCTGGAAGAACAATTACCGCTTTGCCTCCTATGGCAGACTGACATCCGAATTCAGAAGATTAAAACTTGACAGGAGAATCAAAGGTGATATTCTGAAGCCGAATTCCGACATTACCGTCCGCAATGCAGTTGAGATCATAAATATGGGAGTAAGACGATGGAATTCAGAGAAGAGTTAGAAAATATGGTGTCCCGGATAGGACTTGAAAATCCGGTATTGGAGATTGACATGACACCGACAGGAAGATTCGGCGGCTTTGTTATCTCCGAAACATTCTCCGGGATGTCACATATTGAGCGTCAGAACATGCTCTGGAACAGACTGGATAAAATGCTGGATGAGGAGAAACGGCTGAAAATCGTAGGTCTGCTGACAATGACGCCTGCCGAAGTGGAAGAGGCAGATTCTTATGACTGATGCCCGAAAATACCATAAACAAAAAGCTGACAGAATGAGATAAATTCTGAAATAGCTGAAAATAAATAAAGTTTCGCGTTAATGTAGTTATTGTCCAACTAAAAACCTAAAAATCGCCATTTTTAAATGGGCGCAGTCTTTTTAGGACGACGAATTTTTATAACTATCTGATTCGGTTATGATCAGGAAATACACGGAATTTATGAATTAAGTAAAAATAACCGAAGTTATCAGATAGAATTCGGATCAGAGCAAACCGCGCTAACCTGATCGTGACCGAAATCCGAACCGGAAAGCTTCGGTGTACCCCGGCTTTCAGCCGACGGCAGAAATTTATGAAAACAGATGCCTTATTTTACAAACTGTTCCGACTCTCACCGAAGAGCCTGTTCCGGCTTGTGAAGCTGAATTTACAGGGAAATTATGCTTTCGAAAGCATAACTGTCAAGACAACCGAAAAACGGTTCGACGGTTTTATGAAACGAACAGACGGCGAAGGACCGAATGTGTTCGTCGAAATTCAGGGCTACGACGACAATACCATTTACTGGCGGTCTTTCCGCGAAGTATGCATATGGTACGAGGAGAATGACAGCGGCAGACCGTTTATCCTGATTATTCTTTTCACTGATGATAAATATGACCCCGATAACCGTATGCTTTCGCCCAGACCGCCCTGCCGGCTGATCCGTAAGAATCTTGCAGACTGTCTGAAAGGGATAGGAAAAAAGGCGGGGGTGCTGGCCGTTCTGAGGCCGTTACTTCTTTCGGACAGCAAAAAAGACCGGGCAAAGCTGCCGGAGCTTATGCCCCAGTGGGAAAAAGATATCCGTTCCCTTGATCTGCCGGAACATGAGACAAAAGAACTGACGGAACTGCTGCTATATGCTGTTGTGCAGCGGTTCCGGAAACTTACCCTGGAGGAGGTGGAAAAAATGATAGAATTAACACCGCTTGATCAGACCGTCGCGGTTCAGGAACTTATTCAGATTAATGAAAAAAAGATCCTGGAAAAAACTGCCCGAAAGCTTCTTTCAATGGGACTGCTGACCCCGACCCAGATTTCTCAGGCGACAGGATTAAGCCTGAGGGAAGTCAAGGCACTCCGGAATTCGGGGAAAAGCACGCACTGACCCCGGAGGTGAAGAAAATGATACAGTTAACCCCGATAGATCAGACCGTTGCCGGTCAGGAGCTTATTCAAATAGGGATAGATAAAGGCATAGATAAAGGCGAACTGATCGGCAATATCCGGACAACACAGCGTTTTTTGAAACGCCGTATGACGCCGAAAAAAAAACTTATCGGGAAAAGCCCCGATGAACTGAAAGTAATTCTTAAAAAACTGGAATCCGAGCTGAAGATATGAAAGCTGATATGATGAGGTAAATTCTGAAATAGCTGAAAATAAATAAAGTTTCGCGTTAATGTAGCCGTCGTTCCCGGATGAAAAAACTCTTGCATATTACATACTGTTCCGGTATATTATCTCGGTTCAGTTCGGATTTTCAGATAAAAGATTATGAATTAAATTATGAAAACAGATGCCTTATTTTATAAACTGTTCCGACTCTCACCGAAGAGCCTGTTCCGGCTTGTGAGGCTGAAAATTGACGGAACGTATGCATTTGAGAGCATTACCGTAAAAACGACTGAAAAGCGTTTTGACGGTTTTATGAAACGGACAGACGGCGAAGGACCGAATATTTTCGTTGAAATCCAGGGTTACGAAGACAACATGATTTACTGGCGTTCTTTCCGTGAGGTCTGCATATGGCACGAAGAGAATGAAAGTGAAAAGCCGTTCATACTGATCATTCTTTTTATTGATGAGAAATACGACCCCGACAACTGCAAGCTCTCATGCAGGCCGCCCTGCCGGCTGATCCGGAAAAATCTGACAGACTCTCTGAAAAAACTGGGAAAAAAAGCAGGCGTCCTGACCGTCCTGAAGCCGCTGATTCTCTCGGACAGCAAAAAAGACCGGGAAAAGCTGCCGGAGCTTGTGCCGCAGTGGGAGGAAGATATCCGTTCCCTTGAACTGTCGGAACGTGAGACAATGGAACTGACGGAACTTCTGCTGTATGCTGTTGTACAGCGGTTCCGGAAGCTTTCGCTGGAGGAGGTGGAGAAAATGATACAATTAACGCCGCTTGATCAGACCGTTGCGGTTCAGGAACTTATGCAGATTGCTGAAAAGAAGACCCGGCAAGAAACTGCACGGAACCTGCTTTCAATGGGAAAACTCACTGTGAAAGAGATTTCCCGGGTGACAGGGTTAAGCGTAAAGGAAGTGCAGGCTCTTCGGAAAACCGAACACTGATGACTGAAGAAGTGTATGTTGTCAGAAACAGAGAAACGGGATTTGCTATCCTGATCTGCTGAAAAATATCATAAACAAAGAAACGATAGGATGAGATAAATTCTGAAATAGCTGAAAATAAATAAAGTTTCGCGTTAACGTAGTTATCGTCCCGCTAAAAACCGCCAATTTTTAATCCGGAGGACGATGCTGACAGAGGCGCGCCCGAACGGGCGCGGCTCTTGTTTGTGTCTCTGGAGGGTGCTTGGCGGTACCTTAGCGGGCGCAAACATAGGGCCTGCGCCCTTTTTTTGTGCTTTATCTCAGGTATCACTTTTCATTTTTAACCGAAAAAGGAGGAACAGAAAAATGACAGGAACAGCCAAAACCGTAACCATTTTAACCATTATGATTCTGTGTCTGTGCGGAATACCCCTTCGGCAAGCTCAGGACAAGGCTTTCGCAGGCGCACTGCCGGACACCGGGCAGACCAAATGCTACAACAACACCTCGGAAATCGCCTGCCCTTCACCCGGCGAGGATTTCTACGGGCAGGATGCTCAGTACATCACCAATCCCCGCTCATACACCAAGCTTCAGGGCGGCATAATGGTGCAGGACAATGTGACCGGGCTGATCTGGGAGGTGAAGACCGATGACGGCTCTGTGCATGATAAGGATAACACCTACACCTGGGACGATGCACAGAATGTGTTCATCGCGGAATTGAATTCAGCGAATTTCGGGGGATATTCGGACTGGCGCTTGCCGACGGTGAAAGAATTGGGTTCTCTTGTAAATTTAGGGCAATCAAATCCTGCCATAGATACTGGATATTTTCCTCATACATTAGCGACAAACTATTATTGGACATCCACCGCTTATGCTTTCGACATTAGCTCTGCATGGGGTACTTTTTTCTTAAAAGGTAGCGATTCTGGTCATGTTGATAAGCTGTCTGTTAGTTGTGTACGTGCAGTAAGAGGTTCATCATCTGGGTCGAGTAACCGTTTTACGGATAACGGTAACGGTACTGTTACGGACACCGAAACTGGTTTAATATGGCAAAAACAATGCCCCGACTCAGCTATGAATTGGAAAGATGCTCTTGCTTACTGTGAAAATCTTTCACTTGCTGGCTATAACGATTGGCGTCTGCCGAATAAAGAAGAACTTCGCTCTATTGCGGACTACGAAACATACACACCTACTATAGATACCGGATATTTTCCTAATACAATATCGGCTTATTACTGGTCATCTGCCACTTATGATAATATCTCCGCTTGGTGCATACACTTTTCTAACGGCATTGGCAGTATGCTTCGTAAAACTCTTGATACTTATACCCGTGCCGTTCGAGGCGGAGTAACTCCCCCACCATCTCACGCGCTGACTACCAATAATAGTCCAGCATCTGGTGGCAGTATTTCCCGCTCTCCCGACAAGTCCGCTTATGACCACAACGAAAGCGTAACCCTAACCGCCACCCCTGACGCCTGCTACAACTTCACCAACTGGTCAGGCGACTGCTCCGGCACATCTCCCACCTGTACCCTCACGATGGATTCGGACAAATCCGTCACGGCAAACTTCGCCATAAAAACCTATTCTCTCACCGTCACCGCAAGCAAAGGCAGCGTCACCAAAAGTCCCTCCGCATCATCCTACGACTGCGGAACCGCTGTATCGCTTACCGCCAATCCGAACACAGGGTGGCACTTTGTCCGCTGGGAAGGAGATGTCTCCGGCACAAGCACATCCGCGTCCCTCACCATGACAGCAAACCGCAGCGTCACGGCCATATTCGAAGAAGACATCCCGGACACTTACACGCTTATAAAAACCGCATCTCCCGCATCCGGCGGCGCGATTTCCGCATCCCCCGACAAATCCGCCTATACTTCGGGCGAATCCGTAACCCTCACCGCCAGCCCCGAAGCCTGTTATGACTTCACCGGATGGTCGGGTGCGTGTTCCGGCACATCTTCCACCTGTACACTCACAATGAATGCGAATAAATCCGTTACAGCAAATTTTGCTGTCAGGAAATATTCCGTCAATGTCACAGCGAATAACGGCAGCGTCACCAAAAGCCCGGATCAGTCATCTTATGACTGCGGCACAACCGTATTGCTCACCGCGGAGCCGGATGACTGTTACGACTTCACCGGCTGGTCAGGGGCATGTTCCGGCACATCTTCCACATGCAGCCTCACTGTGGATGCGGACAAATCCGTCACTGCGAACTTTTCAGCTAAAAAATATTCGCTCAACATTACTGCGAATAACGGCAGTGTAAGCAAAAGCCCGGATCAGTCATCTTATGACTGCGGCACAACCGTATTACTCACCGCGACGCCGGATTCAGGCTACAATTTTGATCGCTGGGAAGGCGATACATCAGGAACACAGACCACCGCCAGCCTCACCATGACAAAAGATATGAATATCACCGCTATATTTTCAGCCGGCACTTATACCGTTTCCGGCTATGTCAGAGACGGAAATAATAATAGCGGTATCAGCGGCGTCACCCTGGATTTCAGCAACAGCGGCGGTTCGGCAACAACAGACAGTTCGGGATTTTACACCCGACCCGTGAGCAAAGGCTGGAGCGGCACTGTGACGCCGGATAAAAGCGGATATTCTTTTACACCTCAGAACCGCAGCTATTCCGACGTAACAGCAGATCAGTCCGACCAGGATTACACAGCAGTCCCCGAACAGGAGAATTATACCTTATCCGGCTATGTCAGGGATCCGAACAACATCGGGATCAGCGGCGTCACCCTGTCATTCGGCAACGGCGAAGGTTCAGCAAGCACTAACAATTCAGGATATTATACCCATACAGTCAGTTCGGGATGGAGCGGAACCGTCACCCCGTCAAAACAGGGTTATACTTTTGATCCGTCTGAACGATCCTACACCCCGGTCAGTTCCGACCAGTTCAACCAGGATTACATTGGAAATCCTATCCCCTATATCATTTCCGGCTATGTCAGGGATTCGGGAAACAAAGGACTGAGCGGTGTCATACTGAATTTCAGCAATTATGCCGGTTCCGCGGAAACAGACAGTTCGGGCTATTACAGCCACACGGTGTATTACGGCTGGACCGGTACGGTGACACCCGGTGAAGTGGTTCAATATACCATTACTGCAACGTCCGGGGCTAACGGCGTTATTACACCACCTGCCGGTGTGACAACCGTTAACAGGGGAACCAACCTCACCCTGACAATGAACCCCGATTTCGGTTACGAAGTTGACGATGTGGTTGTGGATGGCGTGTCTGTAGGAGCAATTACTTCATACGCTTTTACAAAGATTATGTCTGACCATACCATCAGTGTCACCTTTGTCCCGACAGCGGTGATTCAGTACAGGATAACGGCAGATGCGGGGAATAACGGAAGCATCAGTCCGGCAGGTGATGTGACGGTAAACGAAGGCGCTGACCGTCTGTTCGTCATAACACCTGACCCCGATTACATTGTTGCTGATGTCTTGGTTGACGAATCCTCAGTCGGAGCGGTGACTGTCCATGTGTTCCCAGATGTAGATGAAGACCATACCATTTATGCGACCTTCAAGCTTTCCCCGATACCGGTAACCCATACCTTCAGCCCGGCAAGTCTCTCATACACGAATACAAGTTCCAACCACACCATGCAGAATTATACCGGAAATCCGACTGCTGTGCCGGATATTGACGTAAGCCCCTCATCGCTGATATTCACCAAGCCGAAAACCAGATCTGCCAGAAGCGCGGCGGATGATTCCGCTTCCCTGCCTGACTCTTATACAAGGGACAGGGACATACCCCTGCCCGCGGACGGGAAATATGCCACCGGCCTGGTCATCCCGGACCATGTCAGAGAATACTGGAAAACCCGCAAGCCGTCCCGGAAATACCGTTCAAGACGGGACATACCTGCCTCCAAAGACTGGAGCGTTTATGACTCGCCGGTAAGAAACCAGGGACAGTGCGGATCGTGCTGGGCATTCACAACGGTTGCCATGATGGAAAATCTTGCGAACCAGGCAAATCTTCCGGTGGATAAAGATTTTGCCGAGCAGGTGCTAGTTTCCTGCCTGTACGGCGGCACAGGTTGCAACGGAGGATGGTACTGGGACGGCCTCAGCTATATCCGCCAGAACGGGCTGCCCCCGGAAAATTGTTATTCCTACCGGACAAATAACGGGAACTGTTCCAATCAGTGCAGCACCCCTGATTTTTCTGTAAAAATAGAAAATTTCACCCCTGCCTACGGATTATGGGGACAGAATAATTTTACTGTGCAGGACCTGAAAGGAGCGTTGCAGGACGGCCCCCTCTGTATCGCCATGTATGTTGCCGATGATTTCTACGATTACAACGGAGGAATTTACGATTACAACGGTGGAAATTATGAATGGGGACATGCGGTGTTCCTGGTGGGTTACAATGATTCCCAGCAGTATTTCAAAGTGAAAAACAGTTGGGGAACATGGTGGGGCGAAGGCGGGTATTTCCGTATCGCATACAATGATGTCACGGATGACATAAAATTCGGCTCTTATGCGGTGGCAGCTTCGGGAATATTTATTGACGGAGAAAATGAGACACAGGAACTCATTGTGAGCAACACCGGAACCGCAACCCTGAGCGTCACCAGTCTCTCCAACGATAAAGGGTGGCTGGAAATCGCACCCCACGAAAGCCTTCTGGCAATTGCTCCTGATGAGCAGAAGACACTTACCCTGTCTGTAACTGACTGGAACAGCGTTGCTTCACCTGAAGACACGGCAACAATCACCATATTTTCAAATGACCCTGACGAACCTTCTGTGATTGTCACTGTGAAAGCGACGATTCCGGTGATGGGGGCAAGACCCATGCTCATGGTCTCCCCGCCGTTCTACGGAAATATTTCCGTATCAGACGGAAAAACACAGATAGACGTTTCCAATGACAGCGGCGAAACCTGGCTGGATGTTTCCAACGGCGGCGACGGCACGATGAACTGGACAGCCGCATCGGACAAATCATGGTTAAAAATCACAGAGGGAAGTTCCGGCACGGATTACGGAAGGGTTCTTATCGCGTATGAGGAAAATACCGGCGGCACGAGAACCGGAACCATAACCGTTTCCGCGACCGGTGCGGTCAACAGTCCGCAAAATATCGAAATCCGCCAGAGCGACATAGATACGGACGCTGATGATGACGGCATGACAGACAGTTTTGAATTCCAGTACGGATTTGATTCGTCCAATCCCGATGACGCATCCGGCGACAGAGATGAGGACGGTCTGACCAATCTGGAAGAATACGAGATCGGAACCAATCCGAACCTGGAAGATACGGACGATGACGGGCTGTCAGACGGGTATGAAACTGATAATGGCCTGAATCCCCTGGTTTATGGCGAATCGTCAGAAGCCGCAATAACTGACGCTGTAACTGCCATCAGGGTTCTGGCCGGAATGAATGTGAATCCTTCCGGTACCAATGCCGATGCAGATAAAAACGGCAGAGTTGAGATAAAAGATGCTGTGTATATCTTGCGGATGATTGCGAAATAGGCAAAGGGAGTGCGGAAATGGAGCCATAGACGGAATTTTCGCTATTTTAGCATATTACCGAAAACGAAAATTCCGCCTAGCGGATCCATTTCCGCACTCCGCTTCCTATCCGTACCACACCGACGGATGACTGGGGGCCCGATTTTTGCGGGTCGTGTTCGGGCTTCGTGAGAGGCGCAAAGCAAGCTTTGCACTCCGCACTGACAACCTACTTTTTGGAAATGGAAATGCTCCCTCCGATTTTAACCCGGAATCCACTGTCTGCAAAAGTTTTCGATCTGCTGAAATTTAGTCCGAATTCATGATGATCCCCTGAACCGAACTATGATAAAATAAGCATTTTCTCAACGCTGATCTCCGTATCGGGAAAAGCTTCCGGGGCTATGGCCGAGCCTTTACGAAGTATCCTGATCCCTTGGTATTTGCCTCCGGACGGTTCTGAATAAACTTCCACACATCCGTCTCTCAGATTTACGATCCAGACTTCTCCGATACCTGCCCGGGCGTACAGGGGAAGTTTTTCCCGGCGGTCGGATTCAAGAGATGTGTCAGCGACTTCCACAATGAGAAACACATCTTCGGACCGGGGATGCCTTTCCGCGTAAAAGTCGGGCCGGGGTTTCAGGAGGGTAATATCCGGCTCAGGTTCCGAATCTTCTCCTATGCTGACAGGGTCCTGCACTCCTAGGATCACCATTTCTGAAAGCGTTCTGGCAAATAACCGGTTCAGCCTTTTGACACAGGCTGCGTGGTGGCTTCCTATGGGGGCCATATAAATAATTTCTCCTCTGACAAGTTCCAGACGATCATCTTCTTTCAGAATACCGGTTTCAATCATGCGGTGATATTCGTCTGTGGTGAATGTTTTTCTTTGTCTTTGTGGTAACATGCTGCCTTTTCGTCCTTCTTATTTTCGATAAATCTCGCTCATCCAGCCTTTCATTTGTATTTCCTCCGCAACAGGTTCAGGCACAAGAATGCGGCTGGCAAAATGTCGTAAAAGTTCTGTCTGGCTGCCACGGCTGAGGAAAATAAGCGGAGATGCATTAATAACAGTCGCTTTATCCACGTTCAAGCTCCCTGGTCATACCAAAGAATGGCGGATGCAAGCCTCATTTCCTTTACAAAATCGTCCGGATTCACCCTCATGGCAGAAAAAATTTTGTCGGGCAAGTTCATTGCCAATTGTAATTTGTCTGAACTCGGATTTTCAGGATTAAACGCTCATGATCAGGCTATCACCCCGGTCATGGAAATGTATTTTCGCGGTAACGTAGCGTAATTTTTCAGATTGCGCCTCACCGGATATGTTCTTTCCGGCGCAATCTGAAAGATTACGTTACATGTAAAGGATAAGCAGGGTTTACAGCATATTATCCTGCCAATCCGAGTTCAGACAAATGGGCAGATACCAAGAACACCAAGAACCAAGAATACCTTTTGTCGGCCCGGAGTGCAAAGCAAGCTTTGCGTCCGGACGGGATTAAAAAGCTCCAAACTATAGAAATCACGTCTGTGTGTCAAGCCATTCAGGATTTTAACCCCAAAATTTCTTTCTTAAACACGATATTCGGGTCCTTCTGCTTTTTTTCAACACGATCAATGATCCATTGTAAAAGCCCCCTGTCATCCTCATAATTCACAATTTTTTTTAAACCCGGAACCGGGATTTCAGCCCGGGCCATGCTTTTGTGCCCCCCCGCAGATCCCAGGTGTCCGAACCCTGATTTTGCCACCTTTCCGGCATCCTTGCGAAGCCCGTCGTTCCTGAAGACAAGAATCAGTTTATCCTCATATATTCCTGAAACAATGCTCCACTTCACAGAACATATTCTCATGAAAAAATCAGCAATCAGCACACAGATATCCGGGTTCACCACAGGGCCCAGGTGAACAAAGGCCCGGCCCTTGCGCATGCGCATGTTTTCAAAAGCAATCTGGAAATATTTCAGGAAATCAAGCCGGAGATCCGCCTGTTCGATCTTTCGGGCAAGATGGAGGTTGGCATGTCGGAAAAGGAACTGAAAGGCCCTGATATCTTCCAGCAGTGCCTGCCGCTTAAAATCATGGGTATCCGTCTTTATGGCATGAAACAGGGCTGTGGCCAGTTTGGCCGACGGCTTGATTTTCGCTGCTCGGATGTATTCTGTCATGATACTGGCGGTTGCGCCGTAGTCAGGACGGATATCTGAAAACAGGGCTTCAGCATCGGTTTCAGGATGGTGATCAATAATAACATCAAATTGAAATCTTCCGAATTTTTCATGATGATTCGGCTGGGAATCCACAATGACAAAACGGTCAAATTTTTCTTTATTAATTTCATCTGTATGGACGATATCAAGCCCCAGGAGCCGGATCATGGCAATATTATCAGGCCGCTTGATAATATTGATATTAGATATGGTGACCCCTGATACCTTGCGCCATAATAACCGCTTTACAGCCATAGCGCTGGCAATAGCATCCGGATCGGCGTTAATTGAAATAAGTACTTGGTTATTGCCTGAAAATCGCTCATAAAAGCGGCGAAGTTTTCTTGATGTGGAAGGTTTCATATTTGAAATTTATCCTTAATCAGCAGATCGAATTTTTTCTGTCGGATTCCGATTTTTATATGAATATCTCGACAGTCATAAGTTCTCTGAAGCCGCTGTTCTAAGTCCCCCTTTTTTAAAGGGGGATTCAGGGGGATTTCAGTAGGTTGGGGGAAATCCCCCCCCCGGCCCCCTTTAAAAAAGGGGGGAGTTTTCCCGGTGAGTTATTTCAGCTATTTATGAGAACTTACGACTCACGAGATGAATATGAAAGTCCCGATGAAAAATCCCGGCCCTTTTACGAAAGGGAGTCGTTGCGGACTTTCATCATTCGTTGTGAGCGCAGATCATGAAGGTTCTCAGGAATGACGGGTAATATACTGTCATTCCGGGGAAAATTAAAAACGGATGTTTTTTAACCCGGAATCCACTGTTTGCAGAAGTTTTCGATCTGCTGTTAATTGAGTTCAGATTTCGAATTTTTATTTAATATAAAATGAATCCATTAAGATTACAAATAATTTTTTTCGATTTCCAAACTCAGAATAATTTATTAAATACAATTCTCTTGACATATCTGACGATCACTGTTATCTATCCGCCTTTAATTTTTTTTATGTAAGGGCTTCATTTTTACAAGCTCTTTAACTTGAACTTTGAAGGCAGGGGATGTCACAAAAGAGGCTTTTCAGCTATAGGGAGAATCGTGCGTGGGCAGAGAACCTGTCTGTTATTATGCAACTGGGGCTGACTATGGCCGGTTGCATTATTTTTTGCTTTTTTGTGGGATGGTATCTTGACAAGTGGGTCGGAACAAAAGGTGCTTTTGTAACTATTTTTATTATTTTAGGGATTATTGGCGGTGCAATCGTAACCTATCGTCAGATTCTTGAAATTATCGAAGTAAAAAAAGACGAGAGAAATCCGGAGAATGGAGGCAGTTAGGGAGACGGAAAAGAAGTATGGTTCCAGGGCAATGATACTTGCAATTTTTGCAGGTTTTTTCTTTATCCTGGCCGGTTACAAGCCTGTGGGCAAAGGACTTGTGCTGGGTACTCTTTTCAGTGTTATCAATTTTGTTTTAATGGGGGAAACCCTTCCGATGAAAATCGGTAAATCAAGAAACAGAACTTTTTTTCTATCAGTCGGATCATTATTCTTCAGATATTTTTTACTCGCCATACCGATTATTATGGCAGTCAAGATGGCACAATTTGACCTTTTTGCCGTAATTTTCGGGATATTTTCCGTCCAATTCATGATACTTTCCGAACATATTTTCAATTTTATATGTGTGAAACGTGAAACGTGAAACGTGAAGTTCACGTTTCACGTTTCACGCATCATGTTTCACGCTTCACTCAAAGGTAATGTGTTATGAAAGAATTAGGTAAGGTACATCAACTTCTTATCCCCTTTTTCGGACACACGATGACCTTCAATCTGGAGGCCATTATGATGACATGGCTTGTCATTGCAGTGCTTATTATTTTCGGCTTTTTTGCTGCCAGAAAGAAAAATGTGCTGCCGGGTCCGTTGCAGGTACTAGGGGAACTATTTGTGTCCCAATTGTACAGCCTGACTGAGGATGCAATGGATAAGGAAAGAGCGGAAAAGTACGGGCCCATGGTTTGCGCGTTGTTCATGTTTCTGCTTCTTTGTAACTGGATAGGGATGATTCCCCATCTGCATGAACCGACAAAGGATCTGAACACGCCGTTAAGCCTTGGTCTTATGGGGTTTGTTATTGCTCATTATGCAGGGATAAAATGCAAAGGGTTCAAAAATTATGCGAAAGAATATTTTGAACCGATTTTTTTCATGATGCCGCTGAATCTGATCGGTGAACTCTCAAAGATTGTTTCCATTTCCTTTCGTCTGTTCGGAAACATCATGGGGGGATCAATCATCATACTTGTGGTATCATATCTGAGCTTCAGCATTATTCTTCCGCCCTTCCTTGTGGCTTTTTTCGGGATTTTCGTCGGCGCGGTTCAGGCGTTTGTGTTTACGATGCTGACGATTGTTTATATTTCTGTGCAGGTGAAATAACTTATGGCATATGATATTCAGACATGGGTAAAACTAGCTGCTTTTGCCGGGGGCGGTGTGGCAATGGGATTGGGCGCCATCGGGGCAGCGATAGGTGAAGGTTACACGGCAGCGCAGGCCAATACTGCCGTATCTCGTAATACGGGAATGTCGGGCGATATTTTTAAATCAATGCTTGTGGGGCAGGCAGTCGCGGAATCAGCCTCGATTTTTGCCTTGGTAATCGCCATTCTTCTTTTGTTTATAGATATAAGCAACGCAACTGTCCTGAAAGCTGTCTCCCTTTTCGCAGGAGGTCTTTGTATGGGATTCGGTGCTATAGGTTCAGGTGTCGGATCGGGTCTCCCGGGAGGCCAGGCATGCCTGGGGATGGTCAGACAGCCGGCAATGTCCGGCAGACTGATGACAAACATGCTCATCGGTTCGGCTGTATGCCAGACCCCGGCCATATTTGCAATGGTCGTATCGCTTATCCTGATATTCATGGACTTCGGAGGCGCGCCCCTTTGTCCTACCTGGGCAGCGCTCCTGGGAGCCGGGTTAAGTATGGGACTGGCATCAATCGGTTCGGGAATGGGAGGAGGATTTGCAGCAGGCGCAAGCTGTGAAGGCATCGCTAGACAGCCGGATTCCGTAGGAAATGTTACAACAACAATGCTTGTGGGACAGGCAGTGGCCCAGACACCGGCCATTTTCGGGCTGCTGATAAGCTTTGTCCTTATGTTCAAAGCATATCCCGAATCAACTGCTTTAAGCCCGGCTATGGCGCTTCTGGCTGCAGGCATCAGTATGGGATTCGGGGGCATCGGTCCGGGGATAGGCAACGGCCTGACTGCGGAAGGCGCGGTGAGATGGGTGGCGAGAAATATGAATTACGCCGGGGATCTCATGCGGATCATGCTTGTAGGACAGGCGGTTTCTCAATCAACAGCGATCTACGCGATGGTTATAAGCCTGGTCCTCATCTTTGTGGTTTAGAAACTTTTTTATTGATCATGGAATTATAAGCCGGGGAGTGCGAAAAATCTCTTTTCGTACGTGCAAAAACGCTTTTGTCCTCCGGATCAGAATATTAATAATCAGGGATTAAAATTGAACAGACATTGGGAATCGAATTCTCAGTTTCTCAATTTTTCAAGGAGGGAAAAATGGCAGTTGAAGGTGCAGACATTATAAAGGCTGCGGCATTTCTCGGAGCGGGTCTTGCGATGGGACTCGGAGCCATCGGCCCGGGCGTAGGTGAAGGTATGGCAGCAGCGAAAACATGCGAAGCAATCGGCAAAAACCCTAGGGAAGCAGGTCTGCTCACTCGGACAATGCTGGTGGGCCAGGCTGTTTCCGAGTCCACGGGAATTTATTCGCTTGTTATTGCATTATTGCTTTTGTTTGTTGTTTAATTTTTCAGTCATTTGTCATTCGCCATCTGACGGCGAATGACAAATGCCCCCGAAATGGAAGGCAGCCGATGGACATTGTCACCAATATAGCGCTTGTCAGTATTAATGAAACATTATTTATTCAGTTGATTTCTTTTCTGCTTTTTGTGTTCATCATGAACCACCTGATGTTCCGCCCCTTGCGGGAGGTGATGAATGAACGTGATGAGTATGTCAGGGAGGTAGAAGCCGGAATCGTCGATGTCGAAAAAGAGCTTGAGAATGTTACCCGTCTGGCCAAAGAAAAGGCCTCGGCAATCAAGACAGAAGCCTTTAGGATAAAAGACGAACTGGAAGAAGCAGGGAGTCAGGAGGCATCTGAAATACTTGACGTAACAAGAAAAGAAATTGAAACACTGAAAACAAATACGGAAAAGGATATTGAGGTTCGGGTCACAGAAGCAAGAAAATTTTTTACAACAGAATCCGAAACTCTTGCAGTAAGTATTATGGAAAAAATTTTGGAACGGAGGCTGACTTAATGAAAAAAATCAGGACAGTGGCTGTATTTTTTCTTTATGTTTCTGCTGTAGTAATGTGCCTCCATACGCCGGATGTCCTGGGGGCTGAGGAACCGGGAAACTGGCGAGGTACCTATGACGAGGTGATGCTGTGGATCAATTTCGGAATCCTGGCCTTCGTCTTAATCAAATTTGGCAGGACCCCGCTCATGAACTTCCTGAAAGGGAGAAGAGAAGAAGTTGCCCGTGAGATAAAAAGGGCTGAACAGGAGAAGGAAAAGATTGAGGACAGGGTCAGAGAGGCTTCGGAATTAATCTCGGAAAGCGAAAGCCGGTTTGCAGAACTGAGACAGAAAATTATTGACCAGGGTGAAAAGCGGAAAGCCGAGGTTATAGAAGATGCCCGCCAGCAGAGCCAGATGATGCTGGAGACGGCAAAACAGAGAATTGATAACCGGATTCTCCAGGAAAAGGATAAATTCAGATCAGAACTGATAGACCAGGCCGTTGCTGTGGCAACCCGGAAACTTCCGGAAGCGATTACACCGGAAGATGATCAGAAATTTGTTGATCAGTATGTGACCGCAGCTATGGAAAACTGATTCGCAGTACCAGGATATCCGAAATATAAAAATGTAGAGTGGGGTTCCACCTCAGTTGCTGGTTAGAATCCCACCCTGCAAAAGCGGATAGATTTTAAAGAAAACTTTTCAAAAACCCGGGCAGAAAACGCCGGGTTTTTTGTTTTTATAAAGATGTAAAAAATTATAATCCTTCCTGCTTATCCTTTATCGTGAGAATACATTTTCATGACGGGGGTGATCGCCCCAAAAAGTAGGTTAAATGTACAGATCATAAAATTCAATATGTTACTCGTTCCCAGGCTCTGCCTGGGAATGCATTCTGCAAGGCTCTGCCTTGCGAGGCATTCCGTTTAAACCACCGGTTTTAAAATGAAATACGAGACAGAGCCTCTGTAAACGCATTCCCAGGCAGAGCCTGAAAAATCGTTCTACATTGAATCCTGAAAATCCTTTACCGTGAAAATACATTTTCCATGACAAAAAACTCACGCCCGCCGCTGGGAACTGGAGGAGGACAAATATCGCGGCACCTTTGTTTTTGTTGATTCAAACGCGAAAAGCGTGAAGCCAGATGGAGAAGTCAGAAGCGGTAACGTAACGTAATCTTTCAGATTGCGCCTCACCGGATATGTTCTTTCCGGCGCAATCTGAAAGATTACGCTACATGTATTAGGCAGCTATTTTTTCCGGTTCGCGATTTTAATCAGGTTCTCAGGTTCAGGTTGCTTCAGCATCCTTCAGCTATCAGCCGGGGATTTATCCCTCGGCGAAGCTGAAATCACAGGCGCGCCTATAATTACCAAGTCACCGGAACAAAAGGAAAATATCATATGAGAATCAAAGAAGTAAATATCAGCAATTTCCGATGTATTCGTGAACTGAAGCTGGATTTTCATGAAAGGATGAACATTTTTGTCGGGATTAACGGATCAGGAAAGTCCAGTATTCTGAACTGTTTGTCGCTTTTATTATTACAACTGTTCATAAAAATGAAAAACATAAAAGGAAAAGGTCGTTTATTCAGTGAAAACGACATAACTGTCGGTGAAAGTCTGACAAAAAATTCGATAAAAATATCCTGGCATCTCCGAAATGCTGCGGAAGAGGTCGGATGGTGCATGACAAAAGATTCAGGCAGAAAAAAAACAAAATCAGATTTTAACGGGTTAAATAAATTTGTTCAGAAGATATATGATGAACCTGATCAGAGCAATCGTCCGGATCTTCCCATAGGTGTATATTATCCGGTTAACAGGTACGTTATTGATATTCCCCTTCAGATCCGGGAACATGAAACTGAACAACTGACAACCGCCTGCCAGACATTGTCAAGCGGAAGAAACGGTTTCAGCTCATTTTTCAAATGGTTCCGGAATCGTGAAGATTTGGAAAACGAGGAAAGAATATATCAGTCAGATTACCGGGATCGCCAGTTGGAAGCAGTGAGGACAGCAACAGAGAGTTTCCTGCCCGGTTTTCAGAATCTCAGGGTCAGGCGTTCCCCGCTTCGCATGACAGTTCAGAAAGGTACTGAAGAGATCATTGTAGATCAACTGTCAGACGGTGAAAAATGCCTGCTTGCAATGGCAGGTGATCTGGCCAGGCGTCTGGCAATTGCCAACCCTTCCGCAAGTAATCCGCTTCACGGAAAAGGTGTTGTGATGATAGATGAAATTGACCTTCATCTCCATCCGTCATGGCAGAGAATGATTGTCCCGCTTCTTGAAAGCACCTTCCCGGATTGTCAGTTTATCCTGACCACACATTCAGCCCAGGTACTCAGCCATGTCAGGAATCCTGGAAGCATTTTTCTTCTGAAATTCACTGATCACGGAATACAGGCAGGACACCCTGAATCCGTTTACGGCCTTGATTCAAACCGAATCCTGGAAGATTTAATGGAGGTTCCGGAGAGACCCGGGGAAATAAAAATCCTGATTGAGAAGCTTTTTGATACAATAGACAAAAAGGATTTGGAAAAGGCCCGACATCAGTTGGGCAGTCTGAAACAGAATATCGGAAGTGACCCGCAACTTACAAAAGCAGAGGTAGATATCACGGTACGACAGCCCGGTGTGAGAAGCTCTTCCGAGGGGGCAGGGCCGGTCTGACGAAACCAGAAAAGCGGCGGGCTTCGGATGCATCTGATCAGAACCGCAAAATCTGTTACAGTATGGCTCAGTGCCCTCCGAGGGCTTCCTAATACCTCCCGCTCTGCGGGAGGTCGATTATCTCCCTGAAGATATTGGCAGAGGAAAGCGGCCTGCCCGGGTATGATTATCCTGGGTCAGACACAGATGTGAACGGGGATAACAAGATCGGAGTACAAGAGGCTATTTATATTTTTAAAAAATTAATGATGCAATGATCGCGCATCGCGCATTACAAAAATGGGAAAAAAGAAGCAAAAATACTACGCAATTGTCCGAGGCTTCAAACCGGGCATTTATGAAGAATGGTACGGCACAGGCGGGGCAGAAGCTCAGATTAAAGGATTTCCTGACGCGCTTCACAAGAGTTTTTCCACTTTCAGCGAGGCGGATGAGTGGCTAAAAAAACTCAGGAATCCCGAACAACAGCGCGGGCTTTTTGATTCACCCGGAACAAAGGAACCTGCTGAAGAAAGAATCCGGAAGAAATCTCAGGATGCTCCGCCAAAGAAAGATAGCGGCCATGCAAACCAAGATGCTCGGCTCGGATTGACAAATCCGAGCCATGTAGCGAAAAAGCCAAAACAGACCGCGGGAACTGGCCCAAACGTAATTATCTATACAGACGGAGGATGCATTAAAAATCCTGGCCCCGGGGGATACGGAGCGGTGCTGATCTATGGAAAACATCGGAAAGAACTTTCAGGCGGCTTTCGGAGGACAACCAACAACCGTATGGAACTTATGGCCTGTATCGTGGGCCTGAAGGCCCTGAAATACAAATGTTCCGTACAACTGTACAGCGACTCGAAATATGTGGTCAACGGCATAACAAAAGGCTGGGCCAGGAGATGGCGGGCAAATGGCTGGATGAGAAATGAAACAGACCGTGCTGAGAATCCTGATCTGTGGGAGCAGCTTCTTGATGTATGCGCCCTGCACGAAGTTAAGTTTTTCTGGGTGAAAGGGCACGCGGGACATTCTGAAAACGAGCGCTGCGATAAGCTTGCCGGGGAGGCATGTAGGAGGGGGGATCTGCCTCCGGATGTGGGGTATGAAAACGTGAAACGTGATGCGTAATGCGTAATGCGTGATGAAAAGTATTCCCGAAGTACTCGCCTGGGATTGGCAAATCCCAGGCATTTCCGGCGGATTTGTCAATCCGCCGGGAGCGGTTCAGGGTATTTTCCATCTGCTGAATATACCCGATTCTGCCCTCTCCTGCTCGGTTCGGATTGGCAAATCCGAACCCGCGGGGATTTGTCAATCCCCCGCGAGTACGCGGTTAGTTACCGGTAATCCCCCCAGCAAAACAAAACCTCCCCAATAAAACGCGGTATTTCCCGATCATTTTCTGCCGGGCTGCGTAAAGAGCGTCTGTTTTGTTCCTTTTTTTCAGTAAAATTCCACCATGAATTTCTGGGTGCAGTCATCCATTTTATAGGATGCTGGCGTAGACAAACGCGTATTCGGGGTTTTCGGCAATAAAAGCCCGGGAGCGGAAATGAGTTTGTCAAAGTGTTTTTCTTCAATAAATCGGGATGCGGTTTTGTCGAAATCTGCCTTTTCCCCGGCTGCGGCAAGCACCGGAAGTAACAGACTGATAAAGCATATTGAGATGAATATTACTACATGAGTTTCGGCGCTTCAACGGATTAGATTAGATTAAACAACTCAAGTATCGCACTCATAGTTATACTTGGAGATATAAATTTTTTTGTTTTACTCCTTTTTTTTCTTGCTATAAGATCGCTTCTGTGATACAAATAACCATATTTTTTGATAAAAATATAATATATCCTCTGGTCATTCGTTTAATGAAAACGGACTTTTGTTAATTTTATATTGAACAATATCAGCAAAAACATCATCATCCAAATCACTTGTACGCCAAACAGCCAGCAGATACGGGTCGCGGTAATAGCCACGCATGCAAACGCTGTATCCGCTGGGACTGATGGCATATCGCCCTGACGCGCCTTCTCGCATGGCCGGGTACTTCACGAGATAATAACGCCAATCCATATTTTTAGACATTTCGCATTGCTGTAAAAAGTTTTTCTGAATTGTTTGCAGGCAAGCAATTAGGATTAAAATTTCGGGCAACATTTAAGAAAGAGGGAGGAATTTACAAGTCGCTGTAGTAGATCGAAAACCTTGCAGACAGTGGAAACTTTTCGATCTGCTGAAAGTCACACTTTGGCAAACGCGCTGGCCTGAAAAACCAGCGAAAAGGAGAAATGCTGTGTTAAAAATGAGCCTGAAGAAAAAGAGCCTCGCGGGTTATTTTTTCCTGATTTTTTTAATTATCCTTGTCGGCATCATATCGGTTTATCAATCTGATACACTGGAAAAAAAGGTGACATATCTGACAGGCACAGTGGCAGACAAAGTAAAGCTGGCAAATGCATTCATATCTGCCATATCTGCCATGCGGATCTCCGTGGAAAAATTTATTTATCTGAATAAGGCGGAAGATGACGAGGCTGCTGAGAAGAGCATCGCAAGGGTTTTGGACATTCTGAATATGGCTGAAAAGCAGATAGGTGACCCGGAAGAACTGAAAATATTAAATGAGATCAGAACTCTGACCGTCGGTTATATTAATATATACCGCAATTTTGTGATCCGATACAATGCAAGGAATGAGAATAAACATTCCCTTTATATGCTCGGAGAAAACATATTAAAAAATTTGGATAAATTTTCCGAAACAGGTGCCCAGGCAGAAGTGATCGTAAGAAAAATCATGAATGTCAGAATGGAGACAGAAAGATATATGGTCACCCGGGATACCTCTCACTTCGACAGCGCCAATGCAATTTTAGATGAAATACTGAAGGATGTCGATGAGAAATTTTCGGAGGAACTTGTGTTTTCCATCGAAGACTATAAAGATGATTTCGAGGGCCTGGTTCTGGTTACCCGGAAAATGGAAGAAGAGGTGAAACAAACCCTTTTTCCGGTCGCGCCTCGGCTGGCGGATCTGGCAAAAAAAATTTATGATTCGGGCTGGCATGAAATGGACAAAGCCCATGATGGCGTAGAAAAAAGGGTGGAATCTGCGAAGAGGTGGGTCGCGGGCATCATTATCCTTGCTGTGATTTCAGGACTTGCCGCGGGACTGATATCGGCAAACTGGGTAATTCGGCCCATATCAAAGGTGATTACCGGAATCATTCACATTGCAGAGGGAAATCTTGCCACCCGGCTTGAAATCAGGACCGGGGATGAACTGGAGGATCTTGCCATGGCAGTCAATACAATGATCTTGGGACTTGGAAAAGCTGTCGGAAAGTCAATAAATATTTCAAAAGGGTTAGCAGAAAGAGCTTCCGAACATGCTTCTTCTATGGAGGTAACATCTTCCTCACTGGAAGAGATGTCTTCCATGATCCGGCTGAATGCAGGAAATGCCAGCCATGCGGATGATCTGATGACGGAAGCCAATGAAGTTGTTCGCAAGGCGAACGGGACCATGTCAGAACTGACAGATTCGATGGAAGACACTATCAGGGCAAGCCAGGAAACATCAAAGATTGTCAAGTCCATTGATGAGATTGCTTTCCAGACCAATCTCCTGGCGCTGAACGCAACGGTTGAGGCTGCCCGCGCCGGCGAAGCCGGTGCGGGCTTCGGGGTGGTGGCCAATGAGGTGCGGAATCTTGCGATGCAGGCTGCTAAGGCCGCCAAGGATACAGCCGTACTCATTGAAAGCACGGTCGGGATGATTGACAACGGGGCCAGGCTGGTGAGCAAAACCAATGCTGCTTTTTCCGAGATGGCTCAGACATTTACGCAGGTAGGCGAACTTATTACCGAGATATCCGGGGCTTCTGATGAACAGGCGAAAGGCATCGAGCAGATTAACAAGGCTGCCGCGAAGATGGATAGCGTCACCCGGGAGAACGCTGTCAGTTCGAAAGAGCTCAGATCAGTAATGAGCATGTTCAGGACAGTCTGAAGTCTTCCCTCGCCATAATATTCCGTCATACGAAATTCAATGACCTGATTTTAGGTGGAATCGCCTTAACTCCCTTCCAAATCATCTGATTCAATCCCCAATTCCATAGCCAGCCTGACAGTCTCATCTATGGCGCTGTCAAAGTCGAAGCAGTCCACCATCTGTTTTACGGGATCAACATGGGAAGAAGGGAGAAAGCGGCTCAGTTTTTCAATAAAAGGGTTAACTGCATCGGGATTATATTGTTCAAAAGACCCCAGCATTTCTCGGAATAGTTCTTTTAAGACAGGCAATTCGGGTTTCTCTTCCAAGGGTGAGGAACCGGATTTATGCGATTCAGGGTTCGGGTTCGGCGTTAGCTCAGTCGAACAGCTCAGTCGAACGATTGAAGAAACAGCAGAATTCAATGCTGATGCAAGGGGTTCGATCATGGGAACCAGCTCATCAGTACGCTTTTCCCTGACGACGGAATCAAGTTTTACAGCGATGTTATAAACCTCTGTCACGGAAAGATTTCCGGCAACACCCTTGAGTGCATGGACAACGCCATATACTCCGTCCCTGTCTTTGTTTTTCAATAGGCTGAGAATTTCACCTGCGGCATTTTCGTAATTCTCGCAAAATCTCAGCAGTGCTTTTTTGTATATCTCCTCATCCTGCCATGTCTGAAGGCCTTTTTTCCAATTAACAGTGTTCAGAGAACAGGATGCCAAACCATCTTCCATTGGCTGCCCCTGGTCTCCGTCTTCTGACAACGGTCCACTCTCCATTGCCGACTGCTCACTGCTCATTGGTAACTGATAACTGTCCGCTGATAGCTGTCCTCGGCCTTCGGGAACAAGCTGTTCCATGGTTTCAAAGAGTTCGTCAAAGTCAACCGGTTTACCGGCTATGGCATCCATTCCCGCATCCAGGCATGTCTGCTGTTCTTCCTTCATCACACTTGCGGTGAGCGCTATAATGGGGAGCCGCGAGCCTGAAACGGATTCCATCTCGCGAATTCGCCTCGTGGCTTCCAGTCCGTCCATTTCAGGCATATGCACATCCATGAGGATAATATCCGGATTTTCCCGCTGAAACGCCTCAACTGCTTTGTATCCGTCCCGGGCTTCGATAATTGTGTGTTTATGCTGTTCAAAACGGATCTTTGCCAGCATGATATTTTCCTCAATATCCTCGGCTAACAGAATTCTGAAGCAGCGACGGGGGCCGGAAAATGAGGATTCAGGTTCAGCTTCGAGTATGGCATCCGATGGTTCCGCCCGGATTGTAAAATGAAAGATACTCCCTTTTCCCTCCTCGCTTTCTGCCCATATTTTACCGCCCATGAGATGCACAAGCTGCCTGGATATTGTGGTTCCCAGCCCGGTCCCCCCGAATCTCCGGCTTGTGGAGTTATCAGCCTGGGTAAACGGCTCGAATATACTTTGCACCCGGTCTGCGGGAATGCCGATGCCGGTGTCGGAAACGAAAAAATGCAGAAAATCTTCTTTATCCGATGGGGCAGCATTTATAGCGATCTCACCTTTTCCAGTGAACTTGATGGCGTTGCCCGCGAGATTGATAAGGATCTGCCGCAGATGTGCAGGGTCACCTATAACATATTTTGAAACATCGGGATGAATATTGAGAGAGACCTTCAGCCCTTTTTCCCTGGCTTTGATATCAAGCATCTGTAACATATCCTCCATCATCTGATGCAGATCAAAAGGCAGTTCTTCCAACTCCAGTTTTCCGCTCTCCAGTTTGCTGAGATCAAGAATATCATTTATCAGCGTAAGCAGGGACTTTGCAGAATTATGAGCCGTGGAAAGATTTCTTCTCTGGAATTCCGGCAGAGCAGAATCCTCCAAAGCCACTTCCAAAAAACCCAGCACCGAATTCATGGGAGTCCGGATCTCATGAGACATATTTGCCAGGAATTCGCTTTTTGCCTGGCTGGCGGCTTCCGCGGCTATACGCTTGTTTTCAGCGTGTTCTTTTTCTCTTTGCCGGATGATACTGAGCTTTCTTTCCCGGAAATATGACAACAGGCTGAGAACAAGATATCCTGAAATTCCTGCCATCAGATTATAGGTCATTGAAATGGCTACTCCCTGATATACATAAAGAAGTATGCATAAAAAAATAAATCCCGAGAACAGAATACATGCAAACAGCATCTGGAATGACGGGGCGCGTACCAGGTGTGTGCAGAGGAAAACACAAGAAAGAAACACAAAGCTTATTATTATTTCAATCCACAGGGACGCGGGACCCAGCGGAGCGCCTTTTAAAAGCGTATTAACTGTATCAGCTATGATTTCCGAACCGTAAATCATTCCCACAGGTGTGTCAAACCAGTCATGAGAAAGTGCGGTGGTTTCCCCTATAATAACGATCTTATCCTGAACCCATGCTTTTAATTCCATTATTTCATATTCATCCAGATCGGAGATATCCGTAAACTCCGAGGCTGTGATGCCGGCATACTGGTAAAGAAATCTGTAGGTTTTCGGAACCGAGGAAAAGTCAATGAAGATATCATTAAACTGGTCTAAAGGGATTGAAAGATCCCCGAGAATCAGGTTTTGGCTCTGAATTTCAGGACGGACATTCAGAAACTCGGCAACTGTCTGGACCGCAATTGGCCATTTACCATCCTTTTCAGCTATTTCCGGCCAGATGCGGACACGGCTTAAAAATGTGGAAACAGAGCTTGGCGAGGATATATTTACGTATCCCAGGGGGCATGAATTTTTTAAAAGAGGAATCGGGTAGCTGAGTTCAAAAAACCGGTTATCGTCGTCAAACAGGGCCCGGGAAGCCAGTACAACATTGCTTTGCTCAATCGCCTCAGCCAGCAAAGCATCCCCGCCGCAGGAACCGGGAAGATCTATTACGATATCTGCACAGATCACCCTGGCGCCCAGTTTGTTCAGATTTATTATAATTTTCGCCAGGTCCGCCCGTTTCAGGGGGAATTTATCATATTCTGTGAAAAACACGTCATCAATTGTGACAAGGGCAATTTTATCATGTAGAAAATCTGTTTCTTCTCCCAAGTGGGATCGCAGTCCGTGCCGGAAAAAAATTGTCTGATCCTCCAGTAAAGAAAATATCTCATGATATTCAGCAGGAACAGTCAGGAAAAAAAGGAGAATAATGAAAATGATATCGTATTTTTTCAAAGTGTTTTTCATAGCCGACCGCTGTTTTCGGTGTGCGATACGGGAGGCCTTGATCTTCGTTTCGGCCATGTTGTCTGAACCCGGATAATCAGGATTAAACGCTCATGATCAGGGCGATCACCCCCGGTCATGAAAATTTATTTTTACGGTAACGTATCGTAATTTTTCAGATTGCGCCTCACCGGATATGTTCTTTCCGGCGCAATCTGAAAGATTACGCCACATGTATTTTTACGGTAAAGGATAATCAGGATTTACAGAATGTTATCCTGTAAATCCTTTAATCCTGCAAATCGTGGTTCTGACAAATGGCCGAAACGAAGATCAAGGCCGATTCGGGATTTTTTAGGTCGGGAAATAACATACCCAGACCTCCGAGGTTTTGCTCATAACCTTGTCCCCTGATTTCCCGGAAACCTCGGAGGTCTTTCATGAAAAAGTCTCACCGTATAGGACACGGATAAACACGGATACGGATTTTATTTCAGAATGATCCTGAAAACCGCGGGCAGGTTATTTGTGAGGAATTCCCTTAAAAGCTTGCAGCAGATGGAAAAAGTTCGTAGTCCCGCCTTCAGGCGGCTTGCTCCGTCAGCGTAACTTTCCGTTTTTACAGGAACCGCCTGAAGGCGGAACTGCGAACCCTGTCTGATATTTTCTATCTACTACATCAACTTGTAAGTTCCTCCCCCCTTTTTTAAAGGGTGGCCGGGGGGGATTTCTGCCGCAACCCCTTTTTTTGTAACATAAAATTCCCACTGTCCCTTTTAAAAGGGGGCGAACTTAAAAAGTGGTGTGCTACTACACCGATTCGTAAATTCCTCCCCCCTTTTTTAAAGGGGGCCGGGGGGATTTCTGCCGTAACACTTTTTTTTAGCAACGTAAAATCCCCACTGCCCCCTTTAAAAAAGGGGGGACGAACTTAAAAAGTGGTGTACTACTGCTTTAATCGGGACTGATATATCCCTGTTTCCGATTCTTCAAGCTCTTTCAATTCCAACTCATTAAGAACCTTGACCAGAAACGGTCTTACTTCATCTGATTCCGGATTTTCAGACAAAAACGTGCGATATTGATCCATTGCCGCGACTTTGAAGCCGTGTTCATCCATCAGGTTTCCGATCAGAAACCCGTTGTTCGGTGCAACTTCATGAATGCGCCGTTCTTCTGCCCGGAAATTTTCCAGTTCGGCAGCGGAGAGCCATCTCAGGCTGTGCATTTCTCCGGGGGTATAAGCAACTTCTCCTTCAAAAAGAAGCTGCACCCGGTATTTATAATTACCAGGGGCTATCCGCGGCACTTTAAAGCGAATAATCTTCGCTCCCGACTTCGGTACATCAAAGAATTTTTCACCGACCGTCAGCCGGTATGAATATTCAGGACCCGCGCTTTCCCACACTAGGTCGGAAAAACCATCGGAGAGCGTAATATTCGCGGCAGTCGCCAGCTTTATCCCTCTTTTGGCTTTACCGTAGCGCCTGAGTGATGTGTATTTCTGAACCTTGGCAAATTTCCTGTTCAGAAATCCTGCAAGGGTTTTGGCAGGTTCCGGCTTCAATGCATCACCTTTTGTAACCTTTGTTTCCCGGGCACGGATTTCAAGTTCGGTATTGCCGCCCACGGGTTCAAGCATCTCGGTCCGCTGGTTTAAGAGTTTGCAGGAACCGTCATTGCCGGTCCTGACGCGCCAGCCTTCAAACAGGAATTTGTTGCGGCGCACATCTTTCCATGTTTCCCCGTTTGCGGAATACATGACCTTGCCCTTTGCCTCTATCAGCAAAACAACAGGTTTATCTCCCCCGGCAAAAGCAGTCGTGCAGAAGAGCAGGGTTCCGGCCAGAATAAGCATGATTTTGTTCATAAATTCCTCCTTTCTTGGTTGGTTTGTGTCAGTCAGGAATAATAAAATGCCCGCCCGTTCGGATTGGCAAATACAGCCACACTGCCGTTTTTTTCAATCCGGACTATATAATTTTTAAAGGAAATTGTTATATTGATTGTAAATTCAAAATGTTTCATTCCTTTTTGTATGCATCTGCTCACTGATCCGCAAGCAGAAGCTAATCATTAACTGTCAATCATATCACTGATCAGTTGATAAGTAAAGATTATTATCAGTGAATCAGTGAACAGTTTTCAGTGGGAGCATTCCCAAAAGTAGGCTGCATATACATACTATAAAATTCAGAATGTTACTCGTTCCCGGGCTTCTGCCTGTGAATGCATTCCGCAAGGCTTCGGGCGTGATTTCAGATTTCGACGAGCTCAGTCGAGTCGTCGAACGGCTCTGCCTTGCAAGGCATTTCGCTTAACTTGCCTGTTTTAAAACAAAAACGAGACAGAGCATCTCAGGATGCATTCCCGGGCGGAGCCTGGGAGCCTGGGAACGAGAATTTCCTACTTTTTGGGAATGCGCCCGTTTTCAGTTGCCTAATCTCTTTGGTAATTTTTCACTGTGGTTTTCCAGCCACCGTCTGTCACTTGTCCATGCAATCCCCTGTTTTTTCATATATTCAAGCGTATTCTTGAAAAAACCGCCTGCTGAAAATACAATTAACACAGCTTTGCTGATTTTTTCAAGCTTCATAAGCTCCTGTGCTTTTTTCACAAAATCCCCTGCCTCTTTCACGGTGAATTTTGCCTTCCGGTTTTTCACTTCCCATATCAGCGAATATTCATCTTCTTTTGCCTTGGCAAAGATATCGGTCTGGAATTCAGGTTCGTACAGGGGCGGGGAATTATACGACCATATTCTTTCATATTCGGTGAATTCAAAATCATCCGGCAGGTTCTGCATAACAGATTTGAACAACTCATTGTTTTTGCAAGCCTCATGCCTGAGACGGTGAATGATCAGAAACTCGGCAAATGCTCCCTTGTAGCGGCTGTATTCTCCCCGGAGCCGTTTGTTGTTTTTAAGCAGTTTTTCGCACAGGGCTTTGTACTCCTTTGTTATGTCCTTCGGATCAAACGTTCTGATTTCCTTCTGGTAAACTCCCCGGAACACCTTGTCAAAAATATTGTCAGGAACCCCCCGGTAGTCGAAATTGCTGCTGCCCTGCTCGATAATATCAGCTTTTACCAGGATTTTCAGTTTCTCCTCAAGTTCCGAATCGCTCATTTCCAGGTTCAGTTTCTCCGACAGTTCATCCCGTCCGACCTCTCTTTTCCTGTGTTTGGAAAGGTAAAGCACGATCTGCTTTGCATGAATATCGTTCGCCTCTTCCAGCGCATATGACACATATTCCATCCATGTGCCTTTTATTCCGCCCTCCCTGTGAAGTGTTTCGAATTCCAGGGTCCCGATCAGACCCTTCTCAGTTGTGAAATCCTTTTCCGGGTACTTGGAACGGAACAGGGAACTGATGTAAAACGGATTCCCTTCCGTGAGTCCTGCCATGAGAGGGATAATATTCTCTGCCACCGGAATATTCTCAAGATGGGAATATTTCAGGATCATTTCCACAGCCTCGTGTTCGGGAAGGTTTTCGAGATAATGAAACAGAAATCTCCCTGGAAGCATTTTCAGAATATCGCGCGCCAGCCAGCCCACCCAGCTCCCGGATACCAGCATGGGGGCGTTTTTGTATTCCGCCGTCCCAAGGTAGCTCCCGGCAAGATTTCCGATGCGGTCTTTGCAGGATTTGTCCCTGAAAATATAGCGGTTAAGAAACTGGAATTCATCAATGATCTGCAATATACGTTCATCAGTGTGCTCTGCTGCCAGGCGGGGAAGGTTGCGGGCTATATCCCACAGGCTGTCTGCCTTCTCCTGCCTGTCCGCGAGTTCCGCATCTTCCACCAGATGGCAGAGATAGTCCAGTTTCTCCTTTTTCATGGCTTCCAGGGCACGCGAGTAATTACTTCTGGAATAACGGAAGTATTCCTGCTTTCCTGTTTTGAATGCGACATACTGGTAAATAAAGGTGAGCAGGAATTCCCTGGAAAAGTCAAGGAGCCACTGGTCTGATTCCTTTATTTCAAAGTAAAACGGAATCACCGTGTCATTTTTCTGGAATGTCAGGTTGTAAAGCCTCTGGAGCAGGGCAGTTTTGCCGGTCTTTCTCCGGGAAAGGATTGCCGTACTCTGGGAAATTTCCTGTTTTATCCTGTCTGTCCAGTTAAGGAAATAAGCCAGTTCTTTTTTCCTGCCGGTGAAAAGATCGGGATTTCCTATTTTTTCCTTCAGCCAGATTTGCATTTGTTTCTCCTGTGTTTAAAGAATTCAAAGTGGAACATCCGGAGTGCAAAGCTTGCTTTGCGAGTCCCCCTGAGACTCACTTAGGACGGATACCATTGGCAAAGTAAGCGTTGCGCTCCGGACATAGCCTGCTGCTCCGGATTATTCCTCCGGTGCAGAATCATGCCGTTGTCTGCTGCAAACACATCGGTTTCCGAACTTCCACTGACCGCATTCAGGTTCCTGTCCGCGGGGCTTTTCATGAGACTCCATCCTGCTCCGTTGTAATGAAAGAAAGCCCGCTCTGTCCCTTATTTTATTATTTTACATAAGCTTACCCTGATTCCGAAGTGATGTCAATCTGTTAATCAAAGCCAGCCGGGGCAAATCCCCTCGCCTCCTCACGCTCCCGGGGATTGCCAAATCCACCGGTTCTTTACCGACATGGCTCGGATTTGGCAATCCGAGCCGAGCGTGAAGGGAGCCGGATGAGCTTCAGGTTCTGCTCCCGGGGATTGGCAAATCCCCGGCATGGCCTACTCCTCAATCCTGGTCACAATCCCCTTCTCCTCAAGATATGACTCAAGTTTGCTCTCGAATCCGTGCTTGCTGAAAAAAGTCAGCCGGAGTTCCTTTCCGGAAAAACGCTCATTGTGAAGACGGACAGCCTTTCCCGTGAACTCATCCACGGTTTTTTCGGTGATTCTGTTCAGATATCTGGGAAGATAATTCTTGCACTCCGCCATGATGACGGACTCCTTTCCTTCCAGGACAACATCAATCTCCTCACCGCTCGGAAGGTGATAACCGATCACGGGGACAAACCCGGTGATTTCGATTCCCTCCGTGATTCTGCCCCTGCCGGTGATGATATTCCGGATGAGATCCAGCAGCACCTCCTGCTCATAATATCTGCCCTTCAGATTGCTGTGCCTTCCCTGCATGACCCTGAGCTTCTCACGCAGTTCCTCGGCATCGGCCAGACCCAGTTCCAGTTGTTCCGCACGGTCTTTCAGATCATCCAGCATGTTGTCGTTTCTGAAATAGCTGTCAAATTCGTCAACGGGCAGTCCGTACAGATCGGCACTGACCGTCATCAGGACTTTCTTCAGGGTCCGGTCGAACACGCCGCCGTATCTGCCGCCGCTGTCTTCTATAAGATCATATTTATGCAGCAGTTTCAGTTCACTTCGGAGCTTTTCCTCATCCATGTCAAGGGACATGGCCTGTTTCAACTGACTCGGATAATACCATTCTCCCTCGTGCCTGCACAGGAAATATGTTATTTTGCGAAGGTTGACGCTGTTGACGCCGTTCATGGCATAGGACAGATACTCCTCCCAGTCGCTCCTGATGCGCCCTTTTCCGACTTCCCAGGCCAGTGCCTCATCCGCATCTTCCGGAGATGATATCATCGTCTTTCCGAACTTCGGTGTCAGCAAATCCGTAATCCGCCCGGGAACATTGTTGGTGATATGGACAATGTAGGAGGCTGTCTCACGGCTGACCCGCTGTCCGAACAGTCTGCCGTAATTCATTGTCATTTCAACAGATTCCTCTGTATCCATCCTCGGCACGATGAACTCATCAAACCGCTGGGGCAGATACCGCATGAGATCATAGGACACGACTCCCATCAGCGATCCGGTGATGAGCAGCGGCGCCACCCGGCTCTCGGCCGGCGACATGTATGCCTTGCAGGGCTTGTCCTCAATGCCGGCGTCTATATGCATGTTCAGGTACTGGAACTCGTCGAGCATCTGCACGACCTGATCCTCCACGCCGACCATGGAGGCGAATCCCTGGGGAACCCCCACTGCCGCAAGAATATACTCATACTGCGGTTTCTCCAACTGTGACAGGCGCATATTGCCCTCCAGACGGCTCACAACTGTCTCCTTGTTCCGGAATGAGAGCGGTCCGATTTTTTCCAGAAGTGTTCCGATATCTGTCACGGTCCTGTCCGGAAGCACGGCATCCCGGTTCCAGGTGATGTCACGGGTGTGATAACCGACCACCTGCATGTAAAACCGGATGGTGAAATCGGTGTGAAATTCCCTGCCGCTCCGCCCGCCCTCCCTGAATTCGTAATAAAACGGGATCAGCCCCCTGTGTTCGCTGTACAGGATGTTGTACAGACGTTCGATAACCAGACTCTTTCCGATTTTGCGCCGGCCCAGGAACGCGATGCTGCGGCTCAGTTGTTCTCTGATATTGCCTGCCCATCTGTAAAGAAATTCCAGTTCTCCGACCCGTCCGATGAAACGGGAGGGAACCCCCACACGTTCCCTGATGGCAAATTCGATACCATCCAGGTCCCAGTGATGGTTTTCTTTGGGTCTGAGTAGTTTTTCCATGTCTGTTCCTCCTGATTCAGTATGATTTTTCATTTTTCGCACACAGAGCGTATCGGTTTTTCCCAGGCGGCGTCAGTGCGGAAAACCGTTCCGTTCCGCTCTATTTTTGCACTCCTTGCTTTCACCCGGGCAGAGGAGTGCGAAAATAGAGCAAAGCGGTTTTTCGCAGTTTGCAGAGCGGGCGTATGCAAAAAACCGTTCCGCTCTGCTCTGTTTTTGCACTCCTTCTTTTCACCCGGGCAGAGGAGTGCGAAAATTAAGCGAAGCGGTTTTTCGCAGTGTGCAGAGCAAAAAACCGCTCCGCTTCACTCTGTTTTTGCACTCCTTAAAACGCACTGATTATCTCCAGTTCCCGATGAGCAGAAACGGCGCCCAGAACACGGGATGTCCGAACTCTTCCTGTCCGATCAGTTTTTTCTGTGCATTCTGCAACGCCTCTGCTTTTGAGCTATCCTTTGTCATGAACTGCCTGTAGAATTCTTCTGTGATCTGAGATGCTGCCGCGTCATCCACTTTCCACAGGGTTGCCAGCGCGCTTTTTGCCCCTGCCCTGATTGCCACGCCCGCGAGTCCGAAGGCAGCGCGTTCGTCGCCCGCAGCGGTCTCACATGCGCTTAACGCCAGCAGTTCCGGCTGTTTTTCACGGTATTTTTTCAGGCTCACCAGCCGGTCAAGTCCGTCCAGGGTCAGCCTGCCGTCATAAGTCAGGAGAAAGGTGTCTTCCGGGCTGTCTCCGAACACCGCGTGTGTTGCCAGATGCATGATATCATAATCCTGCTTCCGGAATTCTGCCTCAAGATTTTCCGTTGTGAACTCCTCATTGAGCAGGATCATGCTTTCGCCTGTTGCCGCTATGTTCCGCAGTTCGTTTCCGACATTTTCAAGGGGGAGAAATCCCTGTCTTGCCTCGGAAAGACCGCTGAGAAGCATCCGGCTGTCCTCCCTGTCTGTCTTCCGGGTGTCTGTGAGGCTTACGGACGGAACGGTTCCCAGGGCATATTCTTCGATCAGGAAGCGTTCGCCGCTGTGCAGCGCGGAAAAAGGGATCAGGCTGAGCGCGCCGTCCGGGACAATGACAAGGGTTTTAATTTCCCGTGAGGCAAATTCAGCGAGCGCGGGCCGGATCAGCCAGTCATATAACTGCTCTGCATCATCCTGATAATCCTCTTCCC
>JAUCGG010000214.1 GCA_030378015.1 Desulfococcaceae bacterium HSG8
AAAACCGGGAATAACAAATTGCAAATAATAAATTACAGCCCTTGTTCCCGGGTGTAAGGGATTTCCCAATAAATAAAATACCCGTGGGGATTGACAAATCCCCCGCCGCGGGTTCGGATTTGTCAATCCTAACCGAGCAGCATAGGACCCGTTTCCCGAACCGGGTATATTATTTATTTGGAGTTCCCTAATTAAAAGTGTTAGGCCCTTGTTCCAAACTCCGTTTGGGAACACACTTGCAGGCAAACTCTGTTTGCATCTACCTGACATTGCCCGCAAAACAGGAGTTTTGCGGGCAATAGCGTTCCCAAACTCCGGTTCGGGAACACAATTGCAGGCAAACCCAGTTTGCAAAAGCCATATAGGGTAAAGCAAACACGAAGTTCAGGATGGCATGATCTTCGTTCGGGCCGCATGGCTCGGCTCGGATTGACAAATCCGAGCCATGTCATCGCCGCCGGATTTGTCAATCGTTCGACTGAGTTCATGCAGAACGAAGATCAAGGTCGTTCAGGGATTAAGATACTAATATAACGGAGCGAGAATATGATTCAGGTTCTGAGAAACTGGTTAAATCTGTATTTTTCGGATCCCCAGGTGATCATACTGGGGCTTATGCTTTTTTTCGGATTTGTGCTTGTATTCATAATGGGTGAAATGCTGATGCCTGTGTTTATCAGTGTTGTGATTGCCTATCTGCTTGACGGAATAGTTGCCGCTATTCAACGCCTTCGAATAATGCCCCGTGTGGGAGCAGTGCTGGCAGTCTTTATGCTGTTTATCGCGTGCATCGTGCTTCTGATTGTGGTCCTGCTTCCGCTGCTCTCAGAACAGATCAGCGAGCTGGTTCAGAAACTGCCTTCGATGATTGAAAAAGGGCAAAAGGTTATTGTCAACCTGCCTGAAAAATATCCGGATGTTATTTCCAGGCAGGAACTCAAGGATATCGTCAGTTCCGTAGGCTCGGAAATCACGAATTTTGCAAAATCAAAGCTTACCAATGTGGTGCAGGGGGTTTTTTCCTTTTCACTGGCATCTGTGCGGGGGATCATCACATTACTGGTCTATTCGATCCTGGTGCCCCTGATGATCTTCTTTTTTCTGAAAGATAAAGATATGATTTTGCAATGGGCAGCAGGTTTCATGCCTGAAGAACGCGGGCTGACCATGGAAGTGTGGGAAGAAGTGAAAAAACAGACCGGCAATTACGTGCGCGGCAAGATGTGGGAGATTCTTATCATATGGGGGACAACATACGTCACGTTCAAATTCCTGAACCTGGATTTTACCATGCTGTTGTCGCTGTTTGTGGGTTTGTCTGTCATCGTCCCTTATGTGGGCGCGACCGTCATGTTTTTCCCTGTGGCCCTGGTTGCCTATTTCCAGTGGGGGTGGGGGTCGGATTTTGCTTACATCATGCTCGCGCTGACCATCATCCAGGCATTGGACGGAAACCTGCTGGTCCCCCTGCTGTTTTCCGGGGTGGTTAATCTGCACCCTGTGGCCATCATTGTAGCAGTTCTGGTGTTCGGGGGACTTTGGGGACTTTGGGGATTATTTTTTGCCATCCCCTTGGGATCACTGGTACATGCTGTGATCAAGGCATGGTCTGACAAACTCGGAAAGGACAATAACTGATTAAAATTCCCCATAATAAATTACGAGGCTGAAAGCGCAATCAGGCCATGGCTCATGGCTCGGATTGACAAATCCGAGCCATGTCACCACCGGATTTGCCAATCCGGAGCAGAGTGACTGGCCTAAACAAAGATCATAGCCTAAAATCAGCCCTCGGAATCAGTCCCCGGCCTGAAGCTCCCTTCAGGGTGCTTTCGCTTTCAGATAGGGGATTGATCCGGATTGATCCCCGGCTTTGTGCTTGTATAAAACCCTGAGAATCTGATTCCGAACCTGCACACCGCGTGAACCTTATCACGCTTCACGGACACATAAATATGAACTTCAGAAACACAATAAAAAATTCACCCCTGGTACTTACAGAAGGAGGAATGGTAGAAAGACTCAGGCGCGACACCTCCGTCCGTCTGGATCAGTTTATCGTTCATGCCGGACTCATTTATAACGATGAGGGAAGGCGCGTTCTTGAAAGGATTTACAGACAATATATTGATATCGGTCTGAAATACAAACTCCCCATGATGGCCCTGGCTCCCACATGGCGGGCCAATCCGGAAAGAATACAACAATCTGATTTTTATAATTATAAAAATATAAACAAAGATTGTGTGGAATTTCTTAACGGGATTCGTGAGACCTATGTTGATTATGCAGAACAGATTTTTATCGGGGGTATGATCGCGTGTCGGGGAGACGCTTACATGCCCGGGGATGCCCTTTCCAAAGAAGATGCAGCACGTTTTCATCGGCCCCAGGTCAGATTGCTTGCCGAAGCAGGCGCGGATTTCATCAAAGCTGCCACACTCCCGGCCCTTTCGGAAGCAGCAGGCATGGCCCTGGCAATGGCGGAGTGCGATATTCCGTACATACTGAGTTTTGTAATAAGACCGGATGGCACAATATTGGACGGTACGCCTGTCCATGAGGCAATTGAGAAAATTGATTCGGAGACTGATCCTGCTCCTTTTTTCTATATGATCAATTGTGTTCATCCCTCTGTATTTGAAAAAGGCATCGGGCATGAAGCCGGTATATCACGAAGCGCCATAAAGAGAATATCGGGATTCCAGGCAAATACTTCCTCCAAAAGCCCGGAAGAACTGGACGGGCTTTCCTATCTTGACACAACAGACCCCGGGGAATTCGCAGATTCAATGACAGGTCTGCATAAACGATTCGGAATCAAAATTCTCGGGGGTTGTTGCGGTTCTGATAACCGGCATATTGAAGCCATTGCGGAACGGATATGCCCCATTTCTTAAATTGTAAAATGCAGGGTGGGAGCGAAGCGTAACCCACCGTTTGTTATTTATTATTTATCTGGCTGGTTACGCTTCGCTCCCACCCTGCATTTCCGAGTATAGGGAAATCCGAAGCGAGCAATTCTCCGAAATCCGAATCTTACCAATCAAAAATCATCTCTGAACTTTAAAATGATCTGCTCCATTGCGTAACTCAGTAAATTAGTTTTAAAAAATAATAGGCATCCTTCATTTGTTGTTACAGAAAGCTCTGAATATCCGAATGATTTATGGGTGAACGTGACAAGGCCTGCGGATGACGACAGGATGATCGGACTTTTGGAGTTCAGCGGTGAAAAAACAACTGATATCCTGATGGATTACGGATATCATATTTCGGTGATGCCGACAGGCCGGTAATCAGCGGAGAAGCTCTGTATAAAAAGTAAAATGAGACAATATCCTGACTTCCGGAATTCCGAACCATGTGATTTCAGCATGTTATAACTACAAGGATTGCCTATAAGCAATGATTCTTTATGATCCCTGCTTTACAGGCAATCCCTGTAGTTATGAAAGCGCATATAAAGTTGCTTATATCTAAACCGCTGGCAGGATTTATGGGCATATGAAACAGAGTTATCCCCACAACAATCTGTTATTTCACTGATTTGTTCATACGGAATATGAATTGTTTCTATCAACACTTTCCGTCGGATAAAAAAGCAACCGGAATCGGAACTGTATTGACAACTATTTTTTTTATGATATTGATATATTAATTGGGTCTGGCTATAACTGAATGTTTATTTTGTCTTACAGAAATACGAAACAGAAAGTACATAAATAAATGAATCATAAGGTACACAATCAGATTGTAAGTTATATATGGGGTATTGCAGATGATGTCCTCCGAGATGTTTTTGTAAGAGGCAAATACAGGGACATCATTCTTCCCTTTACTGTTTTGCGCCGGATAGATGTCCTGCTTGATCCGACCAAGGAAAAAGTGCTTGAATCCTGTCAGTTTATGATTGAAAACAAAATTGACAACAAAGCAGGGCTTACAGCAATATCCGCTTATCCTTTTTATAATACTTCGTCTTTTACGATGGGCCTGAACGGGCCCAAAGACTCAGAATATCCTTTTGCTTCCCTGTTATCCGATCCTGACCAAATTGACAGCAATCTGGAAACCTATCTGGACGGGTTCAGCGACAATGTTCAGGAAATCATAAGCAAATTCAAAGTCAGAAACCAGTTGGAGACAATGAGGGACGCGGGCATTACTTACGGTCTCATTGAAAAACTGACTTCAGCCAGCATAAATTTAAGTCCCGATGAAGTTATCAATACCAAAGGCGAGAAGCTTCCGGGTTTGTCCAATCTCGGTATGGGATATGTGTTTGAGGAACTGATCAGGAAATTCAATGAGGAGAACAATGAGGAGGCAGGAGAGCATTTCACGCCAAGAGAGATCATCCGCCTGATGACCCAGATCATCTTTGAGCCAATCAAAGAAAAACTGCGGCGGAAGAAACATGCCCATTTCACAATTTATGATCCGGCCTGCGGTTCCGGCGGTATGCTGACCGAGGCGGAAAAATACGCCAAAAAAATCACTGAAAACAAATGTAATTTCACATTGTTGGGCCAGGAGGTGAATCCGGAAACCTGGGCAATTTGTACCGGAGATATGCTGATAAAAGGTGAATCACCGGAAAATATTATTTACGGTTCGACTTTGGGCAATGACGGCTTTGCGGGCAGGGAGTTTGATTTCATGCTCTCCAATCCGCCTTACGGTAAATCATGGAAAATTGATGAGGAGGCCATTGTCAGGGATCGCGGGAAAAAGAACAAGGAGATCATCAAAGACCCCCGCTTTCATGGCGGCCTGCCTTCAATAGACGACGGGCAGTTGTTGTTCCTGGTCAATATGATTTCCAAAATGAAGAGGAAATCGGATCTGGGCAGCCGCTTTGCTACGATTCATAATGGTTCGGCCCTTTTTACGGGTGATGCGGGTCAGGGAGCAAGCAATATCCGCCAGATGATTATTGAGCGGGATTTGCTGGAATGTATTATTGCCCTGCCCAAAAATATTTTTTACAACACCGGCATTCCCACTTATGTGTGGATACTTTCAAACCGGAAGGAAGAAAAACGCAGGTACAAGGTGCAGTTGATCAACGCCATTGAAATTTATCAGAAGCTGAGGAAAAACCTGGGGCAGAAAAACTGCGAACTGAGCAAGGAGCAGATCGAATCCATTACCCAGATATATCTTGATTTCAAGGAAACCGAGGTTTCCAAAATTTTTGACAACGATGATTTCGGATACTGGAAAATAACTGTTGACCGCCCTTTGCGGATGAAGGCAAATATCACGCGGGAAGCAATTGAGGGTCTGCGTTTTCACAAATCCCTCCATGATGAGATGCGCTGGGTTTACAGTCAGTTCGGTGACAAGGTGTATAATGGTCTGAGAGATCATAAGAAAGAGATTGAGAAGTGGATTGAGAAGCATGAGATAAAAATCACCGCTGCCAGCAAAAAGAAACTCTTTGATCTCAACTTTTGGAGAAATCAGGAAAAACTGATGAAAATCTCCCAAATGCTTTTTGAGAAAATGGGAGATGAGGAATACAGCGATTTTAATCTGTTTAAGCGTGAGGTGGATAATATCTTAAAAGACCTCGGAGTCAAATTGTCAGCATCGGAAAAGAAAGCCATTCTGAATGCTGTCAGTTGGAAGGATGAGGAGGCCGATCCGGTTAGGAAAATTGATAATGGAAAGTTGATAATTGATAATGGGAAGCTGACAGTTATGCTTAGGAACGGGGAGTTAATTTTTCCAAAGGGATTCCAGATAGATAATTATCAATTGTCAATTCTCAATTCTCAATTATTCCTGCCGGACAGCGATCTGAGAGACAGCGAGAATGTGCCTTTGGATCAGGAGATTGAGGAATATTTTGAGCGGGAGGTGCTGCCTTATGTGCCGGATGCGTGGATAGATCACAGCAAAACCGTCAAGGGCTACGAGATTTCCTTTACCCGATATTTTTACAACTATGAGCCGCCCCGGAGTCTGGAAGAGATTGGTGCGGACATCGCCAGATTACAGGAAGAAACCGAAGGCATTTTGGAGGAATTTATCAATGTTTAAGCAGACTTTGAAGGCTTATAAAAAGTATAAAGATAGCGGGGTGGAGTGGATCGGGGAGATACCGGCGCATTGGGAAGTATCGCCAACAAAGCGCATATTCAGACTTATGACCGACCCTGCGCCAGAAAACAATAATATGGAACTGTTATCTGTTTACACAGATATAGGCGTCAAGCCGCGTAAAGAATTGGAAGAGCGGGGAAATAAGGCTTCTACAACTGATTATTATTGGCTCGTGAAAAAGGGAGATATAATCGTCAATAAATTATTAGCATGGATGGGGGCTATAGGTATTTCTGAATATGATGGTGTTACAAGTCCTGCGTATGATGTTTTGAGAAAAACAAAAAAATTAAATCCCTACTATTATCATTTTCTTTTTAGGAATCCATTTACACATCAAGAATTAAAAAAATATTCTAAGGGGATTATGGATGTGCGGCTGCGATTATATTTTTCCGAATTTGGACGCATAATGCTGCCACTACCACCCATTGAAACCCAAAACCGGATTGTGGAATATCTCAACCGCAAAGCCGAACAGGCAGACACTTTTATTGGAAAGCAGACACTGCTTGTCGAACTTTTGAAAGAGCAGAAAAAAGCCATTATCAATCAAGCAGTCACCAAAGGCTTGAATCCTGATGCGCCCATGAAAGACAGCGGTATTGAATGGCTTGGGGAGATACCGGCGCATTGGGAAGTGAAGAAATTGAAATATTTAACATCACAAATTACGGTCGGTATTGTGGTTACTCCTGCAAAATATTATGTTGAAAGTGGTATTCCTTGTCTCCGTTCATTGAATGTAAGAGAGATGAAGTTGAATAAAAATGACTTGGTATATATAAGTCAGGAAAGCAATGAATTTCATAAAAAATCAATGATATTTCATGGTGATTTGGTATCAGTACGCACAGGACAGCCCGGAACAACATCTGTTGTAGATGAGAGGTTTGATGGGAGTAATTGTATAGATTTAATAATAACAAGAAAATCATCGAATTTCAATTCTCACTACATGGCATTTTATATGAATTCAAAATACGCACAGTTTCAATATGAAAAGGGGGCGGATGGAGCGATACAGCAACATTTCAATATTGGTTTAGCCAAAAACATGATCGTCGTAGTTCCTCCTATTGTCGAACAGAAGAGCATCTGCAACTTTATAGATACAGAATTTTTCAAAGTAGACCAAGCCATTGAAAAAGCAGAAAAAGAAATAACCCTTGTCAAAGAATATCTGCAAAGTCTCATTTATCAGGTGGTGACAGGAAGATTGAAAATTGACTGAACGGGAGTGACCATAAATGAATATTTCAATAATCAATTCCCAAATCAAATCGCTTTCGCACACGGATAAATTGTACTTACTGCAAATGTTGGTACAGGAAATTGTCAAAGAAGAAAAATTCTCTTTACAACCTCAAAAGCAGGGGCAGTGTGCGGCTGAGATTCTTCAACGTATGGCAGACAGAAACGCTTTGGCCCATATCAGTGATCCTGTGAAATGGCAGCGTCAGGTGCGTCAGGATCGTGCTTTACCGGGCAGGGACTAATCTATGTTACTGGACAGCAACATTATCATTTATGCAATAAAACCGGAATTCTCCGGTCTGCGGGAATTCATATCGGAACATACCCCGTCTGTCTCTGTTATCAGCTATTTGGAAGTTTTGGGCTATCATCAGTTGACACCGGAAGATAAGCAGGATTTTAAAGATTTCTTTGATGCTGTGCCGATGATTAATCTTTCTCAACCTATCCTTGAACAGGCTGTGAATCTGAGACAGCAGCGTAAGATGTCATTAGGCGATTCGATCATAGGAGCCACGGCAATGGTACATTCTTTAACATTAGTAACTGTCAATGTTAAAGATTTTCGATGGATCCAGGGAATAGAAATTTTGAATCCTTTGGCGAATGAAATATAAACAGGGTATTTGTTATGACTATTGAACATACAGACACCTCGGAAAAAGGCTTTCAGAAATTTATCGCCAGGAAGAGCTGCAAAGTCTGTTATCGCAAAATTTAAAATAAGAAAGGATTTTAACACCTTGAAATTCAAAGCATTGGTACAAAGTATAGAGCAGACACACAATATATTGCAAACCGAAGCGTCGCGGGCAGTCAACATATTCCTGACTGTTCGTAACTGGTTGATCGGTTATTATATTGTAAAATTTGAACAAAACGGAGAAGACAGAGCGAAATATGGAAAAAAGATAATAAAAAAGATTTCTGAATCATTAAGCATAAAGGGGCTTTCAGAGACAAGCTTAAAAATAAATCGGAAATTTTATACAGTCTATCCGCAATTCGGCGAAGCCATAAAAACTATTCTGGAAAAAAATACAATTGGTCAGCCAGTGACTGACCAATTGCATTCTTTTGACCACGGATTTTCTGAAATAAGTAAGACACTGACTGGGCAATTGGCTATTTCATCAGAAAAAAGTTATAACACGTTTATCCTTTACACATATAGCAGAGTTTATAAAGATTGATGATAATTTGAAGCGAAGTTTTTATGAGTATGAGTGCATAAAGGGAAATTGGTCTGTCAGAGAACTCCAACGCCAGATACACTCCCTGTACTTTGAGGTAGTTCTCATGAAATATGAATATGTAAGAATTTGGAAACCTGAAAAAAGGGAATCGTATGAAAAACAGACTGCCCCAACCTGTGGAAACAGATTTTGCCGCAATTATTGCTGAAATAAAAACCGCCCGCAGCCGCGCCCTGCAAAACGTAAACAGGGAACTTGTCACGCTTTACTGGAATATCGGAAAGCAGATCAGCGAAAAATTGAAAACATCTCAGTGGGGCAGAGGGGTTGTGGGAAAACTGGCGATTTACATCAAAAAAAATGCCCCCGAAATAAAAGGTTTTTCCCGGCGGGGTTTGTATCGTATGCGCCAGTTTTATGAAACTTATGAAGGAAATGAAATTGTGCCATCAGTGATGGCACAATTAAGCTGGACACATCACACTTCAATTCTGGCAAAAACCACAGGCATTGAAGAGAAAGAATTTTATATGCAGCTTGCCATAAAAGAAAAATACACGGTGCGGGAACTGGAACGTCAGATAGACAGCGGATATTTTGAACGATATATGCTGGCACAAAAAAAAGAAAAACAGCCTGAGCCATCAGCGCTGATACAGAAACAATCCGATATCTCAAAATCATTTTTGGACACATACATGCTTGATTTTTTGGATTTACCCAAAGGATATTCTGAGCAGGACCTGCAACAAGGCATTGTTGCCAATCTGAAGGACTTTATTTTGGAAGTGGGCCGGGATTTTTCATTCATCGGGCAGCAATACCGCATCCAGGTGGGCGACAAAGATTTTTATCCTGATTTACTGTTTTATCACCGCCAATTGCAGAGCCTTGTGGTCTTTGAACTGAAAATAACCGAATTCAGGCCCGAATATATTGGTCAGCTTGATTTTTATCTTGAATACATGGACCGTGAGATAAAAAAAGACCACGAAAACCCCAGTATCGGCGTTCTGCTCTGCAAAAGCAAAAATGATGAAATTGTGGAATTTGCCCTGAGCAGAAGCATATCCCCCGCACTTGTTGCCAAATACGAAACACAGCTTATTGATAAAAATTTGTTAAAACAAAAACTGCATGAATTCTATGAACTGGAAATCCAGAACAAAAATGCAGATAATGCAGGCGAAGGCGGAGGAAGATAATGACTGAATCTCCAATCACTGACAATCGGCATGTGCGGCCCAAAAAACGGGGGCATCAGTCAGTATCTGTAATTTTATAGATAGAGGATTCCTCAAAATAGACCAAGCCATTGAAAAAGCGGAAAAAGAAATCATCCTTGTCAAAGAATATCTGCAAAGCCTCATTTATCAGGTGATGACAGGAAGATTGAAAATTGGGCAGTGATGCACAATCATTGCCGAGCATTCGGAGGATAAGTACATGGACAAAAGTTTTTGCATAGAAAAATTTCTGTTATCATTGACAAGCGGACAATAAGAATTATAGTTTATAACTAAGTATTTTTAATTTAATATTAATAATTAATCAGAAAAAAATGA
>JAUCGG010000215.1 GCA_030378015.1 Desulfococcaceae bacterium HSG8
TTTTATGAATGATGCCAAAATAATGATCATATTTTTTATTTTTTCCGACCAGATTTTATGTTTATGAATAATTCCGGATAGATAATAACAAAAGGCCGCGGTCCGAAAAGGTTGCACTAAAACCATTTTTCAGAGCCTTGGCGATTTCCGCACTCCGGCTTTTGCTATCTGATAGGACTTAGCTGATTCATCTGCATATGTCAACAATAAGGCCGACGCTCCTTGTCGTTAAAATCAAAATTTTTTATTTTTATCTTGACTTCGTGCCGAAAAGTTTTATAGTAATGTACTAAATGGCTTGGTCGCATGTACGGGCCGGTTTCGTTCTGAAGGATTGTTTCATTTGCCAATGTGACAGCCTGGGATAGGGACGATAAATATTTTTGAAAGGAGGTTGGCACACAATGGCAGAAGGAATCGTTAAGTGGTTCAGTGATAAAAAGGGCTTCGGCTTTATTGAGCAGGAAGACGGAAATGATGTGTTTGTTCATCATTCAGCAATTAATTCGTCTGGTTTCAGATCCCTGAGCGAAGGTGACAGAGTGACCTTTGACGTTACACAGGGACATAAAGGACCCGCCGCAGCAAATGTGAATAAAATTTAAGACAATCATCTGACAGATTGAATAAAAGGCATTTCTCTGCAAAGAGGGATGCCTTTTTTAATTTATGCTTCCCTCCAGAGACCTTCCCAGGTCAGAACGGATAGCGGCGCTATAGGCGATTTCCAGAAAAGAATATACCAAGTGCGGTTTGTAGTTCCGCCTTCAGGCGGTGTTATGCCGCCTGAAGGCGGAACTGCAAACTTTGATCCGGTATGTTTTTTATTGGAAATCACCTTAGTCCTTGTTCCCAAACTCCGTTTGGGAACACACCTTGCCCGGGCAAACTCTGTTTGCAGTTCCGCCTTCAGGCGGTGTCATGCCGCCTGAAGGCGGAACTGCAAACTTTGATCTGATATGTTTTTTATTGGACAACTGACCATATTATAGCTTTGTCCCCGAAGCCACAAATATGGAAATTTTCGCAGAAGCTGTGCCATCGCAGGAATCCGAGCAGCAGTCCTGTCCGACACAGTCAACCTGCACATTTTTTAATCCCGCGTCTGTGAACCAGGACGTCACATCATCTCGTTTAAATCCCATCCAACGGTCATGATGTTCTTCTCTCAGAAATGCAAAATCATGTTCATCCAGGTCAGTAATAACAAGTTTTCCCCCGGTTTTCATAATTCTTGCCATTTCCCTGATAGCCGCGGGCGGTTCTTCAACATGGTGCAGATACATATTGGCAAAGACATAATCAACCGTTTCATCCTGAACCGGCAGGCTTTCAGCCCGGCCAGCCCGACAGTCAATGCCGTCGAATTTTTTCCTCAGCACATCAAGCATTGCTTCGGACTGATCAATTGCGATGACTTTCAGACCGTTACTGATAAGTCCTTCGGTGACAAATCCTGTTCCGGCACCGATATCCGCGGCCAGTTTATCCGCTCGGATATTTGCAGTGGCAAAGGCTTTTTCCCTGACACTTTCGGAAAAGAAATCCTTTCTCATGGTGTCCCATTGACCCGCGACGTTATCAAAATATGACTGACTGCTCATTAGTTCGTTGTCCTTTGCCTCTGTTGTAACTGGTGACTGACAAGTGACCACGGACCGCTGACCCGTCATTGCCCCGACCAGAATCTCAAAGCATCTGATTATATCGCCATGTTTTTCATTCGCAATTGACTGAAATACATTTGAATAATATTTATCATTTGCGATGTTGATCTCATTACAGGTCTTCTTTCCCTGATCCGTAAGGGTGATCAGTACAGATCTCCGGTCAGAAGGATGCGGATGCCGCTGAACCAGACCGATAGTGACCAGTCCGTCGATTGTCCGGCTCAGGGTGCTTTTGTCCAAACCCATATTTTTTGACAAGTGTACGGTTGTTGTCTCACCGAGCTCCTCAATTTCCAAAATTGCATGACTCTGGGGAAGAGTGATCCCACTGCAGCAGACATTCTTTTTTTGCAGATTGCTCATCAGACGCTCAAATCGTCTCAATACCTTTCTGAATGAGCTGATTTCATGGTTGTCCATTATCAGTAGCCTCCGATCTATTGTATTGTACATTAATTGTATAGTACAACTACAGGCTTGTCAAGTTTTATTTTTGTTGTATAGGAAATTATCAGTAGTACATCAACTTGTAAGTTCCTCCCCCTTTTTTAAAGGGGGCCGGGGGGATTTCTGCCGCAACCCCCCTTTAAAAAAGGGAACGAACTTAAAAAGTGGTGTAGTAGATCGAAAACTTTTGCAGTGGATTCCGGGTTAAAATCGGAAAACATCCGTTTCCCGATTTTTAGGGATTTCCCCAAAAATAAAATACCCGAAAATGTAGGGTGTGCGGAGCGAAGCGTAACCCACCATCATATCATTCGCCAACAAAGATGGTGGGTTACGCTAGCGCTCCACCCACCCTACATTTTCTACATAACCGGTCAGAGTCATAAGGGGTCACGGACTTCCAAAGTGGTGTAGTACAGTGACCGTCAGATCATGAAGGTTCTCCGGAATGACAGTGTCATTCCGGGGAATTTCCATGACCTGACGTCACAACGAATGATGAAAGTCCGCCGCGACTCCCTTTCGTAAAGGAGCCGGGGATTTTTTATCGGGACTTCCATGATCTGACGGCACAACGAAACATGAAAGTCGGAACAGATGGGCAAACACAAAATACAAAACACTTTCATATTAAAAAACGGATGTTTTTTAATTTTAACCCGGAATTCACTGTCTGCAAGGTTTACCGGAAACTTTCAGATCTACTGATTATAAAATCCGATTATAAAATCCGACAAACCGGACTCCCACAATTACGCTTCACGCATCTGTATAAAAATAATACTTGAAAGATAAATCTGAATCCGATATAAATATTGGTATATTTTATATCAGAAGCAGATTCTTAAGTGGAGTGGGAGCATTCCCCAAAAGTAGGTTATACATAAATATCATAGAATTCAAAATGTTGCTCGTTCCAAGGCTCTGCCTTGCAAGATATTTCGCTTAACCCGCCGGTTTTAAGCTGAAACACGAGGCAGAGCCTCTTATGATGCATTCCCAGGCGGAGCCTGGGAACGAGAAGTAAATATTGCTCGTTCCAAGGCTCTGCCTGGGAATGCATTCTGCAAGGCTCTGCCTTGCAAAATATTTCGCTTAACCCGCCGGTTTTAAAATGAAACACGAGGCAGAGCCTCATAGGATGCATTCCAAGGAGCCTGGGAACGAGAAGTAAATGTTGATCTCTGCCTTGCAAGATATTTCGCTTAACCCGCCGGTTTTAAGCTGAAACACGAGGCAGAGCCTCATAGGATGCATTCCCAGGCAGAGCCTCACTGCCATTAAGTTAAGAGTCGGATCAGCCTGACAGGGAGGCGTAAGTATCTGAAATAATATCTTCCCCGGCGGGCAGTGTTAATGGCAGTGAGGCGGAGCCTGGGAACGAGAAGTTCTTACTTTTTGGGAATGCGCCCAACTGCGTTTTGCAAGCAGAGTATCAGTAGATCGAAAGCTTCTGCAAACAGTGGATTCCGGGTTAAAACCGGAAAACATCCGTTTTCCGATTTTCCCCGGAATGACAATAGGTAAAGCTGTCATTCCGGAGAACTTCCATGACCTGACGATCACAACGAATGATGAAAATCCCCATTCGTAAAGGGCCGGGGATTTTTTATCCGAGACTTTCATATAAACAACATGACAGCGATATTTTTACCAAAATGCTTCGCCAAATCCCGGCATATGCTATATATTAATATTAAGGAAAGCAGGCAGCTTAATAAAAACGGAGGATGTTATCATGGGGTACCAGGATTCGGACGTTTTTTTATTTTATGGTTTGATCATCACCTTTATTGTTATATATATCATGAGAAAAAAACGCTTAACAACCAGGGACGCTCACCCGGAGGATAAAACCGCTTATTATCGTACTTCCGCGGGCCCCGCTGAATCCCAGACCTTTGCCATCACGCCCGAAGATATCAAAGGCATTTTTGTCGTGGTCACCTCGGATGAGCCGCAGACCCAGCTTATGGCAATGTCTTTATCAACCCAGGCCCTGCTGAAGGGAAAATATGTCCGAATCCTGTTATGCGGGCCCGGAGGGAATCTCGCTCTTAAATACGGAGAGGAGTTCATACTGGAGCCAATCAATAAATCGCCCCAGATGCTGATGAAAAATCTTATGCAAAAGGGTGTGATCGTTGAGATATGCCCGTTTTATTTACCTAACATGGGCGGCTCCCCGGCAGATATTGTCGAAGGAATCGGGGTGGCAAAGCCCCCTGAAATTGCTGACGGGCTTCTTGAACCCGGGGTTAAACTGTTTACTTTCTGACAGACTTCCGGAGTGCAAAAATGAGATTTTTGCACTCCGAAAAATACTCCCGATAAATAAAATACCCGCCTGTTGCTCGCGGGGGATTGACAAATCCCCGCAGCGGGTTCGGGTTTGTCAACCCGAACCGAGCAGGAGAAGGCCTGTTTACCCGAATCGGGTATATTATTTGGAGTTCCCTTACTTAATAGCGAGGAAAAATGACGGTAAAAAATATCGAAGATACATTAATCCGGGAGGTTGCTACGATTTTATCCAAAGATCCGTCTGCTGTCACCGCGGACATCCCCCTTCATGAACTGGGGCTTGACTCCCTTGGCTTTGTTGAGCTTCTTGTGACCATTGAAAGAGTATTCAGTATGAATCTGATGGAATCAGGATTAAGCAAATCAGATTTTCAGATGATCCGCTCCCTGGCATCCTATATCAGTAAACTGAATGGCAAATGAAACAGCGTGTAACAAAACGATATCTGACAGGAATTGACTGGCTGATCCATACGCTGGATCACATGACCAGACGAGCTACCGGGGCAGGAAACAGTTCCCAGATCGTCATGGAACTGAACGGAATTATTTCAGAAAACAGGCTTCATGATCTCCTGACCCGCTTTATCAGGAAAATTCCGGTCGTCAGCGGCTATACCGTCCGGGATTATAACCTGGCTCCGTACTGGAAAACATCCCTGTCAGAATCGCCCCGATTCCCCTTTAATGTCCGGGTTATGAAAGATGAAGACGATGTGTTTCCGTTCCTGGAAAAAGGGATAAACACCCCTTTTGAAAATCACCGGGAACACCTGGCTTTTCACGTTGCTTACACCGGGAAGCGGACCTTCCTGGCGATGACGTTTGATCATTGTTTGTTTGACGCGCGAGGAGCAGAAGCTTTTTTAGCAATGATTCACCGGGAATGGGGTGGACATGAACACAGACTTGAAGAAATTTCTCCACCCAACCCGGCGCATCTGGACCGATGGATGGATAAGTTCAGATCCGGCCAGCAGGTAAACCGGGCATTTTTAAAGATGGCCAAAAACGCCCCTCCCCGTGTGCTTCCGTCGGGATCAGCATCTCATAACCGCAGGTTCAGATTTAAAATCATCTCCTTTGATGAAGACGAAACCAGCCGGATTATCGAAACCGCATATGAAGAAGCTGGTTACTTAATGCTCATGCCGTATCTGCTGGCAGTTACCACATCGGTTCTGCACGATATATTTACAGCCAGACAGATTTGTTCCGGCGATTATATCATTCCTGTGAATATTGATATGCGGCCATCAGAAAAGCTGGAACAGGAGGTTTTTTTTAACCATGTATCATTTCTGATGTTCCGGGTTCAGCCTCCTGAAGCAGATTGTTTTCCCCTTCTCCTGAAGTCCGTGAAAGCCCAGATGTATGAGCAGGTAAAATCAGGGTTGTCCGGACATATCCGGGAGGTCAGTTTTTTAACTCGGATAGCGCCTCTGCCGATTTTAAGTCATCTCATACGGATGCATTTCAAGGGTGAAACCGGCTCTTTTTCCTTCTCCTACGTCGGAGAGGCAGGCTATCCGTTTCATCGGTTCATGGAAAAGGAAATAGCCGGTTTTTTTCATATGCCGAGGGTACCGACCCCCCCGGGGATCGGTATATTTTTTCATCGGTTCCGGGGAAAACTGAGTGCCACATTTTCTTATCTGGAAGATATCCTGACCCATGATGAGGCCGATGGAATTGTGGAAACACTGAGAGCACGTTTTAATGGGTGAATTAACCTTCTGAAACCGAATACAAAGCAGAATATTGCTCCCTTGAAATACCTTTTCTACCCCATTGACTTTTCTTCTTGTCTCATGAAATAATCGGAATAAGACAGTGTATTACACAGATCAATCCCCGGCGAGCATTCCGGGAGTGTTTTCCGAGAGAGCATTTCCAAAAAGTAGGTTAAATGTACAGATCATAAAATTCAATATGTTACTCGTTCCCAGGCTCTGCCTGGGAACGCATCCTGCAAGGCTCTGCCTTGCGAGACATTCCGTCTAACCAATTGATTTAAAATGAAATACGAGGCAGAGCATCTGTAAATGCATTCCCAGGCAGAGCTGGGAACGAGAATTCCTACTTTTTGGGAATGCGCCCGTTTTCCGAACGCGGAGTGCAAAGCTTGCTTTGCGATAATCCCGTTTTTTTAAGTCACGAGATGGCAAACAGACAAAAAAACTGTGATGTGCTTGTTATAGGCGGCGGGGTTGCAGGAATCTGTGCGTCGGTCTCAGCCGCGCGGGGAGCGCGTACCATACTGGTTGAGAAAAATGATTTTCCCGGGGGCACCGCGGTGATTGCTTTGCATCGTTTTATCTGCGGGCTGTATATTAACGGATCTGAAATGCCGGCAGATACGCTTAACCGAGGGATTGTACGTGAAATATCTTCGGCCCTGAAACGCTTAACTCCGGAAAAAACTGTTTTACGCATGGGCAGAGTGTATGTTCTGCCTTTTAATACCCGGGATATTGTTTCTGTTTTTCGATCCCTGACTGAAGCAGAAAAACAACATCTTGATCTGTTGTACGAAACCCACGCGGTTTCAGTAAAAACAGTGCGAAATACCATTACATCCGTAACCGTATGCTCCCGGAACGGGAAATTCGATATTTTTCCGAAAGTTGTTGCGGATTGCAGCGGCAGCGGAGTGATCATACGGATGAGCGGCGCATGGTATAATAAAACGCGCTTCTGCCAGCGTCAGTTTGCCGGATATACATTCCGGGTAAAAGGTCTTAAGAAGGTTGACGATATGACAGCAGTAAAAGTCCCCTATTATCTTGCACAGGAAGCTGCGAAAAATAATATCCCGCATTATCTGAAGTTCACAACATTTACCCAAGGGGATGAAGCTGATGAAGGATATTGCAGGCTGAGTATTCCTCCGCATGAGAATTCGGAGGCCAGGAATGAACTGGCAAAAAGCGACGCGTTGAGGGTTCATCACTTCTTGTCGCAGAAGGTCCCTTCATTCAGAGATTCCATGATTGAGGAAATGTCCCCGGAGGTCGCTGATCGGGAAGGGCTTCGATTACGGGGCAAATATACCCTGACCAGGGAAGATATCCTGGATGCAGAAAAATTCCCTGACGGCATTGTAAAAAATGCCTGGCCTATTGAACTGTGGAATCAGGAAAAAGGTCCCTGTTATCACTATCCTCCTTCCGGTGATTATTATGAAATCCCGTTACGCTGTCTTAAATCAGAAAATATCTCCAATCTCTGCTGTGCAGGTCGCTGCATTTCTGCGACACATGAAGCAACGGGATCTGTCAGGGTAATGGGGACATGTATGTCTGTGGGCGAACAGGCCGGGCGTGAGGCCGCGGCTATGTCGGATTTCTGAAAAATTACCCCTCTTATGAAAAAAGGGTGTAATTAAAAGTGATAGGTCATATCTTGTTCCCAAACTCCGTTTGGGAACACACTTGCAGGCAAACTCTGTTTGTAAAAATTTGATATTTCATAAAAAACGGAGTTTTTCGGGCAATCGCGTTCCCAAACGGAGTTTGGGAACGAGGACCTAATACTTTTAATTACACCAGTGAAAAGACTTGTCTGATGATAGCACAGCAACTCTTAAATTTAAGGAGCCAGGAATCATGAAATCTTCATTCAGACTTTCTGCCAGAATATGGTTCAGTATCAGTATCCTGATCATCGGCTATTTATTTTCCCTGGCATTTTCATATTATATTTCCCTGGATGTTCAAAGCAAACTGCCTGATATTTCAAACTTTGCTATCACATCCACACAGTTCAGCCAGAAAGTGCTCAACGGATTTATCCGCCAGACAAAATTTTATGAAAAGGCAATACTGTTGAGCAGGCCAGAAAAAGTTGAGGGCGCGAAAAAAGAAGGGCTGAGTATCAGGAAAGATTTACATAACCTGAAAGAACTGGAGGGAATTGATGAAAAACTGAAAGCAGAGATTGATAACATACTGACTGAATTGGAAGAATATGACAATGCTGCAAATCGGATATATGATAAGATGAATGCCGGGGCAGATGAACCCCTGGTTAAGGAAACGACAAGCCTTGCTGAAAAAGAGAAAAAACTCATGATTAAACTCATGGATATCTCCATTGCTGTCAGGAACAGCCTTTCAAGAAATGTTCATCTGATTGCTGATGATTTGGAAAAAAACAGCAATATAAATATATATCTGTCATTATCAGTGGTTATTATCTCTGTCATTATCATCCATCTGGTAATCCGGCACTCTATTATCGGAACCCTCTATCGCATAACGGAAAAATTATATGAATCATCCCGGGATGTTTCCCTGGCTTCATCCCAGATATCTTTCGGGAGCCAGCAACTGGCAGAAGGAGCCTCTGAGCAGGCTGTGTATGTAAAAGATATATCTGCTTCTCTTGATACAATGTCTTCCATGACACGCCAAAATGCTGAACGAATGGGGCAGGCAAGAGTCTCCCGGAACGAAGCACATGATTACATACAGAACGTGAACATTTCTATGGAAAAAGCCGCTGAAGCCATGTTCAGCATCAGGGCAAAGGGCCGGGAAATCGAAAAGATTGTAAAGACAATTGACGAGATAGCGTTTCAGACCAATCTGCTGGCCCTGAATATAGCGGTAGAGGCCGCTCGTGTCGGCGAAACCGGTGCGGGTTTTGTTGTCGTGGCAGATGAAGTTCGGAAATTAGCGGCCAGATCTGCCCAGGCTGCTAAAAATACCCAGCTTCTTATTCAGAAAACCGTAAACGAAATTGATTCAGGCGCCAGTCTGATAGCAGAAACAAAAGACGCTTTTGGCCTGACAATGAATCACAGCGAGAAGGTGGGCAAAGCCATAGAGGAGATTGTCAGTGCATCTGACGATCAGGTTCAGGCAATAGATGAAGTGAATCAGACCATGACGAATATCAGTAAAGTGGTTCAACGGAATCTGACAAATGCTGAGACATTTGCCTCTTTATTTATAAAGCTGAACGGGCAGACAGAAAGGATAAGATTTTATATCCGTAAACTCAAAGGGTTAATGGAAAGGCGCGGGCAGATTCGGATTAAAATCACTTTAAAAGGCATCTTTCGGAATGCGAATACCGGCATATCAGAACCCTTCTTCACAAAGGATATCAGCGCGAGCGGCGCGCTGATTATCACTTCAAATTCCATTGAAATCGGGAGTACAGGAGACGTGAGCATCCGATTTCGCAATGCTGAATTTCCAAGCGTAAAGGCTCAGATTGTAAGAGACAAGGCAAGAACCGGGGACGGGAGATATATATTCGGTATCCAGTTTCTGAATATTAATCCCGCTATGGAAAAGGAGCTTACAAAAATTTTAAACACCTGATTTTTTGAAGGAGTGAAGAAACCCGGCTTTTTCTTTAAAAGCCCGATCTGTCGTTACCGAAAAAAGCCTGATAACGAAAGATGCAAAACTTTCCGGGCCGATCAGTATTTTTTTCCTGATCCTGGCGGATTCAGATCTCAACATCAGGACTCCGAGTCCTTATCACGTATCACTTAAAGGTTGCCTGAAATTTTAATCCTAACCCGTGAAGCCTTGTCTGACAGGGAATCAGGAATCCGTCATTATGCAAGAACCGATTTTAATTCGTTTTTATATCTTTCAGCTCCGCCTATTTTTG
>JAUCGG010000216.1 GCA_030378015.1 Desulfococcaceae bacterium HSG8
GATCGGAAAAAGTTGATTCATAACTAATTGTTTTATAAATAAATTTAGTTTGATAACAGAATCGCTCAATTTAGGTCGGAGGTCTTTTCCGGGTGAACACTTCTTTATCTTCGTTCGCTTAAAAGATATTGGTCATACCATTTGACCTGTATGGTAAAAAATCCGATTCTCCGATTCTGTCAAGAAAAAAAGCTTGAAAAAACTATTTTTAGCTGGTATTTCGAAAGATATATTAAACCCGAATTTTAAAAATTGTCTTTGAATTCAACCTATATTGGTCATACCAATAGTTGCCGGAAATTTTAACGCTTCAGCAGTTCGGACTTTCTGCCGTTGCCGGAATTAATCATCTAATCAGATGGAAAACCTCGTTCCCAAACCCCGGTTTGATAACGAGGCTTTGTTGCATCTTCCATCTGCAAGAATCTGTGTATTCGGAGTTACTTATATGAAACTTCCACTGAAACCTATCAAACCCAAACGCATTTCCGACCAGGTCTTTGACCAGCTCACGGAACTCATTGCCCGCGGCGAACTGAAACCGGGTGATAAGCTCATGCCTGAACGGGAATTATCAGCAGTATTAGGTGTCAGCCGCACCACCATCAGAAACGCCATAAATAAACTGGTTGTGCTGGGATTTCTTGATCATAAACAGGGGCAGGGAACCTTTGTCCGTTTACCGGATGTCAGGGACAACAACCCTCTGGCAATCGCCATGCAAACCGAGGATGCGACCCTTGAAGACCTTTTGGAAGTCAGGATGGGACTGGAATGTAACGCTGCAGCATTGGCTGCCCGGAGGGCTGTTGAGGAGGATATTCACTTCCTTGAAAAAAGCCTGGAGGAAATGAAAGCAGAGGTAGCGTCGGATCGCTTGGGAACCGAAGCAGATGTCTCATTTCATATGGCAGTTTCCTACGCGACAAAGAATCCCGTTCAGGTCCGCATCATGAGAGAGTTCTACGACTTCCTCTTCTACGGCATAAATGAAAACCTCGCCCGTCTTTACGAAAAACCTGAGAGAATTGAGGAAATTCTGTTTCAGCATACCCAGATTATCCATGCGATAAAAAAACATGATCCGGATGAAGCATATGAAGCAATGGAGCGTCATATCATCTATGTCCTGAATTTTTTCAAAAATCAGGATCTGTAGTTCACGGGATAAAATCCGAGAAATCTTATCACGCATCACGTTTCACGTTTCACGTTTCACGTTTCACGTTTCACGTTTCACACATCACTCAGGGCGATCCAGAGGCGGGTAGTCCATCGTGTTTTCCATATGAATCGCTGCCTCGGAAAATTCCTCTATATCCGTATAATAAAGAGCGCCCGCATCAATGTCGCGCTCTTCGATGAACTGAACAATAGGACGGATAAACGGTGCTCTTTCCATCAGGGGAGCCACACCGAACATAAAAAGCAGGATCACCAGCACGCATAACAAGAGGCGCACCACGCCCCTAAGCATGTTCTGCGGCTCATCTCCTGATGTAACCGTGTTTTTTGCAATGTCTGCTGAATGAGAATGCTGCATTTTGAGAATATCAGAACAGTACAGGTTACGGGCCAGGGGCCCGTAACCCGGTTAGAATTAAATTTTAGCTGTTATTTCAGGGAATACAAGATAGAACATGATATAGGCCATTGTCAGCGTCAGAATCAGATTGAATGTCTGGCCGCAGATATAGAGAATGAAAGGCTTTCCACCTTTGAAGTATTCTTTAAGTTCACGAAAATTGGTGGCAAGACCGATACTCGCGAAGGCCAGGCAGAAAAACCATCCTCTGAATATCTTTGACAATCCCCGTATCGCGCCATGATCTACCAAGACATAGGCAACATCTTTACCCATACTCTGGTAAATCAGTGAGAATATGATGGAAGCAGCAATAAAGCCGATAACAAACTTCGGAAACCGATACCAGATTTCCATCCAACTTACCCTCTGCCCCTCGACACGATCAACTTTGGCGCACCAGTAAACCGCTACACAGAACGCTATCACTCCGATCAGTACATTCTGAATCATTTTAATGGTAGCTGCCACATACAGGGCCTTGTCGCTCAGGAAAGCACCGGCTGCCGCGACAGCACCGGTTGCATCAATAGTTCCGCCCATCCAGGCTCCGCCAAGCACATGGGGCATTCCCACGGCTTTGATAAATGCGGGCATGACAATCATCATGACGGAGGTAAAAACCAGTGAAAGTCCGACTGCCAGGGTCAGTTCCTCCTTTTTGGCTCGGCACGCGGCCGCGGTTGCAATGGCTGCTGAAACCCCGCATACCGACATGTCTGATGAAATGGTGATGTTCAGTGTTTTGGAGGGGATTTTTATGATTTTCTGACCAAAGAGGTAGGTAGTGATAAGCACAGTTGGCGTAACCACCCATGCTACGAAAATGCCCGGTATGCCGATGGACAGGATCTTGCCGAAAAGGATTTCCGCGCCCAGGAGTACCAAACCGGTCTTGATGTAATATTCGGTCTGCACAGCAGGCATAACCCATTTCGGGGTTCCTATTGTGTTACTGATGACAAGCCCGAAGATGATGGCCCATGCCGCATATCCGATGCCGTAGTGCTTCATAGTTGAATTGCTTGCAGCAGCAAAAGCCAGCACAGAAATAAGAAAAACAAAAAGAAAGCCGATCATAAATTTCGGCATAGAATGGCCCATTGCCAGCATTCCGATACCGAAAAATATAGCCAGTGCAATCATGAGCCCGATCAGATACACCAACTGATTATAAGGTTTTGCACCTGCTTTCTTTTTTGCAGAAGATGTCTTGCTATGGGCCGTTCGCCAATCACCTATAGCTTTGGCTGCTGCGGTATTCAGGGATTCATCCTCAAAATTTTTCGCGGCTGCCGAGTCTTCCGCTGTTTTTGCGGCTGTCAGTGCATCAGCTTCTGATTTCTTTGCCGCATCATATTTAGTCTGAGCCTTTGCCTGCTTGGCCTTTGCCGCCTCTTCACCCATAAACAGGGCATTAAAAGGATTGCTGCTCCATTTGTGGGGTTTGCTGGTAAACTTCTTTATAGCTTTCCCTACCGGAGAGCTTGTGGCTTTCAGTTTCTTTTTTGCATCCACCGCCTTGTACCATGCAATGGTTTTAAACGGTGCTTTTGCCGATTCAGCCTCCAGTGAGGCATTGGCTTCGGCAATCTTTTTATCCGTTCCTTCCGGGGCGTTGGGAAAATAGAGAATCATGCCAACAACGAGCAGTATAAAACCTAGCCAGATGGCCCAATAATCCTCTTTTTTCCACAGATCAGAAATACTGCCCCGGCCGCTGTCTGTCACGACCTGGCTTTCATTATCCGCCATACTTACTCCTTTCCGGAAAAATTATCCCTGAATAGAATTAGGTTTTTCAGACTGACCGACATCTGCCTGATTATGATAAAAACAGGTATCCTTAAACATCTTGTAATAAAGATTAAATAAGTCCGACTTTTCAATCTTGTAAGTGTAAGGATGCCTGAAAAACATATTCATTTGTTTAATCCATTGCTTCAAAAGGGTCAAGAAAATATTTGAATGATTTCTATGGCGGATGCAGATGGTGGCTGATGACTGCTTTAAAATCAGGCAGTTGTTATGATGCACTCAGATGTAATTAAATCAGCGTTTATCAGATGCAGGCTGGATGGAGCGAAGCGTGATTGATCTCTTTTCCTGAGACTTCTTTCCCCCACAAATTCAATTTGTTCATCATAAAAGGGAAATCCCCGGCCCTTTAAAAAAAGGGGGCGAACTTGTAATTTGCTGTACTAGTACACCAAGGCGTAAATCCGTACACAGTTATAAATACCGAATCCCCTGATTCAAAGAGGTTTTCCGAACTGAAAAAGTGTGCTGCCTTGGTACTATCACGAATCACACGAAAACGAAAAAAGAATGTTATCAGTGTCATTCGTGGTTTCAAGAAATTGTGAATGCTCCCAAATCGTAAATCCCCATCAGAACCTGACATTAATTAAAAAATAGGAGTTCATAACGGACATATCGGTCTCAGTTGAGGGCCCGAAAAAATTCATAACAGAATCGTAGTCCAGCCAGACTGCCCCGATCCTGCAAAACATATGTTTTTCATTAATCGGCTGAATGTAATAAAGCTCATAAGCATCGCCGTTCACTGTCAGCTTGTTCAGAAACTCGTCTCCCCCGCTTACAGGAGCGGATATCCAGTGCTCGGAGCCATGATTATATTCAAATCCCAGCCTGGGATATTTCAGGGTTTTAAAGGGTAATCTGTAATTCATTCCCATGTACCAGGCCCTGCCGTTTCGGGGTTTTCCCAGGGAATCTGTAAGATTATCTCCTAATAACCCGACTTCATAATCAAAAGGCATCCCCGTTACTTCCGGTGGAAAAATCGTTCCCTCGGGTCTTGGCCGGATTCTTTCATATGCATACGAAGCAAAGCAACTGAATCCGCTGTTTTTTATATTGTTAAACTGGATATGCAGATTCAGTTTATCCATATAACCGGAGTCCGAAGGGTAAGAAGCTGCGGCCGGGTGGTCAAAGGCCCCCATATCAAATGCCCTGTCATAGCTGACCCAGAAAATGGAATCCCTGATACCGGGAACCATTGTTTCAAAAGCAGCGATTGCAACCCGGGTGGGGTCCTTCTCCACACCCTGATATTGCTGATAATTCTGACTGAATTTGTAGTAACCGAGTCTGAAAAAAGCGTTTTTAAGACCTGTCCGTTTATCAATCAGCAGATTCGTCATGATTCCATCAAGTTCTCCGTCATGGCACAGCATGGGCCAGGTTGCTTTCCGTGTGGTGTTGTTCTTCAGCCCGTAAGGAGGTCCGTTGCCGGTGGGCATACGTCCCAGGGTGACAGAAAACGGTGTCCCGGGAATAAAATAGTCTATATATGCTCTTTCCACATGAAGATCACCTTCCTGGTCCGGTGTGCCCGGGTGATAAAAATCGGTGGAGCCGGTAAGTCCCTCATAATTTGTGTCTCCCCATAATTTGTAGTAAGTCAGTCTGCCCTGGAAGATAAGATTATCAGTAATCTCAGAACGAAGGTTAAGACGAAGCCGGCCAGACCACAGTTCATCTGTCCTGCCGTCCTTTTTCTGACCATCTTCCATTTCCATATCATCATAATTGTAAAAATTCATCCTGGTGTGAAATTCGCCGCTGATCTGGATTTTATCAAGAATTGACCGGGTTTCCACTGTGTCCAGCAGATCCGAAATTTCTTCAACATCTGCTTTCAGGAGTTCCATATCTTCCGATTTTTCAGCCGGAACTGTTTTTTTATCCTTCAGTTTTTTTAAGCGATCCTTTAACGACCTGATTTCTTTTTCCAGGGCATCCTGCTGCTGCAAAATTTTTTCCAGCATATCCTTGTCAACCGGGATTTCTTCCCCCGGTATGGGGTAAGCCGTAAAGAAAAATATTATTGTAATAAAAATGATGTATTTCCGGATCATTATATCCTCCTTATCTTAATATTATTATCAGCAGATCGAAAAAGTGAATTGCCGGGCTATTTTCAGTCGTCCCTCCGGGACTGAAAATTACTCCCCCCCGACTTGTAAATGCGCCCCTTGCGAGGTATTCATTCTGGCACACCGGTTTTAAACGGAAATACGAGGCAGAGCCTCTGTAAATGCATTCCCAGGCAGAGCCTGGGAACGAGCTAAAACTTTATCACGTTTCACGCATCACTGCCTCTCTCATAACCTCAACCGGAGCTTTCTCCCCGGTCCACAACTCAAACTGGAAAGCCCCTTGGTAAACAAACATTGCAACCCCGTCAATCGTAGTACACCCTGCGGCTTCAGCTTCTTTTAAAAGGCGGGTTTTCAGGGGATTATAGACAATGTCCATGACAACCATCCCTTTTTCAAGATATCTTATGGGAATCGGGGTTGTTTCAATATTCGGCGTCATGCCGAGAGGCGTCGTGTTGATCAGAATCTCGCATCCGAGTTTTTCAATATCTGAAAGCGGACAGAATTCCGCGCCGATATCTGCTGCAAGTTTTTCGCCCTTGTCTGCTGAACGGTTTACAATCGCGACGTTTCCGCGTTCCGAGCGTATTCCGAATCCGATGGCCCTGGCTGCTCCGCCCGCGCCGATAATCCCTGTCTTTTTGCCCCTGATATCTGTCTTCTCAGCCAGGGCTGATATGGCCCCAAGACAGTCTGAATTATAACCGGAAAGTATCCCGTCCCTGTTGATCACCGTATTCACCGCACCGATTTGTTTCGCCATATCATCCAGTTCATCTAAAAACTCCATAACAGCGACCTTATGCGGAATCGTAACGCTGACGCCCCTGATATCCAGAGCCTTTATGCTGCTCACTCCCGCGGCAATATCCTTTACCCGGAAAGCAAGATATACGCCATTATATCCGATATGAGAAAACCCGCTGTTGTGCATGACAGGGCTTAAACTGTGGGACACAGGGTCTCCGAATACACCGTAAAGAGCGGTATGGGAATCCGCGATCATGATCTCACTCCTCTCTTTTTCACTTCTCACTTTCCTCGACTTTGGGATAGGAGCCGAGCCACTTCACATAGAGACAGATTTCTTTCATCTTTTCCACGGTTTCTTTCACAATGGCATCTTCCATGTGCCCTTCAACATCCGCAAAAAAGAAATAGCTCCAGTTTTCATGCTTGGTGGGGCGGGATTCCAGCTTGACCATATTGACTCCCGAATCCGCCATAGGCTTTAATGAGTGATACAGGGCACCCGGGATATGGGATGTCACAAACATGACGGATGTCTTATCGTTCCCTGTCCGATGGACAGGCTCCTTTCCGATTACCAGGAACCGCGTTGTGTTCCTGGCAACATCCTCAATCCCGGATGCCAGGATTTCCAAGTTATACATATGTGAGGCTTCGTTGCTGGCAATCGCTGCGGTTCCTGGAAGTTCCGAAGCTTTCTGAGCAGCATGTGCCGTGCTGCTGCATTCTTCCAGTGCGGCATTCGGAACGTATTTCTGTAACCACAGCCGGCACTGGGCAAATGCCTGGGGATGAGAATAAATTACCCGGATGTCCTCTAAATTTCCTGTCACGGATAAAAGATCGTGGGAAATAGGCTGGTATTTTTCAGCGCAGATTTTCAGGTTGGATTCAAAGAAAAGGTCCAGGGTGCTGTTAACCGAACCTTCAATAGAATTTTCAATGGGAACAACACCGTAATGACAGGCCCCTTTTTCCACTTCCCTGAATACTTCACGAATGTTCGACTGGGGGATAAATGAAACTGATTCCCCGAAATGGTTCATGGCAGCAATATGCGTAAACGTCGCCTCGGGCCCCAGGTAAGTAACCCTGTGTGCGCGCTGGAGTTCACGGGACGCGGCCATAATTTGTTTGAATATCTGACGGAGTGAATTCTGGGTCAGGGGACCCTTGTTCAAGGCTGAAACCCGCTGTAAAATGGCGTTTTCACGGGTATTATCCAGAACCTGAGCGCCTTTCTGAGCCTTGGCTCTGCCCGCCGTCAATGCCAGCCCGAGTCTTTTGTTCAGAAGTTCAAGGAGTTTCTCGTCAATATCGTCAATGGCGGCCCGAATCTCGCTGATACGCCAGTTTGCGTCGTCGTCCGCCCGGGTTTTTTCGGAATTTTCCATAATACCTTATTTCTCCGTTATGGTTTCCTCTATCTTGTGGCCGAAGTGCCTGCCGCCTTCCTCACATACAACCAGGACCTTATCCCCGGGGTTAAGGCTCACTACTGATACCGGCTTTCCTTCGGGGTCTGTCAGCCGGATGGTTTCCGCGTTCTGGAGAATGGTGCTGATCTTTTTGCCGCCGCAAACTGCCGTGACCAGCATCAGGGGACGTTTCTCCATTTTAATGCGCCCCACGGTTCCCACAGTTGTTTTTCCTGTATAGTCAATAACAAGCACAGGATCACCGGCTGAAAGCTCTGACAGATAGCGGGTTTTTCCCCCGGGAACACGGGTATAGGCATGAACGGGCCCCGCGTTAACCCTGAATGGCCTGGGAGCAACATAGGGATTTGAAATGCTTTCCGAATGTACTAGGAACAGCGCGCTGCTGCTGTTTCCCACCAGCATTCCCTCGCCCTGTTCCATTGCAGTACAGGTATCCACGCAAACCCGGTCCCCCATTCCCACGGGGCGGACTTCCACAATTTCAGCCACATCCAGTGCGGTTTTCTCTTCATTTAAACGAAGCAGTGAAAGGGCCTTTTTGAGTTCTATGGCATCCCTGGGATGAAACAGGATATGGCTCACCCCTTTCTCTAGGATACCGAAGGCTGTTTCTGCCTCTTCCAGGCTCTGAACCTCGGTAATCACGTCCGCACCTTTTGCAATAAGATTTTCCAGGGGAATGATGGTCCAGTCCGTGCATCGGAGAATCACCTGTCTGTTCTGGCCGAGCTTGATAATTTCCTCTTCATCCTCACCGCTTTTTATTGTAAAAAAGATAACATCATCGCCTAATTTCAGATCACCGTCCTCGGCAATGGTCTCTATCCTTCCCAGTTCCTTTACTTTTTCAGAATAACCCGGGGGAACCATAATACCGTCCGCACCGCCCTCCAAGGCAGTTGTAACGATTTTTTTGTCCCACGGATCAACTTTCACCCATATTTTTCGCATCCTTCGCTCCTTTATTTGGTTAGTTGTCAGTTGTCCGTGGTCAGTTGACTATTATTACTATTAGGAATTGATATAATAGTACTGCAATTTACAAGTTCGTCCCGGGCGCATTTACAATTGGTGGAGTCCCGGAGGGACGACTGAAAGCTTTTCAGTCGTCCCTCCGGGACTGAAAATCACTCCCCTGACTTGTAAATACGCCCGTTCGCCCCCTTTTTTAAAGGGGCAGGGGGGATTTTTCTTGCGAAAAAAGGCTGTTGCGACAAAAATCCCTCCCGACCCCCTTAAAAAGGGGGGGAGGAATTTACAAGTTGTTGTAATAGTCGCAGGCAACTGACCACTCTGACTATCCTTCCAGAATCCCCAAGGCATCATCCACACTGATTTCTCCATGCACAATGGCTGACATTGCCTGTACCATACGTTTCGGATTCCTGTGCTGAAATACGTTACGACCGATGGAGATACCGGATCCGCCGGCTTCAATAGATCCTTTGACCATTTCCAGGATATCCCTGTCCGAATCCATCTTGGCCCCCCCGGCAATGACAACAGGGACGTTACATCCTTCCGTAACCTCTCTGAATGACTCTGGTGAACCCGTATATGACACCTTCACGATATCTGCTCCCATTTCGCCTCCGACCCGGGCAACATGCTTGACCACATTGACATCATATTCATCTTTGATCTTCTCCCCCCTGGGATACATCATGGCGAGAAGCGGCATTCCCCAGGTACGGGCTTCATAAGCAACTTTTCCGAAATCGTTCAGCATTTCTTTTTCCTGCCCGTTCCCCAGGTTCACATGGATGGATATGGCATCTGCGCCGAGTTTGATGGCTTCTTCAACAGAACATACAAGGGTTTTGGCATTGGGATAGATGGACAGGCTTGTGGAACCGGACAGGTGGATAATCAGCCCGATATCAGCCCCTCCCTTGCGATGGCCCTCTTCGATAAGTCCTTTATGTTCCACAATGGCATTTGCACCGCCTTCTGCTACCATCTGTATTGTGGATTTCATATCTATGATACCGGCGATGGGCCCCACTGAAATCCCGTGATCCATGGGAACGATGACAGTTCTGCCCGTATTCCGATTTATAATGCGCTCCATCCGAATTCGTTTGCCTAAGATCGTCATGATACACTCCTTATAAATTAAAAAAGCCGTGAAGAAAAATCTTCACGGCTTTTTATCCATAAAAAAAAGCCGTGAGCTTTCTTGGTCTGCCCACGGCTTTTATCGCTTTCTATGCTGTCACAAGTTCAGCGTACCACAGGCGGACCCCCGGTAAAGTAATACCAAAAATACCAAAAAAAGCCGCCTGAAAAAT
>JAUCGG010000217.1 GCA_030378015.1 Desulfococcaceae bacterium HSG8
AGACAGGTAACTATGATGAAAAAAGTATTAACCATTATCAGCCTTATTAGTCTTATTATTATCCTCGTAGTCGGGGTCCTTCCCTTCTATGAGGACAGCGGTTGATAATGGGGTAAATTTATATTTACTTAACCGATTAAATAAATAAAAAATCCGTTATCAGCCGCAAGGCTGCTAACGGATTTTTTTTTGGAGTCTATCCGAAATGAAAAGCGACAGTGTAAAAAAAGGTATCGAAAGAGCCCCGCATCGCGCCCTGTTCAAATCAATGGGCTATACAGATGATGAAATCAGCAGACCCATGATCGGTATTGCCAATTCTGTGAATACCGTTATTCCCGGGCATGTTCACCTGGATAAAATTACAGAAGCAGTAAAAGCAGGGATTTACATGGCGGGCGGTATGCCTGTCGAATTCGGGGTCATCGGGGTTTGCGACGGGATCGCCATGAACCATACCGGGATGAAATATTCCCTGGGGAGCCGCGAACTCATCGCAGATTCTGTTGAGATCATGGCAACTGCCCATGCCTTTGATGCAATGGTGATGGTTCCCAACTGCGATAAAATTGTTCCCGGGATGCTCATGGCCGCGGCCCGGGTCGATATCCCGACCCTTGTTGTCAGCGGGGGACCCATGCTGGCAGGGAAACATCCTGAAACAGCGGAAAAGGTTGACCTTATAACTGTTTTTGAATGCGTCGGTGCGGTGCGTTCCGGAAAAATGACCGAGGCACAACTGGCTTCCATCGAAGATACAGCGTGCCCCACATGCGGCTCCTGCGCGGGAATGTTCACGGCCAATTCCATGAACTGTCTCACCGAGGCTATCGGCATGGGACTGCCCGGAAACGGCACAATTCCTGCGGTAATGGCATCGCGTATCCGTCTGGCAAAAATGGCGGGCATACAGATTATGCAGCTTCTTGAAAAAGGCATAACACCCCGCCGGATTATGAACGAAGCAGCGTTCAGAAACGCGCTGACCGTGGATATGGCCCTGGGATGTTCCACAAATACCGTGCTTCATCTCACAGCCCTCGCGGCAGAGGCCCGGGTAGCCATGAATCTGAATCAGATCAATGAAATCAGTAAAACTACGCCGCATCTCTGTTCGTTAAGCCCCGGGGGAAAGGATCATCTGGAAGATCTGAACCGCGCCGGAGGCGTTCCCGCGGTAATCAGGGAGCTTTCAGACGCGGGCCTCATCAATAATGACTGCATCACCGCGACCGCCATGACCGTAGGTGAAAATATAAAGGATGTCCGGATACTGGACCCGGACGTTATCCGAACTGTGGAAAATCCGTATCATAAGGAAGGGGGACTGGCTGTGCTGTTCGGCAACCTCGCGCCCGAAGGATGTGTGGTAAAGCAGTCTGCTGTGCTGGATAGCATGTTGCGCCACGAGGGGCCCGCAAGGGTATTTGATTCAGAAGAGGACGCGACGCAGGCCATTATGGAAGGCAGGATAAAAAAGGGAGATGTACTCGTCATCCGTTATGAAGGGCCCATGGGAGGGCCGGGGATGCGGGAGATGCTGACCCCGACTTCGACAATTGCAGGCATGAAACTTGATGCCCATGTGGCCCTGCTCACAGACGGGCGGTTTTCCGGCGGCACACGCGGGGCATCCATCGGCCATATCTCACCTGAAGCCATGCAGGGCGGCCCCATCGCCATCGTTCAGGAAGGCGACCTGATATCCGTTGATATCCCGGGCAAAACTCTCACACTCAAAGTTTCGGAAGAAGAAATAAAGAAACGGTTATCCGAGTGGTCTCCGCCGGAGCCTAAGATAACACACGGTTATATGGCCAGATATGCCCGCATGGTTTCATCTGCAAGCCAGGGGGCTGTATTTAAGTGAAACGTGAAACGTGAAACGTGAAACGTGAAACGTGAAACGTGAAGCGTGAAGCGTGAAGCGTGAAGCGTGAAGCGTGAAGCGTGAAGCGTGACAATGGTAATCACATATCACCCTCATGCATCACGTTTCACGCTTCACGTTTCACGCTTCAATAAAGAAAGGACTGATTCATGGAACTCACCGGCGCACAAATTCTTATGAAAGTGCTGAAGGACGAAGGGGTTGACACAATTTTCGGATATCCGGGCGGCGCAGTCATTGATATCTATGATGAACTCGCCAAAACAGATATCCGCCACGTACTGGTTCGCCATGAGCAGGGAGCGGTTCACGCTGCTGACGGCTATGCCCGGGCCAAGGGACGGACAGGTGTCTGTCTGGCGACATCGGGCCCAGGGGCGACCAACACTGTTACAGGCATTGCATCCGCGTATCTGGATTCCATCCCAGTGGTTATCATCACGGGGCAGGTTCCTACCCACCTGATCGGGAATGACGCGTTCCAGGAAGTCGATATCGTCGGAATTACAAGACCATGCACCAAACATAATTTTCTCGTACAACGCACCGAGGATCTTGCGAGAATTATCAAGGAAGCGTTTTACATCGCTCAGTCCGGGCGTCCCGGACCTGTTCTTGTGGACATTCCCAAGGATGTGGGAAATACGAAGATAGATTTCGAGATGCCGACGGATGTGAACCTCAGGTCGTATAATCCGACCTATAATCCGAATCCGCGGCAGTTGAAAAAGGTCTTAAAACTGATCGAAGAATCAGAAAGACCGATGATATTTGCAGGAGGCGGTGTGATTCTCTCCAAAGGGTCCGAGGAACTCACGAAATTTGCCCGCAGGGCACAGATTCCCGTAACCACATCCCTGATGGGGCTGGGAGCGTTTCCGGGATCAGATCCGCTGTGGCTCGGCATGATCGGTATGCACGGAACCTACCGAGCCAATATATGTACAGGAGCCTGTGATCTGATGATCTCTGTCGGGGTCCGGTTTGACGACCGTGTTACCGGGAAAACAGACTCGTTTGCGTCCCAGGCAAAGATTGTGCATATTGATATTGATCCCACATCCATCCGCAAGAATATCCCGGTAACAACCCCGGTTGTGGGGGATTGCAGAAAAACACTTGAAAATCTGAACGCTCTTTTAGATGAAACAGATCTGGGCGATTTGCAGCAAAAGAGAAAAAAATGGCTTGACCAGATCGTGGACTGGAGAAGCAAACGGCCTCTGGACTACGAGCAGGATGAGGATGTTATAAAGCCCCAGTATGTGGTTGAAAAGCTTTACGAACTGACCAAAGGAGAAGCCATCATCACCACCGAAGTCGGGCAGAATCAGATGTGGGCTGCCCAGTATTATCATTTTGAAAGCCCGAATCATTTTATCACCTCCGGGGGACTGGGCTGCATGGGATTCGGACTGCCCGCGGCCATCGGAGCCCAGATGGCCTGTCCGGACAAGCTTGTGGTTGACATAGCAGGAGACGGCAGCATCCAGATGAACAGCCAGGAACTGATGACAGCCGTACAGAACTGCCTTCCCATAAAAGTGGTGATCCTGAATAACGGATATCTCGGCATGGTCAGACAATGGCAGGAACTTTTCTATGACAAACGCTATTCATGCACATGCATGGATCACGCGCCTGATTTTGTCAAACTTGCCGAAGCCTACGGCGCTGTAGGGCTGCGGGCCACAAAACCGGAAGAAGTCAGATCCGTACTGAAAGAGGGCCTCTTTTCTCCTGAAACCGTTATCATGGATTTCAGGGTTGCGAAAGAGGAAAGTGTTTATCCCATGGTTCCTGCGGGTGCTCCGATTACCGAGATGCTTTTGGTTTAGGGATAGAAATCCCCCTCGGTCCCCCTTTACAAAAAGGGGAAGCTGAGTCTTCCTCCCTTTTGCAAAGGGGGACCGAGGGGGATTTACAGAAAGGATTTTCTCCATGAAAGAAGAAAAACACGTACTCTCGCTGCTGGTTGACAACGAACCGGGTGTGCTCTCCAGGATATCGGGATTGTTCAGCGGGAGAGGATATAATATTGAAAGTCTCTGTGTGGCTGAAACCACAGAACCGAATATATCAAGGCTGACTATTGTTACCAAGGCGAATCAGCCCCTTGTGGAGCAGGTAAAGAAACAACTGAACAAGCTCATCAATGTTTTAAAGGTTTATGAGCTTACGGGGCAGAAATTTGTCCAAAGGGAAATGGCGCTTATCAAGGTAAATGCCAAACCTGACAATCGTGCGGAAATTCTCCGGATTGTTGATATCTTCCGCTGTAAGGTGGTGGATGTGGGAAAGGAACACTATACCCTGGAAATTACCGGTGACGAGGGAAAACTGGCCGCGATAATGAGCCTCCTGAGACCCATCGGGATTAAAGAAATTGCGAGAACCGGAGCCATTGCCCTGTTCAGGGAACCGAAAAACGGGAATTGAATTGAATGTCAGTTGGCAGTTGCGACTGACGACTGACAACTAACCAAATTAAAAGGAGAACAATCATGGCACAGATCAATTTCGGCGGCGTCATGGAAGAAGTCATTACATCGGAAGAATTTTCCCTGGATAAGGCCAGGGAAGTCCTCAAAAACGAAACGGTTGCAGTTCTGGGGTACGGCGTACAGGGACCAGGACAGGCGTTGAATATGAGAGATAACGGGATTAACGTCATCGTGGGACAGCGTGAGGGGGGCAAATCATACGAACGCGCTGTGGAAGACGGCTTTGTTCCGGGAAAAACCCTTTTCCCAATTGAAGAAGCTGCGAAAAAAGGAACGATTATCCAGTTTCTTCTTTCGGATGCCGGACAGGTCGCCACATGGCCCAAGGTAAAGGAATGTCTGAACGAAGGAGACGCCCTGTATTTCTCTCATGGTTTCGCGATTGTCTATAAAGATCAGACCGATATCATACCGCCGGAAAATGTGGATGTGATCCTGGCCGCGCCCAAGGGTTCGGGCCGCACGGTTCGGACAAACTTCCTTGACGGAAGCGGCATCAATTCCAGCTTTGCAATACACCAGGATTTTACAGGCAGAGCAAGGGAAAGAACTATTGCAACAGGCATCGCCATCGGATCAGGCTATCTTTTTCCCACAACCTTTGAGAATGAAGTCTATAGCGATCTCACAGGCGAGCGCGGGGTTCTTATGGGATGTCTGGCCGGCGTCATGGAAGCCCAGTATAATGTTCTCAGGAAACACGGGCATAGTCCGAGTGAGGCATTTAATGAAACCGTGGAGGAACTTACCCAGAGTCTTATCCGCCTTGTGGCTCAGAACGGCATGGACTGGATGTTCGGAAATTGCAGCACAACCGCGCAAAGGGGCGCGCTTGACTGGGCCCCGAGATTCCGAGATGCAGTCGTGCCGGTGTTTGACGAATTATACGAAAGCGTTATATCAGGCAAAGAAACCAAACGGGTCATCGAAGCGAACAGCGCCCCGGATTACCGGGAAAAACTCCAGGAAGAACTGGATGTAATCAAAAATTCCGAAATGTGGAAAGCAGGATCGGCTGTTCGGTCTTTACGGCCCGAAAACAGAACGTGAAACGTGAAACGTGAAATATTGATGTCTGAAAAATAATTCGTGATGATACTTAATTTGCATTTCACGCATCACGTTTCACGTTTCACGTTTCACGTTTCACTTAATGGGAGAAAAAAATGGAACCGATACTTTTGTACGACACCACTCTGAGAGATGGAACCCAGGGAGAGAATGTTAATTTTACTGCCGAGGAAAAGGTCAAAATCGCCCGGAGGCTGGATGATATTGGGATTCATTATATTGAGGGTGGCTGGCCGGGTTCCAATCCCAGGGATAAGAAGTTTTTTGAACTGGCAAAGGATATTGAATTTGAAAATGCCCGTCTGACAGCATTCGGCTCTACCTGCCGGCCCGGTATCTCGCCATCCGAGGATCAGAATCTGGCGGCGATTCTCGAAAGTGATACGCCGGTCGTCGCTATTTTCGGAAAGACCTGGGACCTTCATGTTGAAAAGATCATGGATAATACGCTTGAAGAGAATCTCCGGATGATACGGGAATCTGTGGCGTACCTGAAAGATCAGGGCCGCGAAGTCATTTATGATGCCGAGCATTTTTTCGACGGCTATAAGGACAACAAGGACTATGCCTTACAAACCCTGATGGCTGCCGCTGAAGGCGGGGCAGATTTTATTGTCCTCTGCGATACAAACGGGGGCTCGCTTCCTTTTGAGATTGAATCAATTATAAATGAGTTCGATCTGCCGATCCCTGTAGGTATTCATACACACAATGATTCCGGGCTGGCGGTCGCCAATTCTGTTATAGCTGTAAAAGCTGGTGCGATGATGGTCCAGGGAACCATCAACGGTTACGGAGAAAGGTGCGGCAACGCTGATCTGACAACCATTATACCCATTCTCTGTACAAAAATGGACTGCCCGTGTGTTTCCGGGGAAAATCTGGCAAAACTGAGAAGTATCTCAAGGTTCGTCAGCGAGACCGCGAATATGATTCCCATGAACAGCAGGCCTTTTGTGGGAAAGAGCGCGTTTGCCCATAAGGGCGGCATACATGTCAGCGCTATCATGAAGGAACCGCGGGCTTATGAACACATGAAACCTGAATTGGTTGGAAACAACCGCCGGGTCCTTGTATCGGATCTTTCCGGCAAGAGTAATGTGGAATATAAGGCAAAGGAACTGGGTCTTGAACTTGGCGGTAACGGCCATGACAGCAAAAAAATCGTCTCTGAAATAAAGCGCATGGAGCAGGACGGATATCAGTTTGATGCAGCAGAAGGGTCATTCAAAATTCTGATTGAAAAACTGACGCAACAGTTCCAGCCCCTGTTTGAACTGGAGTCCTTTCGCGTGACCATTGAGAAGGACAAAGATCAGCCCTGTTCTGCCCACGCCACTATCAAGATATCCGTTGACGGTCGGGATGAAATCACTGCTGCTGAAGGGCAGGGACCGGTAAGCGCGCTGGATAGCGCGTTGCGTAAAGCCCTGGTCAATTTCTATCCGGAAATCGACGCGATGCATCTGGTTGATTTCAAGGTGCGGGTTATTGACGGACGGGTCGGAACAGATGCAAAGGTACGCGTCTTAATCGAATCCCGGGATCAGGATTACATCTGGAGTACCATCGGAGTATCAGAAGATATTATCGAAGCAAGCTGGCAGGCACTTGCAGACAGTTTCCAGTATAAACTCGCGTTTCAATCCACACCGCCGCATATGAAGGGCGGGTATAAGAACTGAAATGTGTGAAACGTGAAGCGTGAAGCGTGAAACGTGAAAACATGAGGCAACATGTTGAAAGTGCTATTTAATGCATGATGTTTCACGCATCACGTTTCACGTTTCACGCATCAATTATAAGGAGCCATGTTTTGAAAAAGAAAGAAGGAGGAATGAATGCCGCAGGATATAATCAGCATGTCCTGCGGCCCATGCTTCTCAGTGTTTTGCCCTTTGTTTAGAATCAGCAGAAAGGAGTGCTAAACTTACAGTTTAGAAAATGCCAAACTGTAAGTTTGGCACTCCGAATGTAATCGGGTTTACAGTAAAATAAGGCAGAGCCTCCCGAAACGCATTTCCAGGCAGAGCCGGGTGTAATTAAAAGTGTTAGGTACCCAGTCCTTGTTCCCAAACTCCGTTTGGGAACACACTTGCAGGCAAACTCTGTTTGCAGATACCTGACATTTCACGCAAAACCTGAGTTTCGCGGGCAATCGCGTTCCCAAACGGAGTTTGGGAACGAGGCTGGTCGACGGCGTTCACCTAACACTTTTAATTGCACTCACCCGAGAATCCACTGCCTGGGAAAATTCTCATCTGCTGAGAATACATATGAACAACTTCTGAGCCACAGAATAACGCAATCAACAGGGCAGATAAAGGGATTATTTAATGCGAGTAATTCGCGTAATCCGTTTGATCTGCGGTCAGAAAGGAGCAAAACCATGAGTAATGAAAGAGTATATATTTTTGATACCACCCTGAGAGACGGAGAACAATCCCCGGGCGCGAGCATGAACGCGGCTGAAAAAATGCGGCTGGCTATACAGTTGGAGAAACTGGGAGTTGACATCATAGAAGCGGGTTTTCCTGCTGCATCCGGGGGCGATTTTGAGGCGGTCTCCAATATTGCAGGGCGTCTGAAAAATACGCAGGTCGCGGGGCTGGCCCGTGCATCCAAAGCAGATATTGACCGCGCATGGGGTGCGGTGCAGCATGCGGTAAATCCGAGAATTCATACCTTCATCGCCACATCCGATATTCATCTGAAATACAAGCTGAAAATGAATCGGGATGAAGTTGTGGAAAACGCGGTGGAAGCGGTGAAATATGCCAAATCATTTACGGATAATGTGGAGTTTTCCGCTGAGGACGGATCAAGAAGCGACCGGGATTTCCTGTGCAAAGTGTTCGGGGCAGCGATTGAGGCCGGGGCAGTTGTTGTCAATCTCCCGGATACCGTAGGCTATGCCATTCCTTCGGAATTCGGGGAACTTGCAAAATATGTCATGGACCACACCCCGAATATTCACAAGGCAGTCCTGAGCGTCCACTGTCACAATGATCTGGGACTTGCCACAGCCAATACCCTTGCGGCAATCAACGCGGGGGCCCGGCAGGCAGAAGTGACCATCAACGGTATCGGGGAAAGGGCCGGAAATACCTCACTGGAAGAGGTGATCATGGCGTTGCATACCCGCCCCAATTACCTGCCGATGGAGACGAATATCATGACCGAGGAAATCTATCCCTCAAGCCGTCTTGTGAGCATGATCACGGGCATCATCGTACAGCCGAACAAGGCCATCGTGGGCGCGAATGCCTTTGCCCATGAGGCCGGTATTCATCAGGACGGGGTTCTGAAGAATCCCATGACTTATGAGATCATGAAGCCGGAAACCATCGGACTGAACAAGAACAAACTGGTGCTGGGCAAACATTCCGGGAGGCATGCCCTCCGCTCCCATCTGAAAGATATGGGATATGACCTCTCTGATGAGGAACTGAACCTGGTTTTTACGAAGTTCAAGGAACTCGCGGATAAGAAGAAACATGTGGTGGATGAGGATATGGAAGCCATTGTTACAGAGGAAATTCTCCGGACACCGGAGATATTCAGCCTGGAATACCAGCATGTTTCCAGCGGGACAACAGTGCTTCCCATGGCAAGTGTGAAGCTTTCGATCAACGGAAGGTCGGTTCAGGGTGCCGGGTACGGCAACGGCCCAATAGATGCCTCATTCAATGCCATCGCCAAACTTACCGATACGGAATCAGAGCTTCTCAGGTTTTCAGTCAGCGCGCTGACTGGCGGAACAGATGCAATGGGTGAGGTGACTGTGCGGCTGAGGGAGAACGGGCTGATTGCTCTCGGCAAGGGAGCTGATCCGGATATCATCACCGCCAGCGCCAAGGCTTACGTCAACGGGCTGAACCGGTTGGAATATCTGAAAACTCATCCGGTGGAGGCTTCGCAGTTTATGTAAAAGGTGATGCGTAAAACGTGATGCGTGAAACGTGAAACGTGAAACGTGAAACGTGAGGCATGAATATCAGGTTATCACGCATCACGCATCACGCATCACGTTTCACGCATCACGCATCATGTTAGCCACATCCGCCAAATGGAAGATGGGAGCCTTTGCATTCTTGTTCACCGCGATAATATACGGATTTCCATTGATACCGCCCATATGCTTGCTGGAACGAACCGCTGATGCCCGGTGCCATATAGACCTTGGGCTTCACAGTCTGCCCCGAAGTTCCCACCTGACGGGGTTTCTCCAGCCATTTTGCATCCACGATGGGCCTGAAGCAGGGCACATCGCCTGCAATATCTCTCGCGTCGCCGATTTTATCAGCAAGCTGTCCGCACACACTTTTGCTCTCGCCAGGTTGAAAGATTCCGAGTCCCGCCACTTAGTGCTCCCATTTCAGAAACGATGTCCAGGTTTTGCCATTCCGCTCCCGCCGGATTGACAAATCCGGCGGCGGTCCGGATTCGCCAATTCAAGCCGGGCGGGACGTGTAAATTAACTTGGACATCGT
>JAUCGG010000035.1 GCA_030378015.1 Desulfococcaceae bacterium HSG8
TGATTCAGTCGTCCCTGCGGGACTCCGGGAGATGTTCATGTCTCTTACCCGGCAATGAATTGCCGGGCTATTTTCAGATGTCCCTCCGGGACAAAAAATACCATCCCCAAAATCCGTTATAATCAGGAAAAAAAACCAGAAACTCCGAATCCCGCCTGTCTGACTTCTACCTCTGCCTTCTGACAAAACCCAGGACAACTATCAGCAAACCAAGCCCGACCCACCCGAAAGAAGTGATGATAACCCCCGATATGATCAGATCATGGCGAAATGTAAGCATCACCTTGCAACTTCCTGCTTTCACAGGGAGCGCTCTCATGATGTAATTGGCCCGGAACACCTTTGCCGGGCTACCGTCTGTTTCCGCTCTCCATGACGGATGGTAATTACCGCTTATCACCAAAAAACCCTTCTGATCCGTTGAAACCTCTATTTCCATTTTCCCGGGGCTGTAGGAAATCAGACGGACGTCTGATACTGCATCTTTCCCGGGATTGTCGGTCTGCTGAAAATCCTCCGGCGGTAAGGATTCCAAGATGACCCGTTTCCGAAAATCCGATGCAGTATATGTCCCCAGGGCTTTATAAGCTTCTGCGCGGCTTTCACACAACTGATATGTCGGAACAAAGAACACCCTGGGAAACACATCGGTATTTTCATATATTTTTACTTCACCATTATAGGCAAGCCTGAGCTTGGGGGAATTTAATGAGACATGGGGGGGAATCAGCAGATATTTTATATTAATCAGGTCAAGCAGGGGGGATCCGAATGCTCGGAAATACGTCCACCTGCTGAAATTATCAGGAAACGGTACATCCGGGCCATCCTGGCTTAAATGCAGGTATTCTCCATAGCGTTTGGGATAAAAGGAGGAATAACCTCCGACCTCCTGGATACCGAAGGGAACAAATGAGTTATGCATAAAATTTCCGTAGGTAATGACCCTGTAAGCGGACTGGTCCTTCTTGAGGAATCGGATCGCATCTGTTTCAGGATATTCGAGATGCCTGGGAGACGCGGTATTATAAAACAGTCCGAAGGAAATAAGATCGTAAGTAACAATAAGGATGGCGAGTGAGAGGAAAATTGTTTTTGATTCCTTTTTCTTATAAATCAGGGCAGAAACGAGCGAGATAAAGGATAATAACACCAGGCAAAGCGGTTCCAATATAAACGGCGATGAAAGCGCGAAATGTTTTTGCAGCATCCTGTAAAACTGGTCTCCGGCAGTCAGACTGGCGGCATTTGAGGCCCATTTTATACCTGCCTCTGTTTGGACAAAGAGGGATAGCAAAACCGCTGTAGCCAAGAGCAGGGACCATAATATAATAATGACGCGTTTCTTTTTACTTTCAGCAGCCATCAGGATATCCGCGCCGATTCCGGCCAGCACAGCCATGCAGAATCCGAAAATATACAGGATACGGGCCGGCGCGGAAAGGTTCAGACCCGGGATAAATTTCCACATGGGATAATAGAGAATGCTTCCCATTGCCATTGTTACGGTAATTATTGCGGTGAGGAAATAAAATAATGCGTCTCTCCTGTCTCTCACAAAAGGGAGACATGCAAGGATAAGAAAAAGGGGAACTATTCCGGAATATATACATAACTCGTTATAATTATTGTATGGCTGCATTCCTTTTATTCGAGGGATAAAAGAGATGTTGTTGCCGGCAGGGGTTCCGAAAAAATCAGGAAAAATCAGGGTCGTCAGATAACTGACCGGAAGCTTTCCGGTTTCATAGTAAAGCTCATCAAAGGAAAATTCACGCCGATGAGGGTCATCAAGTAAGGACAAATGCTTGAAAAGGAAACTGGATGATATGCATACTAATAAAAAAACAGCCAGCAGCAATATCGGCAGTTCTTTTTTACCTATGCTTTGAAAATCATCACGTTTTTTCATTGAAAGATATCGGTAAACAAAATAAAATGCTATAAAGATGAGCTGATAGATATTCAGCTGCGCGGAGCCGTTTGTTAAAGATAAGGCAATTGCACAGGTGAAGCAGAGACAGTGAAGTTTCTCTCTTTTCTTCAGCCAGAGTTCCATATAATAAAGCGAGGCCGCAAATGCGGGAGCCATGATTACGACATTTTCAAATTCAAACCACACCATGACATACCCGTTAAACATCCACGAGACAGCGCCGATCAGGGCAGGGCAGCTTTTCAGTTCTCTTTCCCTGAGGTACAGGAACATGAACAGTCCTGCCCCGAACAGATGAAGCCAGAGAAGCAGATCATGGGCCGCTGACACGCTAAAAAAGAGATAAAAAAGGAATGCAAGGGGGTGTCCCGTAGGTGAGGTAATTATTCCGCAAAAATTCGAATCCCTCCAGAAGCTCAGTGTCTTTAACTGCATACATTCTTTGATGAAATGGTAGTAGGGATAAAAGATATTCACCGGATCGGTTATCAGTGTATTGTGGGCCCGGAATCCCGGGGTGCCGGTCTCCCACGGCAGATGCTGAAGCAGGGTATCAAAAGCATAAAATGTTTTTCCCTGGAAAATGACGGGGGAAAAAAATATGATTGTCAGAATGAAGATGAAGCTTATTGGGAGAAATTTTTTAAGATATTTTGTTTTCATATTTAATTATTTCAAGATATTATATCTTAATTTGTATAGGCAGCGAATCCGTCAGAACTGCGGTAAAGTTTGCCGAGGAATTACCAAGCCCTCTGTTGCCGGGATAAATCTTTCTTCCATATCGGAATCCTCCTGTCAGAAATCTCTCCGAAGCATTGGAGAAAATTCCGCCCATCAGTCTCAGAAAAAGGGTTCCCTGATCTTATCTTCAATCGGGAGTCAGTGATATTCATACAGAAACCCGGTCAGGAGCATCGAAGCCCCCGGCAGACATTATCTGAACCCCTGTGATCTCTTCAAGCTTCTTTGAAAGCTCGGCAATCTCCTTTTCAGCCACTTCCCTGGGGATAAATCCTTTTTCCATAAGTTCCCGGCACATTTTGATCTCACCTCTGATCTCGCCTCTGATCTCACCTTCCATCTGTAATTCTTCAGCGATAGTCATGATATCTCCCTTCCTGTCTTCATCAAACGCCTGTATGAGCTTTGTCTCAAGGACGTGTGACAGATCTCAGGACTGTCTCAATGTATTCCATGCCGGTTTCCTTCCGCGAGAGTTCGGCAAGCAGGGGAATCAGTTTCAGAAAAAGGGTTCCCTTCTTCAATCGGGATTCGTTGATTTATGCCGAAGCCCGGTCAGGAGCGTCGAAGCCCCCGGCAGACATTATCTGAACCCCTGTGATCTCTTCAAGCTTTTTTGAAAGCTCGGCAATCTTCTGTTCAGCCACTTCCCTATGGATAAATCCTTTTTCCATAAGTTCCCGGCACATTTTGATCTCACCTCTGATTTCACCTCTGATCTCACCTTCCATCCGTAATTCGTCAGCAATAGTCATGATATCTCCTTTCCTGTCTTCATCAAACGCCTGTATGAGCTTTGTCTCCATATCCTTCCAACTCAGGGCGTCGGACGTGTGACAGATGTATCTCAGGACTGTCTCAATGTATTCCATGCCGGTTTCCTTCCGCGAGAGTTCGGCAAGCAGGGGAATCATCCTGTCAAAAATTCCTCCGAACCGGGGAGAGAAAATTCCGTTCATCATGCTCAGAAAAAGCCTGATCAGGACTGTTCCCCTGATATCCTCGTTGCCAGATTGAGAGAAGTCTCTGAGCAGATACTTGAACCCGGGAACAAATTCCTCAGTCAGTTCGGGCGACTTGATAAGGTCCCGGAAATCCACACTCACATCCCACTCGTCTTTCCCATGATAGAACAGCACGGGAATGATGCCCGGGAGTTTCTTCTCATCAGGGTTCTGCTTCCGCCACAACTCCCACAGCCTCAGCATGTAGCCGAGGAGACGCAGGGGCATCCAAGGATCAACAGTTGACTGATGCTCCATTAGCAGATATACGAAAACACGCCTTCCTTTTGCCCGGATTTCGTAAACAATGTCGGAAAATCGCTCACGGAGTTCCGGCTCCACAAATGTTTCTTTGCTGATCTTCAGGGTGCGCCAATCCAATTTTGAGACAATCTCGCCGGGCAGGTATTCCCTGAAAAATGACACGGCATTCTCTCTCCGTGTCAGCGTTTCCTTGAAAATTCTGTCGTGGGGATTTTTCATCACCTTCCTGCCTTTCCGTTTCAGTTTACATCAGCATCCTCAGAAGCAAAATCGAATCATCACATGCTTTCTCCTATTTCATAATGGGATTTTTTCTTACACATTGCTTTGAAAAAGATATTTTGTCAAGCATCAATTCAGAGTCCTTCCGCAAAAGCGATATTTTTTCAATCATTTTATACTTTATATGTATTACTGATATACATTTTATGCATATATCTGTATTTATTTCTATCAGCTCTTTATCCTTGTGATTATAATATTCAGATAGTTAGAATTCATATCTCGTAATGGCATGTTTATTGCTTAAGATGTAAGCAGGGACTCAGATGACAAATGACTTTAAGCAGACAGGGAGGTGAATTATGGAAAAAAAACTTTATCATGGCATGTTTGGCGGGAATGCAGTAAATCCCGGTGAGGAATTTGCAGGTCCCCCGCCCCTGCCGGGAACAGCACAAGGCAGTGCTTCATCTGCCTGGAAGCCCTCTGAACCAGGCGATCTGGAAAAAGCACTGCGGGCAGTTTCCGGATGGCCCCGTGTGATCATCCCGTTCCTGGTTCAGAATATCGGCTGGTTTATCAGTGCATTTCTCTCTGTGGCCGGATGCATCTTTCTTATAACAACCACGGAAGCAGGGTTTGAAAGATATCTGACAATTTCCGCGATCCTTTCCCTTTACACCCTGATGCTGCTTGTCGGGGCTTATATCCTCCTGGTTCGGAAACCTGACCAGCGGACTGCCGGGAATGTCCTGATTACCTTGGGGATGCTCCTGATCCCGCTCAGTATTTCAGCGTCGGTTCGCCTGATTGATATCGGAGCTACTGACCCTTTCAGAACCGGCACAGGGGTTCTGATGGTGATGCTGAATTTCGGGGTATTTTACTGGGTATCACAACTGGCATCCGGGATCATGGACCGCTCCCTGCGAGGGGATCATGCCAGGTTATTTATGCTTCTGGCAGGGCTTCAGGTGGTTGTGCCGTTCCGCATTCCCCACTGGTACTGGATCGCGCTGATTCATCTCTCGATGGTATTCCTCCTAGGATACGGGCTGGTGCGATTCACACAGGACTGGCTGAAATCCGTTTTCACAGACAAGCGGAAACATGCGTATTTTGCTGCCGGAACACTGGCCTATGCCGCGGCAGTATCTTTTATTCATTTATCCGCGACCTATGACGCTCCCCTGCCTGACGGTTATGCGGGCCCCTTTCTCATGATAATGGCAGGATTCCTGTTCTATGCTGATGCCCGGTTCAAACAGTGGACAAAGCAATATACTTTTCTCTCCAGGTTCAGCTTCGCTGTTTACGGGCTTTCCATACTGGCCCTGGGACTCAGTTTTGCAGGCGAATCCGCCAAGTGTATCACGCTGATCCTCGGTGCGGGAGTCTTCGGAACTGTTGTGTGGTATTATCTTACGTTGCCGCCTCTTTATTTCCTGCTGGGCTGCCTGGTGCTTTTATATCATCAGGTAATTCTCCGGCAATGTCTTCCGGATACCTGGTTTCTGGCAAGTCTTCCCGGGCTTACGGGTCTTATAGGCATTCATCGCGGAATCATCGCGCGTAACGCGGAATCACTGGCACTGGTATGTTTCCGATCCCTGATTATCCTGACAGCAGGGCTGGCCGGCTGGAGTTTTTACAATGCAGGCCCGGGCTGGGCGGCAACAATCACAGGCATTTTCGTGACTGCCACCCTTTACGTAATCCTGGGTTATACGCCCGCGCAGATGTCAGAGCAGTTAGGGCTGAATTTTGCAGGAAAAGAGGATCTCCGCAACAACCGCTGGTTCTACATAGTTCCCCTGAGTATGGTGATGACCGCCGCGTATTTCCCGTTACTGAGCGGATGGAATCGCTCCGAACAGTTCTCCGTTTCCCTGGTATTGATAGCCCTCCTGCTGACCGCCCTGGCTCGTAGGCTGTATTCGCAAATCGTAAATCGTAAATCAGAAATCGTAAATCGTAAATCAGTACGCGTCGAAGTATTGCTGAACACCGCATTGCTTTCCGGTCTGGCAGCTATCCCCCTGTGCCTGTCAGACGGAGGATTCCGTGGCCCGGTATTTCAAGTAACCCTGATTATGTCAGGAGGCGTATTTCTCTGGCAAAGCCTGGTACTCAGGATTCGGGCATTGTTTTACGTAGGAATGATTTCAGGCGGCTTGGCAGGTGCCCTGATCAAACTGACTTACTATCCTCATTCCTCGGCAGGAATGCCGGAAATCCTGATTGTTCTGGCGATATCGGGATTACTCTGGCACCTGAAGCGAACCGAATCTGTGAAACAGGAGTTCGCTATTCCCGAGATCACCACCCCTCAACCTGTAAGCATCCTGTGGCTGTATGAAGCCGGGAAGGCTTCTCTTTCATATACCGTAAGACTGCCGCTTCAGCAGGCCATGATCGTAATGTGGATAATTGCCGCGCATCATATGATCTTGTATCCGTTCCGTTCTGACCCGGGATTGGCTTGGGGGATGTCCTCAGGGCTGACGATCCTGACAGGCATATGGCTGACAGCCTGGTTCCGCGTTCTTTACTTGTCCCGGGTACCCATGCTGCTGGGATTGTTCGCGCTGCTGACCCCGCTGTACCAGCGATACGGGATGAATATCCATGTCTTAAATTTTGCAGCAATTTTATACGGATTTGTACTCTGGCTGTGTGCGCGGCGGGCTGTATCAGGTGAATTGACAAGTCGCTTGGCAGATGTGTTGATGATCACCCGCGGACATGGCGGAAGCGGTCGGAGACAGTTTGAAACCGCGGCCTATAGAACAGGATTGCTGATCACCTTAGCGGGTGTGGTCAGCATTGCCAGTGAATGGCTGGGTAATCCCGGGCTGACAGTTTTGTATCCTCTTTTTATCAGCATGGTTTTCTTTTGGACAACGGGCAGGTGTTACAAAAGGACATTCCACAGCTATATGGTTATGTTCCACGTCGTTCTCATGTCCCTGGTGGTGTATGCCGGGATTTTGCATCTCACGGATTTGCAGGGGCTTCCGGGGGACACCCGGGTGGGAATGCTGTTTGCCCTCCTGAGTGCGGCAATGGGAGTCATTGCACATAAGACCGGGGATTCTGAAACCAGCCTGTACCGCATCCCGCTGGTCACATCAGCCTTATACCTCGCCAGCATTGCTTTCCTCCAGCAGTTCGTGCTGATATGGGGGGATTCCCTCCGAAATCTGAATCATCAGACCATCCTGTCGGCTTTCGCGGCAGGGGGGGCCTTTTTCCTGGTAAACCGTATTATCCGAAATTCTCTTGTCAGTCTTATCTTCGTCTTTCAGATCAGCATCGCCATATTATGGTCGGAATTCCTTATCTTCCACAATGGCGAACCCTTCACATTATGGCCCGGTCAGATTATGACTGACCAGCAGATCACCTTGGGATTACTCAGCCTGGGACTGGCTTTCCTGTCCTGTGTTTTTGTGAGGTCAGTAATATATGCCCGTCCCCTGTGGTATGTCAGCGCGTGCGTCTATGCGTGGGCACTTGCGGAATGTATTCTGATATTTGCAGGATCATCCGGGAGCATCACTGATCCCTGCTTCTTTTTCATCATGGGACTTACATTGTTCCCGCTGCTGCATCCCTTTTCCAAAGCCCCGGGTCTGAGAAGTTTCGGCATTGCCCTGTTTTTCAGTGCTGCCTGGTTCAGTTTCATATCTGCCAGCGGAGTCATGGGCCGCGGTTTCGGGGCACCCGCGTGGTCCTGTATTTTATGGATACTTGCCAATTTTGTCCTCCCTGGTTTCAACCGCCGATTGCCTAAGTGGGCACTTGCTGCTGATATCTGGCTCGGATGGGGTTTCCTGAGCCTGGCCGCGGGCCAGCCCCTGATCATGGGGGATGTTGTTTTGGGCCAGTGGGGATACTGGCTTTCCCTGGCGGCCTACCTGTTCCTGATAATGAGAAACATCACCTGGCCCGGACTGCCCTGGCTTGCCGCAGGTACTCTGAATATCGCTGCGTTGATCTTCATCGGGGATCGTATGGGAATAACAGGTCTTTCCCAGGTTTTTAATCCCGGATTTGCCGCGAGAACACTGATCTGGAGCAATCTGATGCTTGCCGGGGTTCCCCTGTGGCGGCGATATGGTTCATCCCTGACACTTCGCCTGAATCTGAAACAGCATAACCTCTCCGGCCCCTGGGCTTTCTGGTCATTTATAATTTCATGGGGCTGGCTGATGGTGATAATTGCCTCGGGTCTCACCGAACTTTTTCACCTCCCTCTGCCAAAACTTTTCCAGCACCCCGCGGTATCGGTTTCGGTTATTCTGGTTGTTTATTTTATCTTTAGATTCCTTTTGTATCGAACCCTTATGAATGCCCATATCCTTATTTTATCTCTATCCGGCATAGCACTGTCGTATGTCAGTTATGATTCGGGCCTGCCTCACCTGCCCCTGATGCTGGCTCTCTGGAGCCTCGGGCTGTTTCTTGCGGATGCAGCGTGTAAATTCCTCCCTCCTTTCTTAAAGGAGGGCCGAGGATTTCCGCAGCAGCCCGCAACAAAAATCCCCCCGGCCCCCTTTACGAAAGAGGGGGATTTTACATATTGCTGTACTAGTGCCAAAGCCCCGGCAGCCCGTATTCTGTGCAAAGCCATACAGGGATGGGTAAATTTAAGTCCGTGGCTGGTTATTCCTGCACTGCTGTTCATACCGGTTGCATCCCTGTCTGAGAGCGTACTGACCTTGGGAATCCTGACTTGCGTTATTTTCGGACAGGGATATCGCCGTCGGAAATCCCTGTGGGTTCTTACTGGCCGCCTGCTGATGCTGATTCTCCTGCATACATGGCCACTGATGATCGTTAAGCTTCCCCCAAGCGGAACCGAGGGGCTGGTACTGTGGCATATATGGCCCCTGCTGGCCGCGAAGTATGAGCAGCTCCGAATCCTGTTTCCCCTGTATGCGATGCAGTCAGGTCTTGTAATCTGGGCTTTGATCGGAGTACGCAGCCGAATTAAAAAGAATTCGGATGAGACATCTTTCCTGCGAAGGAATTTTTTCAGGAATCTGTCATTTGAAACAGGCATTGCCGCGGTGGAATGGGGGATGCACATCCTCATCTTTATCCGTCAGCTTGCAGCATTTGGGAGTTATCCCGCGGCCCTGGCAGCCTCGGGTCTTCCGGAAGCAGCCATCCGGAGTACCGTCATTCTTCAAGGGGCAGGAACCCTCGTCGCTGCTGTTCTGCTGATGGGATTTGCGGCCCGTCAGGCATATCATTCCCGGCAGGGGAGCTGGGTTTATCTTATCGCCATGATGGGATGCGTAACCGGTTTGTATCTGCGTCTGCTGTTATGGTGGCCCATTCCCTTCAATCCCTGGGACACGTTCGCACTCATAATCGCTGCCTGCGGCCTGTTCGTGTTTGAGCGTTCTGTTATCGTGTCAGAAAATTTTTCCGCGCCGTTGCTGCGACTGGTGTATATGATTACGCTTCCGGCATTGCTGACAATCCTTCCACAGGGCCATTCTGTTCAGAGCGCTGCCCTGCTGGCACTCGGGGCACTTTACCTGTCCCTGCATTATGCGATCAGAAGCCCGGCCTCTTTGTACCTGGGAGTGATAGCGCTGAATGCTGTGATTTATCTCCGGATACCGGCCTGGGAGACCCATAATCTTTTACAACTTTATATTGTCCCCGCTGCACTTAGCGTACTGGTATTGCTCCATTTGCACCGGAAAGAACTGAAACCAGGTGTACGCAGCGCGATACGCCTGACAGCACTCAGCGCGCTGTATGTCTGCTCGACCCTGGATGTCCTGGCGGGGCCTGACGGGGCAGAGTTACGGAATTTCATACTGATTCTCGCGCTGAGTCTGGCAGGGGTGATCACCGGGGTTGTATTGCGTATCCGTGCTTTTTTATATGGAGGAACTGTTTTTATGGTGCTGAATGTCGTGTGTCAGTTGGTTCTTTTCTACGGCTCTGCCCAGACGATAATCAAGGGAATTCTGCTTGTGGGACTGGGGGCCTCTGTTTTGGCCGGAATGATCTGGTTCAGTATCAGGCGGGAGGAAATTTTGAAGCATATCAGAATTTTCAGGGCAGATATGGGAGAGTGGGAATAAATTCCAAATTTCAGTTTTACGTTTCACGCTCGCGGGGGATTGACAAATCCCCCGCCCATTGGTAAAGGTAAAGAAATCCCGAAATGCTCGCTTGGGATTGACAAATCCCAAGCATTTCCGGCAGGTGGGATTGATTGTCAATCCGCAGGGGTCGGATTTGTCAATCCGAACCGAGCAACAAAGGGAAGCAACAAAGAGGAAGCAGCGAAGAGGGGGCAGCAAAGGACTGCCGGGCAAAAACGCCGGTCGCTTATCTGATGCTCGCGGGGGATTGGCAAATCCCCCGCCCATTGGCGGGGTTCGGATTTGTCAATCCGAACCGAGCAACAAAAGGAAGCAGCAAAGGACTGCCGGGCAAAAACGCCTGTCGCTTATCTGATGCTCGCGGGGATTGACAAATCCCCCGCACCGGCATCCATTAGGAAAATACCATGAAACTACTACGCCTTTTAAAACGAGAACTATCCGCCGAAGCCGCATCATGGGTGGATCAGGAAATCATTACCGCTGAACAGGCGGGCCGTATTCTCCGGCTCTACGGCACTGAACTCCCCTCAGGGGAGCGGAAACCCTTGGTGTATTATATCCTGTTGTCAATTGCCGCACTTTTTATGGGACTGTCTGTCATTGTCCTGGTCTCCGCGAACTGGGATCACATACCCCGCGGGGTTCGGATGACATGTCTTATTGCAATCACTTTGCTTGCGAATAGCGCTGGATTATCCTTTTTTAAAGCCGGGAAAATCCCGTTAGCCCGAATCTGGTTTTTCCTGGGTTCCATTATCTACGGGGCAACAATATTTTTAATTGCCCAGATTTATCATCTGGGCGAGCATTATCCCGACGGGGTTTTTTACTGGGCAATCGGGGTTTTACCCGTGGCTTTTCTCACAGACAGCATCCTGATCATGCTCCTTGCAGGCGTTCTTTCAGGAATCTGGCTGATTCTCGAATCCCAGTTCGGTTTTTTTCCTTTCTTTTATCCTGTTTATGCGTTGAGCATTTTCTGGTTCTGTTTCAGGCAGCGGCGTTCGCTGATCCTTTTTCTCCTGGCAGTTGCCGGAAGTGTATTCTGGCTTGAAGTTGTGGTGATGCACCTTTACGGCCCAGGGTATTATTTTGATTTCGGTGCGGAGCATGTCTTTTTTACCACAGGCATTTTTATCCTGCTCCACTGGGCAGGCGGCTTTTCAGAGCGGTTCTGTTCTGACCCCGAAAAGGCGGATTATGGCCTGGTTTTACGCCTGTGGACCATTCGCTTTGGCATCCTGACCCTTTTCATTTTCAGCTTTGAGGCCCCTTGGTATGAACTGATCAGAGTTGCTGATAAGCACTACGGGTTTATCTTGGGATGTACTATCGGGCTTCCTGTCCTCCTCGGTTTTTTACTTCTGACTGAGCGGATAGCATGTTCTGAAACCTCCTTCAGAAGCATAGTGGCCAGTAATATTCCCACACTCAGTTATGCGGGGTTCTATTGTCTGTGCAACGGGTTGATACTTTATTCTGATATCAGTTCTGATTTTATTTTGCAGATTCTGACCAATCTGATGCTTCTAATGACCGGTATCTGGCTGATAATCAGGGCATATAAGACATCTTCGTCACCGCTTTTTTATATGGGAACAGGGGTTCTGATCATTACTGCCCTGCTTCGGTATATAGACCTGATCGGTGATTATGTGGGCGGAGCCATAGCCTTTTTTATAGCCGGGTGCATCATGCTTGCAGCAGCCAGGCTGTGGAAAAGATGTAAAATATAAAATGTAGGGTGGGTGGAGCGAAGCGCAACCCACCAACTATCGGTGAGTTATGCTACCACCCATGCAGCTTTGCCCCGACTATAAGCTGATAACAATCGGTGGGTTGCGCTATATTCGCATTCCCAGGCTCTGCCTGGGAATGCATCCCGGAGAGGCTCTCCCTCGTGTAAATGCATCGCAAGGCAGAGCCTTGCGGAACGCATTCCCAGGCAGAGCCTCACTGCCATTAAGTTAAGAGAAACTCCCCCTTTGAAGGGGGATGTTTTTTCAACACGTTACACCCCCTCAAGGGGGGAATTGATTCCTTAACTTAATGGCAGTGAGGCAGAGCCTGGGAACGAGTAAACGGTGGGTTGCGCTTCGCTCCACCCACCCTACATTACATTACAGGAGAAAACCGATGAATACAATCATAAAACCTTCCCGCTATCACTTGCTCATAATCGCAGTAGTAATGCAGATTCTTATATTAGCCGGTGAATACCTGAACAGCGTCTATCCCATTTGGATCGGAGAGAAAATCGAGCTTGCTGTAAGACCCGTGGATCCGCGCAGTCTTTTCCGGGGAAATTATGCCCGCCTTGATTATGATATTGAAACCATCGGAAAAAGTTTCTTTGACCCGAAAGATTTCCGCTGGCAGAGAAGGGGAACCATTGTCTATGTTGCATTGCAGAGACAGGGTGAAATATGGGTTCCGAAAAGCGTGTCTTTAAAAAAACCGGAACAGGGCATTTTTATCCGAGGAAGACTGATGACGCAGACATGGAAAAATGTTTCCAAGTTAAAAATAAGGTATGGAACAGAAGCTTATTTTGCACCTCCTGACAAAGCCCGTGCCATTGAGAATGAATTGCGGAAGCAGGGAAGAAATACAGATCGTCCCGGGGCCACTGCCGAAATCATGGTGGCTCCCAATGGCAAAGCTGTTCTTACAGGGGTGAAGATTGACGGGGTGATTATGTGATATGCAAAAAGGGACTTTCTGCAGAACAATTTTTCACCTAAATTGAGCGATTCTAATTAGAAAAATTATATTTTTATAAAACAGCTACTTATAAAAAGCATTTTTTAATAGTGAGCTAACTGACTGTTTTTTTTAAAAGCCGGAATTATATTAAAAACTTTTTTACATATCCGTTAAACTTTTATATTTATCAGATGGTTATAAGTATTATCTGCCCCCGGGAAGCGCTGTCATCGTAGTCGCGAATTCTGATCGGAAAGGCTGTGTCGCTTTCAAAAAAGAACTGCTTTCGCTTCTGGGCAAATGTGACCCTGCGCCTGAGACTCTTTTTCGTATAGCGGTTGAAGAGTGAGGCATGGCTGCTGGGAGATCGGTCTGCTTTGACATCTGCATACCCGAAGGCCAGGAGTTATGTTCTTGATTCATACATTCAGGACAGCGTCTGCGGTACATGGGAAAAACTTGCCGATGCGGTTTATCCCGGAGGATCTGAAGCACTGAAAAAAACAGGGTGGCCAAAGATGGGACAGGCAAAATGTGAATGGGCCGGAAGAATAGAAAACAATTTTTCTCGGAGTTTCCAGGCATTCAGAAACGGTATGCGCCGATTGGCGGAAAAGAGGAAAAACAAGATTTGAATATCAACCCGGGAGCATCAGGTAAAAGTTTGCGAGCTATGATGTTAGGTTTTATCGGTATTTTCAAATGATTACTGATCATCCTGAAATGATAATATAATAGACATTATCGGAAATAAGCAGATGCCTGACAGATACTTATTAACGCAACAGAGACACGAAGCCACAAAGAAACACGAAGAACCTTCGTGAGACTTTGTGCCTTCGTGGCATTAGGCAGGCTTCTGCAGAATGAGCGTCCCGCGGGGTGTTTACGTCGGTTTTTTATAATCCGATGGTCTTACGATAACGCATACAGCTCGCATTCTCCTTATTGTGATCAACGAATGCAATTTTTTCTATATTCCGATATGCCTTTTCCCTTGCTTTTTCCAGTGTCTCATCCCCGGAAATCAGGTGCAGAACCCTTCCGCCGTAAGTCACCAATCCTCTTTCTTCATGAGTATCCACACCTGCAAAATAGACAGCCAGCCCGGGTTCCAGATCATCCAGCCCTTCGATCTTATGCCCTTTTCCGTATCGTTTGGGATACCCCGGGTTCCAGCCCCTGGATGCTTTGGATCGTCCTTCCATGGCGATCAGATCCACATAATGCTGCTGATTCCATACCTGTTTTATCTCGTCAAGCCTGCCTTCCCACACTGCCATGCCCAGTTCAAAGAGGTCCGTACTCAGTTTCCGCATCAGCACTTCGCATTCGGGATCACCGTGTCTGACGTTGATTTCAAAAACCTCAAGGTTGTTATCATCATCCAAGTTCAGGCCGAAATACAGTACGCCTTTGTAGTTCCATCCGTAATCATTATAAATGCAGTTTACAACCGGATTCACGATCTCTTTAATGATCCTGTTGACAAGAGAATCACTCACAAGCTTGTGGGGACAATAGCACCCGGTTCCGCCGGTGTTAAGATTGCCTCCGAATTTTTCAATGGCTTCATGGTCATCCGGATCAAACGCGGGCTTGTAGTCTTGGCAGAACATCTTCAGGGGCAGGACGTGTTTTCCGTCAAGATAGGCAAAAAATGAGATTTCGGTTCCGTATTTGCGCTGCTCAATGACTACCCGGTTCCCTGAATCTCCGAATACCTTTTTTACCATAATATCATCAATTGCCGCGAGCGCGTCATCCGCATTATCGCAGCACAGGGCCCCTTTTCCAGCAGCAAGGCCGTTTGCTTTGACAACTACCTGATATCCGATATTTTTTACATAGTCAGCGGCTTCCACGGGGTCAAAAAAGACCCTGTATTCCGGTTTGGGCACATTCGCGGCGCTGAGAAGGAAATTTGTAAACGCGCGGTCACTTTCTATTCTTGCAAATTCCTTCAGAGGGCCGATTGTCGGGATATTTTGCTGGCTCAGAACATCCGCCAGGCCCCGGGACAGGGGATTCTCCGAGCCTACATCCACGAGGCTGACGTTGTGTTCCGTGCAGAATCTGGCAACTTCATTAAAATCGTTGGAATCGGATAAACGAACCGATTCGATCATCTCTTTCTTACCTTTGGGTGTGTATAATACTCCCGGATTCCCGGGCAGGAAAAACACTTTATCAACGTGCTGACTGTTCGCATATTTGTCAGCAAGACAGTGGTCTCTTCCTCCGCTTCCGTAAACAAGAACTTTAGACATGAATAACAACTCCTTATAGTATCAGCAGATAAAATTTAACTTCCTGGCTCGCTTGGGAGCTCAGGATAATAGACATTATCAGTAGATCGAAAACTTTTTACGAACTGATTTTTCCTGGAATGACAGTATATTAGGTGATTTTCAGAAAAGAATATACCACGAAACACACGAAATACACGAAAAAAAGAGAGCATCCTTCATTTTCCGGTTCGCGGTTCCGCGGCCGAAGGCGGAACTGCGAACCCGCTGCCTTTATGCCGATATGAAAGATGCCGGAAAAAGAATATAATTCCGATAATTTCGTGTCTTCCGTGTCTTTCGTGGTTAAAACTTTCGCGGTTAAAATCAGTTTTATAATTTCCCCATACAACAGAAAAACAGGAAGAAAGGCTGTGAAAATAAATTAAAACCGGATATTGCGGAGTGACGAATCTGCAAGTTCATCCCCCCCTTTCTTAAAGGGGCCGGGGGATTTTTCTTGCGAAAAAAGGCTGTTGTGACAAAAATCCCCCCGGCCCCCTTTACGAAAGGGGGAGGAATTTACAAGTTGTTGCACTACAAACTTCAATCCGGTATGTTCTTTATTGGAAATCGCCTTAAATTGTTATTCCGGGGAACTTCCATGACTTGGCGGTCACAACGAATTATGAAACCCCGCACGACTCCCCTTTTCGTAAAGGGGGCCGGGGGATCGGGACTTTCATATAAAAATTTAAAAACGGATGTGGCATCCTTCATAAAAGCTGAAGTAGTTTACACTTTTTCCGGCTGTAGAACAATTTTTCAAATTGTTTAAAACGATTTGAAAAATCGTTCTGCATTAAAGTGTAAAATGACAATGAAGGATGCCAGGGATGTTTTTTAATTTTAACCCGGAATCCATTGTTTAACGGGGTTTACCGGAAACTTTTCGATCTGCTGATTATCGGAAATAAAAATGGCATCCTTCATTTGCCATTTTACACTTCACTGCAGAACAAATTTTCAACTTATTTAAATAAGTTGAAAATTTGTTCTGCAGCCGGAAAAAGTGTAAACTTTATGAAAGATGCCACCGGGTGCTATAAATCCCTTTTCCTGATCAGGGCGCCTTTATCAATACACCGAAATCCAGGGTTCCGTCGTCAGAGTCGCTCACAAAGCTCCCAAAGGTTTTACTCTGGTTCATTTTGCCGTTTCGGATAGAAATCGTAGTTCCGTCCGAACTGATAACGGTTCCTGTAAGGAATCCGCCGCCATCCAGGATCAGTTGGCCCCCGGTATAGTCTCCGGCCGCACCGGCTGAAGCTGTGTAATTTCCGCCGGTAATGTTTCCGGCATTGTCCGTATTCAGAGTGGCGTAGAACCAGTACCTCGCGCCGGTTGCAGGATCGGTTTCCAGGAAATACCCGTGCCAGGTTCCTTCCATTTCAACCGGTGCGAATGCTTCGCCGCTCTTTATCAGCAGGCCCGCATCCAGGGTCCCGTCGTCGGAGTCGCTCACAAAGCTCCCGAAGGTTTTGCTCTGATCCATTTTGCCGTTCCGGATCGTGACAGAGGTTCCGTCCGAAGTGGCCAATGTCCCGGTGAGGATGCCGTCAGCATCCAGGTTCAGTTGTCCCCCGGTATAAGTTCCGGCCGCGCCGCCCGAAGCTGTATAATCCCCGCCGGTGATATTCCCCGCATTGTCCGCGAACAGGGTTCCGTAGAACCAGTATGACGCGCCGGTTGCAGGATCGGTTTCCGAGAAATATCCGTACCAAGTGCCTTCGAGGTCACCTGCCGAGAAATCACCGCCGCCTTTTACCAGCATGCCCACATCCAGGGTTCCGTCGTCGGAGTCGCTCACAAAACTTCCGAATGTCCTGCCCTGATCCATTTTGCCGTCCCGGATCGTGATAGCGGTTCCGTCCGAACTGGCAAGGGTTCCGGTAAGGATGCCGTTATCATCCAGGCTAAGTTGTCCCCCGGTATAGGTTCCGGCCGAGCCGCCCGAAGCCGTATAATTTCCGCCGGTGATATTTCCCGTATCGTCAGCGTTCAGCGTGCCGTAAAACCAGTACTTATCTCCGGTTTCCGTGTTGGTCTCAGCGAAATACCCGTACCAGGTTCCCTGGAGATCAGACGCTGCAAATCCGGTTGCTACTGTCTCAAAGACCGCTGAAACATTCTGAGCTTCGGTCATGGTTACTATGCATGTGTCTGTGCCGGTACATGCGCCGCTCCATCCCGCGAATTCCGATCCTTCATCTGCTGCTGCCGCCAGGGTGATGACAGTACCTTCCTCGTAAGTCTCCGAGCAGCCATCCCCGCAGTCAATGCCCACAGGATCACCGGAAACCGTTCCCGAACCGGCACCGCTTTTCTCCACTGTAAGCGCATACTCAGGCGTGACAACAGGAATTTCGTCAAAAGCAGCGGTAACGGTCTGCGCCTGATCTGCTGTGATGACACACGCTTCTGTGCCGGTACATGCTCCGCTCCATCCCGCGAATTCCGATCCTTCATCTGCTGTTGCTGTAAGCGTGGTGACAGTACCTTCCTCGTAAGTCTCCGAGCAGTCATCGCCGCAGTCAATGCCCGCGGGGATCGCGGACACAGTTCCGGAACCCGCACCGTCTTTTTCCACTGTCAGCAAATATTCCGTGGTTTCAGCAGGAATTTCATCAAAGGTCGCTATCACGTCCTGATCCTCATCCAGTGCCACGGTACATGTCTCATCCATATTGAGGCATGCTCCGCTCCATCCGGCAAATGCCGAACCCTGGTCTGCTGCCGCGGTAAGCGTGATGACGGTTCCCGCGTCATAAATTTCCGAGCAGTCATCGCCGCAGTCAATGCCAGCGGGATCGCCGGAAACAGTTCCCGAACCTGCACCGAGAGTTTCCACTGTCAGGGTTCTTTTTCCCTGACAGGGTATGCACTCATCCTCAACATCGCTGTTATCACAGCCGGAAATCACAAGAGAAAAAAGCAAAGAAAATCCGAGAAAAATGTGAAAAACCGATTTCATAATGTCTCCTTTTTTTGAATTCTGAAGAGTCCGAAGTTTTTAAAAACCCAGGATTCTCCGTGTTTCCCATAAATCAGGTAGTTATTCAGATATTATCCGTGTATTTTTTTAAGCAGCCACGCCATATTCTGGCCCAGGACTTTCATGATATGTACCCCTTCCTCATCTTTTTCCACATCCCCCTTATCCAGCCCGAATCCCAGGTTCCAGTAGCAGGAACAGGGAATGATCATCTGGCTGATCTGGAAAAAATGGTTGATGGAATCAAAGGCATGGACACAACCGCCGCGCCGCGCAACCGCAACCCCGGCGCCCGCTTTTCGCTTGAACATGTCATCATTGGCCTTGGCCGTCATCCCGGCCCGCTCAATGAGCGACTTTGTTTCTGTGCTGAGATCCGCAAAATAAGTGGGAGAGCCTATGACAATGCCGTCTGCTTCAAGCATTTTCTCAATGCATTCATTGAGAATGTCTCCCTTTACGGAACACCGCTGATCCTTGTTTTCATGACATTTCATGCAGGCAGTACAGCCCCGGATCTTTTTTCCGGCCATTTGAAACAGTTCGGTTTCAATGCCTTGTTTTTCGATCTCCCCGAGCACATACCTGATCGCAATAGCAGTGTTCCCGTCCTTGCGGGCACTGCCATTAAACCCGATAACCTTCATCTTTTATTCTCCTTTCTTCAGTTTTTTCCCTTCACCCCATGCCTTTTCCCATAATCGTCCACAGTCCGGCAGACGTTATCCGGCATGGTCAGTGTCAGGGGATTTATTTTTTTAACACCAGGTTTCCCATCTGTCAAAAACTTTTCCCGGAATCAGTTCCGGGGCTGAAAGCCATCCGAGGGATAAATCCCCAGGATGAAAGCCAAATCAGGCGTTCTGCTGAAGTTAGCTGATCGCCAGGCTTAGGCGATTTCCAACAATGAATATACCGGATTGAGGTTTGCAGTTCCGCCTTCAGGCAGTGTCACGCCGCCTGAAGGCGGAACTACAAACTGGCCCGGGTATATTTTTTTCCGGAAATCACCTTAACTCCCGGTTTCAAACACCCGGAACCTCTGGTTGCCGAAGCAGTAGATCACATATTGCGAAACATCGGCTTCCGGGTATTCCTGCTTCAGCCCGCTGATATACCCGGCAATCTGGGATGTGTCCTCTTCCTTCAGGGCAAATTTTTCAACAGATGTCCGGCATTTCCTGAATTCCGCGTTGGAATAATATTTGAACTCGGTCACTATCCGTTTTCCCGCGAATTTTTCATGATATTTGCCTACGAACTCCAGGTCGGTTCTTCCCAGGGGATAGGAACATTCGATGTTCCATGTGAACCACTTTGACAGATACCGGCTGCACAGTTCGAAAAACGTGCCAGTTCGTCAATGGTAACCGGAAGGACTCAAGAATACCGGATTTTCGATCCGCTCCAGTTTTTCTATATAACCGATTTTGTCAATGAAATATCCGTTTTTGCTCATAATTTCTTCGTAGTTCGCATTGGCGTATAATACCCGTTTTTTCATAGCCGCTCTCTTAATTTTATTCAGGAGTGCTAAACTTACAGTTTAGCAAAAACTTGTGCTAAACTGTAAGTTCAGCACTCCTCTGTTTTCCGGTGGGATATTCAACACTCCAGCCTTCAACAGCGCTGAATCGCTGATTCATCTTTTTCCTAAAGGCATCTGTAACCTGTTTTCCATACAAAAGAACGTAATCCGATGTAAGGCTGCCTTTACGGTTGTCCTGGATAACTGAACCGGCAGAATAGGGCATCGGGTAGCAGCCCATGTAATCCGCTTCTGACATTGCTTCCAATGTGTGCAGGCTGTTCCAATGATCAGAAGAACGGGCATTGAATATCGCAGCAAGAAATCCCTGCGGTTTCAGTATCCTGGCGCATTCGATAAGTATTGATGACAATTTTTTATTGTACTGATCGGTAGTTTTCTTTCTTTCTTTTGCATCGGAAACCACCAGTTCATTATGAAAATCAGCCTCAAATCCGAGAAATGTATTCCACAGTTCACTTAATTCGAGATAAGGAATCCTGTCCCCGTGCGGGGGATCAGTTAAAATCAGCTTTACGGTATTGTCAGGGATATCCTGCAATAATGCTTCAGCATCACCGACTTTTATATATGATGTATCCCGGAGTTCATGGAACTTCCTGAATGAATCTGAAATTTTTGTGATATTGCTGTTGCTGATATCTCTTACAGCTCTCAATAATTTATCGGCTTTATTTTCAAAGCAGTTCCAGGCGTTAATCTCAAAATGCTGTTCAGGACGCCAATAACCTATGACCCAGCTACCGACTTCAATTTTTTCTGTTTCCGCGCTTTTTGTTTTGCCCCTCCTTGTAACAGCAAAAACCATGTTGGACATCTGGCCCAGGGAAGCTGTGAGGGCCATCACCAATGCCCTGCGGATATTACCATTATAATGATCAAAAGAAAGCATTAATTTATCTGTTGCAGCCAAAGCCCTGTAGGTGAACAAATCCTTTAAAGAAATATCTTTTCTGGCATTGATTCTCGAATTATCAAATAAATTCAGATCATTTTTTACAGGTATGGCTTTCCTGGCAAGATTTTCCAGACTGATTATTTCTTCTTCAGACAGCGTAAGTTCGGTTCGCTTCCTGCTGATTTTTTTCCATAATTTTTTAATCTTATTACCTTCCCATAGAATATGTGTAATGATATCCCCTGCTGAAGTCATATATAGCGAATCTATCCCTGGCTTAATGTTTTCTCTTAATGTATCAACAGCTTTTCTTAACTCTTCATAATCCGGGAGGTCTAACCAGAGTTTTGTTAATTCAATGCTGAAGGGATTAATATCAAAGCCGATAAACCTGCGGTCTGAATCAGCACATTCTTTGGCAATGAGGCCCGAACCTAAAAACGGGTCCGCTATTATTTCCTTTTCCCTGGTTAAGTTCTGAATCAGGAAACTCCATGCTTCCAAGGGCTTTTTGCCCCAATATTTGTGGAAGCCTGCAAGTCCCTTATAGCCTTCAGGTGTTACAGGTGTTTTTTTTGAATACATCTTCCCTCCCAGATGCTCGAACGGAGGCGGATAGGCAAAAGGATCGGTCCGTATCAGCCGTATCAGATTCATTGCCTTTGGGAACACACTTGCAGGCAAGCTCTGTTTGCAAATATCTGACATTTCACGCAAAACCGGAGTTTTGCGGGCAATCGCGTTCCCAAACGGAGTTTGGGAACGAGGACTGACGACGGCTTCACCTAACACTTTTAATTGCACCCGTCTGAATACCCTCTCAAATCCGCTCCTTTACCGTGAAAATACATTTTCATGACCAGCCTGATCATGAGCGTTTAATCCTTGCTTATACCAAATCCTTGTAGTTGTCAAAAAAAACAGGAAAAAAGCGGGCGGTTCCGTCCACGAAATTTACTTAAATAACAAGAAAATACAGGTTTTACCCGCTTACGCAATTTTTGTGGCGGGACATACCTGAATCTGAATACTATAAGTACCTGAACAAAAGTTTTGTAGTGTTTCCATCCTTTTTTTCGTTATTCCGATAACTTCCTCCGGCAGATTCTCAAATGTGATCCATATGGATTCACTCGTCAGAAACAGAATCCGGCATAATTATTAATCGGAATCTCCGAACTTAAAGGGCCATTTTCTTGCTCCGTGCAAGACTCTGAGAATCTGAATTTCATCACCTCTGATCCGGTACGGTACGATATAAGAAGTTCCGCTCACCACCAGTTCACGGGTTCCGGAAATTCGCCCGGGTCTTCCCATTTCCGGATGATGAGCAAGCATCTGTACCGCATTCCATATCCGGCTTGCAAGTTTACGAGCTGCATTCATATTATGCTGTGCAATGTATTCTGCGGACTGATTAAGATCATCCAACGCGATTTCAAGATTTCAAGCCATTTTATTCTTTTTCTTTCAGACATTGACCCCCCATTTTGAAAACACCGACCTCACTTTGTTTTCGGATGCGAAGTTCCCTGCCTCAGCCTGTTTTATCCCTTCCTTTATAGCTTCTATTTGCCAGCTCTGATCCTCGATATATATGCGAATCGCCTCTGTTGCCAGTTCCGATGGGGAAGAGGATGTGTTGCCTGCCAGAAATTCAAGATTACTATATGTTTCCGCATCTATTATTGTTGCCACTGTGATACTTTCCATCTGAAACATCCTTTCTGCCTTTGTTAAATTTTCTCATCTTGCACTTTTCTTCTGTCCGATTCAATAAAAAAACCAGAGCGTTCCCTCCTGAATCTCTCGCCCAGATAGCGTGCCTTCAGTTCATAGTATGCAACCGCATCGTCTCTCCGGCATGTTTCACCTCGGAAAGCATGAACAGATGATCGGTAGCAGCCGAAATCTTGTCTCCCATACCCGGAGGAAAATACGTTTGGAAACATTTCTCACATACCAGAGTCGGAATTCCCTCTATTCTGACCTCGAGCCCTTCGCGTTCAAATTTCTGAGCGACCTCGCGCCTGCGTAATTTTCCGCTGTCCGACTGTGGCTGAACGTTTTTCTTTCTGACACTTCACTTCCCTTATAAACGGATGATTCAATATTCTGTCAATATTGTTGAAATAGTTGTCAAGAGACAATTCTGACCTCCCTGAGTTTCTGATAATCGATGGTCAGTTTCCTGAGTGCCTGGAATTCCGCTGCCCATCGCATGGTTTCCAAGTCATCATCTGTCTCACCTTTCTGATATTTCGCATAAAATTCCTCCGATGTCATCTGATATTTTGCTTCAAACTGTTCAAGATTCCGGCGGGTGATCTGAATTCCGCTCTGAATCAGACTGCATTCTCTTTCAATGGCATTTTCAACAAGATAAACGCTCTGATCATCTTTAAAATGAATGGTCTGCATAATTTCCTCCGGTTTCAAAATGTTTCATTATAACCCAAAATTTACAGACTTTTATAAGCCTGTAATCATTTCTTAATCGCCGTTATCTACACGGATTATGGTTAAGAAAGGATTTCCGGCTGACAGAGAACTGCAATCCCTGCTTACACATAATCCATGTAGATGAACACATAATCTAATCCGTACAGATCAGTCCACCTTGTACTCCTCCGGCAGATTCTCAATCATCCAGTCCGTCGGTTCTTTGTGGACAGGCGGGTGTCGTCTGCACGAATTATGGTTAAGAAAAGATTTTTTGCTGGCAGATAAGCTGCTATCCCTACCGACTGCCTCTCCATCTTTGTCATCTCTGATTTTCCAATATCTTCCCTATTTCTGCTTTGAAACTCGGAATATCTTCCGTGGCAGTCATCCAGACGATCCGGAGGTCAACCCCGAAGTAATGATGAATGAGCTTGTCACGCATACCGGCCATATCTTTCCAAGGAATATGCTCATTCTCTTCCCTGAGTTCCGATGAGAGATTTTTGACCGCCTCGCCAAATATTTCCAACTGACGGATGACACCGTCCTGAATGAGACTTTCCCGCATGAATTTTTCCTCATCGGCATCGGTCAGGTATTTTTCTATTTTTGCAATGGCATCCAGAATATGCTGCAAATATACGCTGTCATCACGTTTGGCTGTCATAAATAACCTTTACCTCCTTTCTGATACGATCCGTCAGATAAGGACTGACAGAAGCCTCTGTGAGAAGATCAACCCTTCTTTCCAGGATTTCGGACATCTCTCTTTCGATTCTCACCAGGTCAAGCAGACTTTTCCGCTTTGAGAAGCGGATCAGAAGATCAGCATCGCTTTCCTCTGTCGCATCTCCCCGGCTGAATGAGCCGAACAGTCCCAGGAAACTCACATCATTGCCCTGACAAATCTCAAGCAGCTTCCTGTTGTTGAAATCAGGCTGTTTCATGTTTTTCCTTTCATTGTTCTCTCGTACTCACAGGTTAATAATATCTGCACGGCTTTTGTGAGCGGGCTGCTGTCATCTGCACAGAGTATGGTTAAGAAAGGATTTCCGGCTGACGGAGAACCTGTAATCCCTGCTTATACATAATCCGTGTAGATGAATACACATAACCCATGCAGATCAATCCTTCTTGTACTCCTCATGCAAAATTTTAATCATCCGCTCCGCCGGATATCTGGGTTTTGCTTCGGGTGTCAGACAGCGGCTCGGTATTCTCCGGCATGTTTTACCTCAGAAAGATGATCGGCAGCCGAGATTTTGTCTCCTTATATTCCTCCGGGAGATTCTCAATCATCCGCTTTGCCGAGTGCTGAAAATCGCTTCAAACGCTTCCATCGTCAGCACTTCTATTTTGGGAAACCCGATTTTGTTCAATACTTTGAAATGCTTGTCATTTGATACAAGATAATGAGCATTGGCACTGACCGCACAGTCTGCGAATTTATTGTCATCCGGGTCTCCGACGATCAGATTCCAACGGTAATAAACTGTCTGTCTGTGAATATTCGGAAGCTTCAGCAATGCCCTGAGAACATTTCCGGCCACGACTTCATTGTATTTCGAGGCGATGATTTCCTCATATTCCGCCAGAATCTCATTGGTGACATATAAGTCAAAGTCTCCGTCAAGGATTTTCTGAAATATCCAATGATATTTTGATCTTGAGGAGACAGATATCAGCAGGATATTGGTATCGGGAACAATTCTGAGCTTATTCATTCAGCCATTTCTCCATATCCCGGTCACTCAGGTTTCTTTCATCCCAAATCCGATCTGCCTCCCGGATGGCTTTTTCCGCATAAAATCTTGCCAATACCGTCTTTAATTCATTCAGTTCGCTTTCATCCAGATTTGTCGAATATAATTCCAGGATCTCTATCTGAAGATTTGTCAGTGGTGTTTGTAACATTTTGAATTTCCTTTTTTAGTTATGAATAATTTGTTTGTCATCATCAAATCAGATATCTGCACGGATTATGGTTAAGAAAGGATTTCCTGCTGAGAGAGAACCTGTAATCCTTGCTTATACATAATCCGTGTAGATAAATGCATATAACCCGTTAAAATCAGTCCTTCTTATACTCCTCCGGCAGATTCTCAATCATCCACTCCACCGGGTCTTTGTGGGCAGGGCGGGGGCGGGCAAATACCTGCCAAGGCTGAAATTTGCCGCGAAGCGGAAGATAACGCCGGGAACCTTCGACCAGCGTAATGCCCTCCAAACGATATGGAAACACGGCGAAAGACACCTCGCAGATTTTCTGAAACAGGGGAGAATCCTTGCCGTGTTTCAGATACGCGTTGAGTAAATCATCAACTTTCCAAAGTCGCACCGTCTTATCATAAGAACCTGAAGCAAGTTTTTTTCCATCCGGACTGAACGAGATACTATAAACATCAGCGGAATGCCCTGCAAAGCGAGCTAGCTTTTTACTGGTTTGAATATCCCACAGTTGCACCATCTTATCAGACGACCCGGATGCCAAGCATGCGCCATCCGGGCTGAAGGCCACACTTTGAACCCGGGATGAATGTCCCGTGAAACTAACCAGTTGTTTACCGGTCTTCGTATTCCAGAGCCGTGCCGTCTTATCATCAGACCCGGATGCCAGTTTCTTTCCGTCCGGACTGAACGCCACACTGTTGACATCATCTGAATGACCGAAAAAGCGGATCAGTTCATTACCAGTCTCCGCATCCCACACTCGCACCGTATTATCATGAGACCCCGAAGCCAAGGTTTTTCCGTCCGGGCTGAACGCCACACTGTTGACAACATCTGAATGACCTAAGAAACGGATCAGTTCCTTACCAGTCTCCGCATCCCACACTCGAACTGATTTATCTTTAGAGCCGGAAACCACTCTCTTTCCTGACGGATCGAATGCAACACTTTTAACAGGGGCTAAATGACCGAAAAAATGGATCAATGCCTCACCTGTTTCAGCATTCCATAGCCGTACCGTTTTATCGTAAGCTCCAGACACAAGTTTTTTTCCGCTCCCGTCGAATGCTATACTAACGACATCATGCGAATGACCGATAAATTGGATCAATTCCGTACCAGTCTCAGTGTCCCACAGCCGTATCGTGTTATCTGTTGAGCCGAAAGCCAGCTTTTTACCATCCGGGTTGAATGCTACACTCCATACATAAGCTGAATGGCTGATGATCCGATTGGGGTCATCGTCCATTTCAGTATCCCACAATCGCACTGTTTCATCCGAAGATTCGGAAGCGATGCGTGTACCGTCTGGGCTAAACGCTATATTACAAACATCTCCTGAATGCCCGGAAAATGTGGTTAGTTTCTTGCCAGTTTCCATATCCCACAATCGCACCGTATTATCTGTTGAGCCAGAAGCGATGCGCGTACCGTCTGGACTAAACGCTACGCTACAAACATCTCCTGAATGCCCGGAAAATGTAGCCAATTTTTTGCCGGTTTCTGCATCCCGCACCCTCACCGTATTATCTATTGAGCCGGAAGCGATGCGTGTGCCGTCCGGGCTGAACGCCACACTATTGATAGAAGAAGACCCTATTGTGGTTAATTCTAATTCGTTGTAGATTCCCGTATATCGCACCTTCACCGTATCAAAATAATCGGAAGCGATTCGTGTGCCGTCCTGGCTAAATGTTAAACAATCACTAAAGTCACTTTCACCATAACTTATTAGTTTCATGCCGCTTTCTGTATCCCACACCCCCACCTCCGGAGAGCGGGAAGCGATGAGTGTGGTGTCCGGGCTGAACACTAACCTATGATTCTCCCAGCACCACTCTGCAAGTGTTGTCAGTTCCTTGCCCGTTTCCGCATCCCACACTCGCCCATTATTACCGGCAATGAGCGTGCCGTCCGGGGTAAACGCTACAGCTACGCTATAAAAATCTTTTTGATGCCCCGTAAAATTTCTTGGATGCCCTGTAAATGTTGTCAGTTCTTCTCCGGTTTCCACATCCCACATAAGTAACTCTCCAGAGCCGGAAGCAATGCGCGCTCCGTCTGGACTGAACGCCAAACTATAAACCTGGCTTGAATGCCCTGTAAATATGGTCAGTTCCCTTCCGGTTTCCACATCCCACATACGTAACTCTCCAGAGCCGGAAGCAATGCGCGCTCCGTCCGGGCTGAATGCCAAACTATAAACACTTCCTGAATCCCCTGTAAATATGGATAGTTCCCTTCCGGTTTCCGCATCCCACACCCGCATCGTTTTATCTGATGAGCCGGAAGCAATGCGCGTGCCGTCCGGACTAAACGCTACGCTATAAACACCGCGTGAATGCCCGGAAAATGTTGCCAATTCTTTGCCTGTTTCCGCATCCCATATCCGCACCGTTTTATCCCAAGCGCCGGAAGCGATGCGCGTGCCGTCCGGGCTGAATGCTACACTTGTGACAGTTTCTGAATGCCCTCTGAAAGTGTTCAGTTCCATGCCTGTTTCCGCATCCCATATCCGCACCGTATTATCCCAAGCGCCGGAAGCGATGCGCGTGCCGTCCGGGCTGAATGCTACACTTGTGACATCATTTGAATGCCCTCTGAAAGTGTTCAGTTCCCTGCCGGTTTCCGCATCCCATATCCGCACCCTTTCATCCCGAGAGCCGGAAACGATGCGCGTGCCATCCGGGCTGAATGCTACACTTGTGGCAGATCCTGCGGATAATATAGTCAGTTCCCTACCGGTTTCCGCATCCCACACCCGCACATCATCAGAAGCAGAAGCGATGCGAGTTCCGTCCGGGCTGAACGCTAAACTTCTGGAATACCCTTTGAATCTGATCAGTTCCTTCCCGGTTTGTGCATCCCACAAATACACTGTACCCGAAGATGCGGCAGCGATGTGCTTGCCGTCCGGGCTAAACACTACACTCGACACAGGGCCTGTTGTCTCCTCAGAAGACTGCCAGATACAAGAAGAAATGCCGGCTTGAAGCTCCGGTTGTACAAGCCGTTTCAGGGAAATCGGCAGTTTTTGGTCACCGATATCCTGTTGCAAAGCTGTCAGGGTATAGAGCCATGCCTGCTGAAAATCACCGGTATTTTTGCTTTTCAGCCCATTATCCAGTGCAACGCCTGCCTTTTCTTCAAAGATTTTGGCGAGGTTATAATTTGCTTGCAACAGATTTTTTCTTGATTCTTGTTCGGCTTCTTTTGCTTGCAACAAATTTTCTGTTGCCTTTTGTTCAGCTTCTTTTGCCTGCAAGAAATTTTTATCTGCTCTCTGTTTCGCTTTTTCAGCCTTTAACAAATTTTCATTTGCTTCCTGTTTTGCTTTCTCAGCCTGCAAAAAATTCATATTTGCTCTTTCGGCTGCGTTTTTGGCTATTATTCCGAACAGAATTGCTACCGCCGCCACCACTGCAAAGGCAAAGCCTGCACCTACCGCAATTTTCAATTGCCATTGCTTCCTTTTCCGATCTCTTTCAGCTTGTTGCAGTTGTCTTTTATCTTCCTCCTCTGCGAGCCGCTGCTGAATTTCCCTTTCTTTCCTGTCGGTATCCAGTTTTTCAAGCAGGGGCTTTGTCTTTTCCCGAATGGGTTCAGTAAGATAATCATGCACCAATTGGTATTTTTCGGGCTGTCCGGGAATCAGAACTGTCATACCAGCGAAGGTCAGTATCTCCAAAACCAGCATCAGTTGCTTATCTCCGACTTCAAGCCCCGTACCCTTTACCAACGCCCTCAGTTCATATTCAATCTCAGCCCGAGTTTTCAACGGGCGGGTCAGCTTCTCATCCGTGAGCAGATACAAAATCAGACGGGCAATATCTTCATTCTCCGTTCCGCAATCCTGAACCGCCTCATCCAGAAACGCCTGAACCAATTCAGCTTTGGGCCTTAATGCCTCGGATGTGTGAATCCCTTTTGATTCAATCTGGGAGCCGACAATCTGCAATTCAATAGGGCGCACTTCTCCATCCTCACTGGTCAGACCATCCACCATCCTGTCAATCAGCCCCTCTTCCGGGTGAAAATGCCCTTGTTCGGTCAGACTTTTCACAACAGCGATGGCATCTTCAGGCGTAAAGTTCCCCAATGCGTAACGGTTCTTCTTATTTAAAATATCATTGCTGATCGCGGACATATCTGCCATGCGCTCACATTCCAGCAGATAATGGAGATAATCCTCCCGCAGTGATAAGACCACTTTCACAAAAGACATATTCAGACAATCACGCAAAAACAAATAAAACTCCCGCCGCTCATCTGTTCCCGGATTGGCAAAGAAAAACTCCTCAAACTGGTCAAAAATCAGCACGGTAATAAGATTTCGGTGTTCATTTTTTCGGAGTTCGTCAAGAAGCTGTTCAGTTCCCCCCTTTTGTAAAGGGGGGTTAGGGGGGATTTGTTTTTGAGACGAGGAAGAAATCCCTCCCGGCCCCCCTTTACAAAAGGGGGGAGATGAAAACGAAAGGGCTTCCGATAACTTTTCCTTTAAATGCTTCACCCAGCCTGTATAATTCCTGGTCAGCACCGGCAGAATTTCACGAAATTCAACCAAACTTTGTTTCAACGCAGGTTCCAGCCCGGCTTCCAGAATCGAGCTTTTGCCCACTCCGGACGCACCATGAATCACAACCAGTTTGCAGCGTTCTTCTTTGAGCATACTCACCAGGCGGTTCACATCGTTCTGCCGTCCTGATGCCCGGATTTCACGGGCAACATCTGTCTTTCCCCGCTGAAACCGTCTTCGTGATGCGCCCAGCCGTCCTGCTCCGATAAATGCACGAAAGCCATACTGGTGCTCAAGGGAATATTTTTCCAGCTTGACCCGGAACGCCTTGAGATAGTTCCCCTGATCAAAATAAAGATGGTGCAGCGCGTCCAGTATCCCAATGCCAAGTTCCGGATCAGATTCAGATATCTCCTTTTCTCTTTCAGCCTCAAGATTCTCAATGATTTTTTGCGGATCATCGGTGCCCTGCCGGGCGCGTGCCAGTGCCAGATAATCGGATTGCGAGAATTTCTCCGCTGCTTTCCCCAGTTCTTCCCATTTTTCCAATTTTCGTAAGATCCTGCACCAGTCACGAACAGAACTTGCAAGCCGTGCCTCACACGCTCCGAAATTTTCAATACATGCCTGAAAATATGATTCTGCGTTTTCCAGAAGCCCTTCCTGCTCGTAACATTCGGCAATGAAACATTGCAGCACGCCCTTACGCTCACGGTCGTCGCTCTGTTCCCAGGAAGAAAAGCTTTCCTGATAAAAAGAGATTGCCGAATCCCACTCGCCCCTGTTCTGAGCCTCCCTGCCCCGGAGAAAGAGCAGATTTGCCCTGTGTTCCGGCTCCAAATCCGGTTCCCGGTCTCCCGCGTCTTCTGAAAATGATTCCAGGAAAAATTCAAGTCCGTCATCACCCTGCTCACCAAGTTCCCGAATTTCTCCGAACCATTTGTCCGCATGTTGCTGCAACGCATCCGAAAGATCGCTGTTTTCAGGTCTGAAGCGGACAGAAGAGCCTGCCCAGCTCCTGAAATCCGGAGCAATCCTGACAAACTTTTCCAGAACCGTATCATTGACCCACAGAATCATGGGAAACGGGAAGTTTTTACCAAATTCCTCCCGAACCTGATTTGCCGCAGCCAGTACATCATCTATGGCGGTGACAGCCTCCAACCCTGAAACGCTTGCAGCGTCCGGGCATTCATCCTTTAACAACTCCCGCAGAAACGTGTAAATCGTAGGAATCGAATCCGGCAGATCAATCTCCCGGATATCAGAAGGAGACAGAGTTCTGAGCTGATTAAGCATTTTTCTCCGCAGGCCAGTATAATTGCAATGCGCCAAAACCAGCGAAAAATCTCCCTCTGACAAACGGATGGTGCGGATTAAACGATTCAATGATTTTTCATTGAATGCTGCAATATCTTTTGATGAATTTTCCCGGGTCATGATTTTGTTTCCTATCGCCTCGGAATCAGTTCAGAGGCTTTTGCCGGACAGGGGTTGCAATCAGCAGATGGAAAAAGTTCGTAGTCCCGCCTTCAGGCGGCCTGTATGTGAATTAACTATCTGATTTTAAAGAGCCGCCTAAAGGCGGTACTACGAACTTTCCATCTGCTGACAATCCCGCCTGAAACGCTTATTGTCGGTGACGAGGAAATATTTCGGACGGAATGCAACTCCCATCCTGCAAAGGGATTATGATTGAAGCTGATCCATTCCCGCCAATAGCGGATTTATATCAAACCATATTCCGTCTTTGTCCTGATATTCGAACACAAACATGCTGCGTAACAGAATCTGACATCCATCCTCTCCGGCAACCTGCCTGTTCTGACGCACCTCACGCAGAAGTTCCCATTCGTCCGGCGTGATCTTTTTCACCAGATCATCCCGGTACTCCTGGATGACTTCATCCAGGATATCTTCCGGCAAAGGCGTATCCTCTTTCTGAAGGCAGCTAAAAAGAAAGCTGATCAGATTCCGGACATGGCCGCCGCTGATCATGCAAAGCCTGTCCAGCACTTCAGGGTTTCCGAACACTTCGCCGATTTTATCCGGACGCTCATCCGGTGTCAGTTCCGGAAAGGCCCTTGCCATCACCATCTGCCTGAGCAGTTCAAGCCCGGGTTCACAAGGCTCTCCGTGCCTTGACTGAACCGGAACCATGGATAAATTTTTGGGTTTGACCCCGAATCTGCCGTTCAGTTCGCTCGCATCATTTGAAAAAAGCAGCGTGAGCGGGAGGGTATAAAGAAGATGACAGTTCAGCCTTTTCAGTTGCTCGCCCCGGTCAACAAAAATATATTCAGGCTGGTTCCGACCGGATGGTTTGGGTTTATTATGAATACGGTCAAGATTATCCGCAATCACAACCAGCCCCTCTTTTCCCTTCTTTTTCAGCTCCCGGACTGCCGGTTCAAGAATTTCGTCATTAATGGAATCCGTAATGCTGTCGGTTCGTGCTTCGAGAAAGCCTCTTAATTTCGCACGCATGCTGGCACTCTGCTTTGTTTTTGCTGTGACTTTGGCAAGCCCCAGTTGGAGTTCCACCTGATCCGGAAGATCAATTTCAGTCAGCAGGAGTTCCTTTATTTCCCGAACAGCCTGCTGAAATACGAGGGGCGGATATTCATCTGAATCTCGGCAAGACTCTCAGCGATTTTGCGAGCCGTCAGGAGCAGGATATCGGTTATGTCAATGTCTCCCATATCCAGTTCCTCGCTGGATTCAAAATAAACTACGTGATAATTCTGGGCCTCCAGTTGTGCTTTCAGGCGCAGAAGTTCCGTTGATTTGCCGCAGCCGATATGCCCGGTAAACAGTTGGCAGGTCGGCGGATCTGAAAGTGTGATGGTCCGCTCCAGTTCCTTAATCAGCCTGCCGGATCTGACAGGTGAAAAGTCAATATAATATTTTTTGTCCCTCGGGTTCGAAATATCCAGCGCTGCTCTCGGGTTAGATGCTTGAAAAAATGTTTTTAAATGGATTGGCATGATGGTTTCCTTTTATATATAGCAAGTCTGACATCTTTCCTGACTGACGGGAATAGCTTTTTCAGATGGTATAAAGACCTGCTAGGTTTTGAAAACCTCGCAGGCCTGACAGGTTCGGCTACAGCGAAAACCCCATCACCGTAACATCATCCTGCCTCTCATTTTCCCCTTTGTGCGCTTCAAACGCGCGAATCAGTGCCTCCCGCTGTTCATTAAAGGGTTTCCCGCTGTTTGCCTTCAGCAGCGCGTGAAATTTTCTGGTGCCGAGCCGGCGGTTTCTTTGCCCGCCCATCTGATCAGCAAAGCCATCTGTTGACATGTAAAAAGACATTCCGCTCTCAACACTTATCGTGTGACTGGTAAACTCGAAGTTTACGTCAGATTTTTTATACCCGATGCTTTGCCTGTCGCCTTTGATCACATTCAGTTCACCGTTTAGGATATAAATCAGCGGAAGCCTGGCGCCGGCAAAAGTAAGTAGTCCGTTGCCCGTCGCAACTGGCGACTGAGGACTGAGGACTGAGGGCTGAGGACTGGGGACTGACAACTGACCACTGACAAAACACACTGCCGCATCCAGTCCGTCATCAGAAGTCGCGGCCCCGGTATCCTGGCGGAGCGATGTTTTAATGGTGAAATTCAGGCGGCTGAGAATCCGGGAGGGATCATGGCAGCCTTCGTCCCTGACAATTCTTTTCAGTGCCGAAGACGCGAGCATGGTCATCAGTGCCCCGGGAACCCCGTGGCCGGTGCAGTCAATAATGGCCGCTATAAATCCGTCCTCAAACGATTCTGTGTAGAAAAAGTCGCCGCCGATCACATCTTTGGGCTGCCAGATCACAAAGCTTCGGGCCAGGCAGATATCTGAGGGTTCGGGGTTTAAAAGAAAGGACTGCTGGATCATTTTCGCATACCGGATGCTGTCCATGATTTTTTTGTTGGCTTCTTCGATTTCCTGGTTAATCTTCCGAAGCAGGGCCGCGTTTAAATCCTTGTTCAGTTCCAGCCTTTCCCGGTAACCCTCCGAGCGTCTGAGTTTTTTTTGAAGAAACTGATTCACGAGTTCCAACTGCTCCGGGGATCTTCCGTATTCCGATGGTTCATTAAGACACGACAGGGACGCGGGTTTTGCAGGGGCATCATTATCCTTTGTTCCCACCAGGAGCGTCACCATAGTCGCATTATGAAGACGGCTGGGACCATTCATAGTCAGGGGGCTGAATTCCCCGTGCCCGTAAAATCCGATAATGGGGACATGGCGCGGGAGGAT
>JAUCGG010000218.1 GCA_030378015.1 Desulfococcaceae bacterium HSG8
TTATAAAGGGGAATTTCCAAACTATACCAAAGGTATTTTAATGAAAAAACATCAGAAAGCCCGGATTTATCTTTATATTGCTGTGGCATCAGCGTTGGGAACCGGCTTATCCCCGATTTTTCCAGGCACTTTCGGGGCACTGACAGGAGTATTGGCCCATGTACTGATTGTCTGTTTTCTCCCTGTTAATATGCAGTGGGGAACGCTGGTTGTGCTGTTTATCCTGGTTTGCACGGCCAATCATTTGCTGACCCCGTGGGCAGAGGCATACTGGCAGTGCAAGGACCCGAAGCAGTTTGTGCTGGATGAGGTTGCCGGCTACCTGCTGATACCGATTCTTTTCCGGTACGGGCAGCTCTGGAAGGTTGTCCTGTGGGGATTTCTTTTGTTCAGGGTTTTTGACATTTTCAAACTCATACCGCCGGCCCGGCAGATTGATCAGAAGATGCGCGGTTCATGGGGTATCCTGCTGGATGATCTTGTGAGCGCGGGATATGCTGTGCTGGTGATGTATTTTATATATCGGATATGGCCAGGACTGATAACTGATTCCTGAAACTACAAAAGGAGGAAAAAGATGAACATCAAAGGACTTACCGAACAGGAAGTCGAGGCGTCAAGGCAGAAACACGGAACCAACCAACTGACGGTGCAGGAGGTGGAAACCTTCTGGGACAAGCTTATGGACAATCTCAAGGACCCGATGATTATCATCCTGATTGTCGCGCTTGTTGTTGTCGTCATTCTCGCGATTTTCGGGTTCACCGAATGGTACGAAGGCGTGGGGATCGCCGCGGCTGTGGCTTTGGCCACCCTTGTCTCAACAGGCTCCGAATTTAAAAACGAACAGACCTTCCAGAAGCTCCAGGAAGAAGCGTCGAAGATATTCCTCAATGTGTTCCGAGGAGATGCTTTGAAGGTCATCGGCATTGACGACATTGTTGTCGAAGACAAGGTATTCTTGCAGCCGGGCGATAAGATTCCAGCGGACGGCAGGCTGATTGACGGTAAAATCAAGGTGAACCAGGCCATGCTGACAGGAGAGCCTGAAGCCGTTACAAAAACCCCGGGGGAAACCGAAGAGCGGAACCTGGAAAACCCCCATCTTATCTACCGGGGAACCATTGTAGAAGACGGGGAAGGGGTCATGGAAGTTCAGGAAGTGGGAGACAAAACCCGTTTCGGAGAACTTGCCAAGGATCTGAAGTCAGAGGAGAGGCCCGGACCCATGCGCGTAAAACTCTCCAAGCTGGCAGATGATATCGCCAAATTCGGCTATATCGGCGCAACATTTATCGCGTTCGCGTTCATGTTCAAAGTCATTTATATGGATCATGCCGGGGAACTGGGCATATATTTTTCCCAGTGGGGACTTGTTATAAAAGATGTTGTCACCGCACTCATTCTCGCGGTAATCATCATTGTTGTCGCAGTACCCGAAGGGCTTCCCATGATGATCGCGATTGTGCTGGCCCAGAACATGAGAAAGCTTCTGAAATCCAATGTGCTTGTCCGCCAGCTTCTCGGTATCGAAACCTCGGGCAGTCTGAATATCCTTTTCAGTGATAAAACCGGAACCATTACCCAGGGCAAGCTCGAAGCCGTGGGATTCCTTTCGGTAAACGAGGGGAACGAGGATCATGTAAACGCCTACAAAACTTTTGACGATATGCCCCCGGAGCTTGCCCGCCTCCTGGATATGTCTTTTAGGGAAAACACCTCATGCGTCGTGAATTGCAAGGCTGAAAAAGAGATTGAACGCATCCTGGGAGGAAATTCCACGGAAAGAGCTTTGCTCAGATTCATCAAGGCAGATACCCAGGGATGTATGGAGGAACCCCAGGAACTTATTTCTGAGATACTCTTTAACTCCACGCGAAAATTCTCCGCTGCCCGGATAAAGATGAAAGAAGGAGGGGAAATCACCCTGCTCAAAGGGGCCGCTGAAAAAGTGCTGGCCCAATGCACGACTTACTACGACGCCGACGGAAATATCCAGCCCCTGGCAGAAGAAACCAAAACATTGCTTTCAGATCAGATGGATAAGAAAGCAGATGACGGATTCCGTATTATTGCCGCGGCAACCACGGAGCAGGAAGCCTCGGAAGAAGACCTGCCGGAAGCCCTGACCCTGGTGGGCTTCAGCCTGATCCGTGACGAACTGCGGGAAGACTCTGAACCAGCTATCGGAACCCTGAAGGGGGCCGGCATCCATGTGGTCATGCTGACGGGGGACAGGCACGGAACAGCTAAAGCCATTGCCAAAGATGTGGGACTGATCAGCAGTGATGAGGACGTTGCCGTTGAATCCTCGGAAATGGCAAAGCTTTCCGATGATGAGGTCAAGCAAATTCTTCCTAACCTGAAGGTGGTTTCCCGATGTCTTCCCCAGGACAAAACCCGTCTTGTAAAGCTTGCCCAGGATATCGGCCTGGTTGTGGGCATGACCGGCGACGGGGTGAATGACAGCCCCGCGTTGAGCAATGCGGATATCGGATTCGGTCTGGGAAGCGGCACCGAGGTAGCAAAGGAAGCTTCTGACATTGTTATCCTTGACGATGATATTCGTTCAATTGCACACGCTGTGCATTACGGGCGGACTATTTACAGGTCAGTGCAGAAGTTCATCACCTTCCAGTTGACGGTTAATGTAAGCGCGATCCTGATTGCGTTCCTGGGTCCCTTCCTGGGCTTTGAGCTTCCGCTGACCATGATCCAACTCCTCTGGGTAAACCTTATTATGGACACCCTGGCCGCGCTGGCATTCAGCGGCGAGCCTCCCCTTCCCAAGCATATGGAGGAAAAGCCCAAGGACAGGGAGGAGAAGCTTATCACCAAAGAAATGTGGTCGTCTATCCTGTGCAACGGGATATTTATCGCGCTTCTTTCCGTATTTTTCCTCAAAAGCGACCTTATCCGAGGTCTTTTCCAGAGAGGCGGAGCGTTCAGTGAGCCGGTCTTTCTCACATCATTTTTCGCTATGTTTGTCTTCCTGAATAATTTTAATAAATTCAATGTAAGAGTAGAGGAAATGAACCTGTTTGATCATATTTTTGAGAACAAGGGATTCCTCCAGGTTGTCGGCATGATCTTCATCATCCAGATCCTGATCACCTATCTCGGGGGAGATATGTTCAGAACAGTCGGGCTTTCCCTGGCAGAGTGGTTTTATGTTATACTGCTCTCCATTATTATTGTGCCCTTTGACTTGGCTAGGAAGGCAATAATGAAGCGTGAAACATGAAGCGTGAAACGTGATCACGCTTCACGTTTCAGTAGGAAAAAATAACGGTGGTACAATCAGGGTTGAGAGTTCCGGAAATGATCAGGGCGCGCAGGTGATCATCGAACTGCCGGCTTATTCAGAGCAAGGGAACTCCGAATAGATAATATCAGCAGATCGAAAACTTTCTGTCTGACAGTGGATTCCGATTTTCCGTTCGGCTGAACGGAAAATCGGAAAACGGATGTTTTCGATTTTAACCCGGAATCCACTGCTTGCGAAAGTTTTCGATCTACTGAATATACCCGGTTCAGAGAAATGGGTCACCTCCTGCTCGGTTCGGATTAACAAATCCGAACCCGCGGCGGGGATTTGTCAATCCCCGCGAGCAACAGGCGGGTATTTTATTTCTTGGAAAATCCCAATAAACATAAAAATGCTGGTTCGGCGGCATAACTATTTGAGATTGAATATGATGATTATCCGAACAATTATCTCTCGCAGAGGCGCAAAGAAAAGGGGGGAGCCGGTAATTTCCTGACGGGCGCATTTACAAGTTGGGGGAGTCGCTTTTATTGTCCGGAGGGACTGAAAGTTAAGTTACTCCCCAACTTATAAATACGCCCTTTCCTGACTTTTTCAGATATCAGATTCAGATATGGTTATTCTTTGCGCCTTTGCGAGGATTCAAAGGTATCCAAAATCCGAAGATTATTATAGAAACAAAAATCTGAAAGGAGAAGATCAATGAAAAGAAGCAAAATCCTGTTTATTGTCATGGCAGAACGCCAAAGACAGGCAGAACGGATTCAGGGACGCTGTTGCCGGTAAGGCAGAGATTGCAGCGGAAGAATCAGCAAACTGGGAAGTTGAGCAAGGTTATGAGGCGTTTCAGAATATTCTCCAGACAAATCCGGATATCAGCTTTGTGTTTGCAAGCAACGACAACATGGGATTAGGCGCTATCAGGGCGATTCGGGAGATCGGAAAAGACGATATCGGGGTCATGGGGTATGATGCTATCGGTGCTGCTTTGAAAGCTGTGGAAAAAGGAACCATGCTTACAACCGTTGCCCAGTTACCCGCGAAAATGGGAATCAAAGGGGTTCAGTTGGCTTTGAAAATGATCGGAGGAACGAATGCCCCGGGAGATCACCTATACGGAGACAAAAGTCATTGATTCTTCAAATGTGGCTGAATTTAAGAAGTATTTAGGTGATTTCCAATAAAAAACATACCAGATCGAAGTTTGTAGTTCCGCCTTCAGGCGGCTTAACACCGCCTGAAGGCGGAACTACAAACTGCACTTGGTATATTTTTTTCCGGAAATCACCTTAAGTAAGTTCAAATAGGACGCATTCCCCTCAGAAATAATAATTCTCATTCCCAGGCTCCGCCTAGTACACCACTTTTTAAGTTCGTCCCCCCCTTTTTTAAAGGGGGCAGGGGGGATTTTACGTTGCTAAAAAAAGGTGTTACGGCAGAAATCCCCCCCGGCCCCCCTTTAAAAAAGGGGGGAGGAATTTACAAGTTGATGTACTAGCGTGTTATCCTGTCAATCCTTTAATCCTGTAAATCGTGGTTCAGACGAATGCCGCAACGAAACATAAAACACTAAACACTCTCCGGCCTACCCCCGATTACTTTATAAGTTTTAGTCATACGCGTCATATGAAAAAGCTCAATCAGGGCCTTTCCCGAGTTTATAATCTCCAACTGCATGTTACTGCTTTTATTACTGAGCATTTTTGCAAAAACAATCATCACACTCAGCCCTACGGAGTCAATATCCTCAACATGGGCAAGATCAAATCGGTACCGGCTGTGTCCTTTGTCAATCAGTTCCACAAGAGTGGTTCGGAATTTTTCTGCAATACTTGCCGTAATATCTCCTGACGGCGTGATAATTTGCCATCCGTTATCATCGCGGATACGAAATACTGTCATCCGGGGGATTCGGATATAGGCTATTACACGATTACCCTTTTCGCTGAATTCCAACTGATCTGTAAACGCATTCACCAGCGGATAGCCGCGTTTGCGCATCTCTTCCGGATCCTTGGGCATTTTCATGTCAAGTGTCCTGGGATCAAATCCGTCTCCTTCATCTTCCACGGTGATCCTGAACTGCCACTCTCCCATATGCTCGATACTGCATATCACCGTGTGCTCGACAATGTTCCTATTACCGTGTTCAACAGCATTGATCAGAAGTTCCCGAAGTACCAGCCTGAATTGAGAAAATTCCGAAACACCTGAATGTTTCAGATAATCCCGGCATGACTGAATGACACGATCTACCAGATGCATTTCAGAAGAAAAGCTGAAAGTTATCGAACTGCCGTTTTCATTCATTTTAAACATTATGATATTCTCCCTGGATTGTCGAATTAACCGGTAATCAATAACGAGTTTCCGAAAAAGTTCGTAGTCCCGCCTTCAGGCGGCTTTTGTAAAATCAGATAATTAAGTACTCCGTTTCAGAAATAATGTCCGGGTTATAAATTCCGCGGGGTGCAAATCCTGCTTTGCGGGAATCCCGCAGCGGCGCAAAGCAAGCTTTGCACTCCTCCGTTTTAACCCGGACATTATTTATGAAACAGAGCACTAAGGTCACATACAGACCGCCTGAAGGCGGGACTACTACACAATTTTTTAAGCTTATCCACCCCCCTTTTTTAAAGGGGGCCGGGGGGATTTTCCGTTGTCAGAAAAGTGTTTTACGGAAGGAATCCCCCTGCCCCCCCTTTAAAAAAGGGGGGAATTTACAAGTCGGTGTACTACGGAATTTCCACCCCCACAAACAGCATGTCATCATTGAATTTATAGCCGTAGAATTCTGTAATTCCGTCCCCGATATGCTCAATGAGCTTCTCAAGTGAAAGGTCGCGCTGTTCCCTTATCAGATTATCAAGACCGTGGGCCCCGAGTCTCTTTCTTTTCCCAGTATGGCTGTCCACCCTGTGAGCATTGGTAAGTCCGTCAGTATGAAGGAAAAATCTGTCACCTGAAGAGAATGAGAATGCCCGGTTTTCAAAGCTGACATGATCATGGATTCCCAGGACATCTCCTTTTGTCATGATCGGACTGGGCACCGGTAATTTTTTTAAAACCTTGATCAGAGGCTGATGTCCAGCGGTGGCAACTTCCCCCTTCATTGTTTTCAGATTCAGACGGAGAAAGATAGCAGTCACCATCCGCTCGTTCTTACCATTTTCAAGGAGTTGTCTGTTAAGGAGTCGGAAAAATGACTCTCCGTTGTTTTCAGTTCGGCAGTTCTCATCAAAAAACGCTTTGATCAGAATCGTATGAAAAGACGCGCCCATATCGTGGCCCGCCACATCAGCGAGCAGGATATCGCATCCTGCTGATGTGCTCCGTATATCAAAAAAATCGCCGCCAAGCTCCGAAAGAGGCTGATGGCGGTATGCGATATTTACTTTACAACTATCCTCACGAATCTGTATCAGATCCTGATAGGCTCCCACAGCAGAATCAATCTGTCCCCGCAACTGCTCAAGATTATGAGTATAAGACTTGATCTGGGAATCAAGTTCGGCTTTTTCATGTGCCAACTGAGCCCCCTGCCTTTCTCTTGCTGCCTTCTCTTTCTCCAGCTTTTCAAAAATCGGGGGAAAACGGGACAGCAGATCCTGGGTGTCAAAGGGCTTGTCAATATAGTCTGCACAGCCTCTGCGCATCAGTTCAACCACCAATTCTTTATCCCCGTAGCCGGTAATGACAAAAACGGGCAGATCGAACTCCTGTTTTTTAAGCTCACTGATCAGTTCCATACCGGATATGCCGGGCATCCGAATATCAGTCAGTAAAAGATCAACCGGTCTGTCTGTATCTTTCAATGCTGTAATTTTTTCCAATGCATCCTGTCCGTTTTCAGCAGTTGTCACCTCATACCCGGCTTTCCTGAGTATGATGGACAGGGAAAGACGGACATATTCTTCATCCTCAGCCACAAGTATGTGTTTGCCAGCCATCCCTATTTGCTCCTTATCTGTTTTGTGAATGGTTGAGTGCCTGAATATTCGGGAATCTGCGAATCTGCCCTTGTTCAGTTTATTTGGTGTTTGGTGTTTTGTTCCGACTTTCATGTTTCGTTGTGACAGTTCATTTCGGCCCATTCACCCGCTCTGCTCCCGTCGGATTGACAAATCCGGCGGTAACATGGCTCGGATTTGTCAATCCGAGCCGAGCCATCTGGCCCGAACCTACGACCTTATCACGCATCACGTTTCACGCATCACGTTACATGGCTCGGATTTGTCAATCCGAGCCGAGCCATCTGGCCCGAACCTCCGACCTTATCACGCATCACGTTTCACGCATCACGTTACATGGCTCGGATTTGTCAATCCGAGCCGAGCCATGCGGCCCGAACCTCCGACCTTATCACGCATCACGTTTCACGCATCACGTTACATGGCTCGGATTTGTCAATCCGAGCCGAGCCATGCGGCCGACCTTATCACGCATCACGCATCACGTATCACACTTCACGCATCACGTTTCCAGTTCATCAAACTTGCAGCTTAACAGAATCATATCCTCTTCAAACGAGGTTTTTATCTTGTATGGCAGGGTTTTGAACAGCTTTACCATGCCCCTGTTTGTCGGTGTTGTGACGGCAAACAGTCCTGAAATTCCGTTTTCCTGTGCTGCCTCAGCCAGTTTTTTCATTAATATCTTACCGAGCTTCTTTCCCTGGTAGGGTCTGCTTACGGAAAATGCAACTTCTGCCATGTTATTGGCCTGATTTATAAGATATTCCCCGACCGCGGCCACCTTGCCAAAACCGAATTCCCCATGCACAGCAAGTATGGTCATATCTTTAATATAATCAATCTGAAACATTCCCTCTACATCGTCTCTGATGAAACTGTGTTTTTCATGGAAAAATCTTGAAACAACATCATCCCTGTCCAGATTATAGAAATGTTCCTGGATCCGCCGCTCATCCACCGGTTTTGCCGGCCTGATGGTTATTTTTTCACCGTCAATCTCTATGGTTTCCTCCAGTTTGACCGGATATATGCCGTAAACAGATTCTTTCAGGGTGCGGTCCGGGGTGAGCAGTCCCATTTTTTTTGCCTCGGAAAAAAGTTCTTCCCGGAAATCAGGATGAGCAATGCTGATCATCCCCATTGCCCTTTCCTGGAGGCTTTTCCCGAACAGGTTAAACGCTCCGTATTCCGTAACAACATAGTGTGCATCCCCGCGGGGAACAACAACGGGAGTATCTTTCAGAAACGGGACAATGCGGCTTTTGGTTCCGTCCAGACTGGTTGAGGGGAGCATCATAATTGATTTTCCCCCTTCTGACAGGGCCGCGCCCCTGATAAAATCAAGCATACCGGTCACACCGGAAAAAAGGTTGTACGGAAGGGCATCCGCGGCCACCTGACCCGTGAGATCCATTGTCATGGCAACATTCATGGAGACCATCTTGTTATGGCGGGAGATGATCCCAGGATCATTGACATAATCTGACGGGTGAAACTCAATGGAGGGGTTATCATCCAGGTATTCATAGAGATTTTCGGGTCCCATTGCAGCGCCTGCCACCAGTTTCCCCTCATTAAATCCTTTCTTCCGATTGTTAACGACCCCCATTGAAACAAGATGCATGATTCCTTCTGTCAGATACTCTGTATGGATGCCGAGATCATTTTTGTCAGAAAGGGCCTCAAGGGTTGCCTGCTGAGTTGCCCCGGGGCTGATATGAATCGTCGAACCATCGTCAATCAGCCTTGCAATAAGCCTTCCGATCACATTGGCTGCTTCTAATTCAGGGGGCGCGCCCACAGTGAGAATATCTTCTTCATGTTCTACAACCACATCCACGTCATTGACATGGATAAAACTCTGTCCGAGCACTCTTGGCATCTTGGGGTTTACCTGGGCAATCACAAGATCAGCAGACCGGGTCGCTGCCAGGGTAATATCCACCGAAACCCCCAGGCTCATCCAGCCGAAGTCATCCGGGGGCGTCACCTGGATCAGGGCCACATGTATGGGAAGCTGTCTGCTTTTAAACAGCCGGGGCACTGCGGAGAGATTCATGGGCGTGATATACCGCATGTTTTCTGCCAGGGATTTCGGTTTGGCAGATCCCAGGTAAAAGGATCTGATATTCAGACTGTGGGAATAGGCCTTGTTCGCAATCAGGGATAGCGGGGTGCTCTCCAAAGCCAGCAGACGGGCAATCTCAAGGTCAGTAAAGCAGGATGATGTTTCTGAGAGAGTTTTTACAAGATGCTGGGGTTCCCCGCAGGCAGAACCGATAAAAACCCTCTGCCCCGGCTTGATCAGGTTCATAGCCGCGTTCGCGGCGAGTCTTTTTTCAACATAACTGTCTGCCCAGTAGCTATTTGAGGCCATTAGTTTTCTCCATTAAGTGCAATAAATCAGATGTTAGCGTCAATAAGAGTCAATCCCGGAAGCCGAGGGATAAACCCCCCGTGAAAGCTAAAGCCGAGGGATAAATCCCCCGGCTGAAAGCAAAAGCACCCTGAAGGGAGCTAGTACAGCAACTTGGAATTTATTCCGGGGCTTATAATTTTACCTGTTTAGGGAACTCCAAATAAATAAAATACCCGATTCCGAAAAATGTAGGGTGGGCGGAGCGAAGCGTAACCCACCATCTTTGTTAGCGAATGATACGATGGTGGGTTACGCTTCGCT
>JAUCGG010000219.1 GCA_030378015.1 Desulfococcaceae bacterium HSG8
TGCAAAAGCAGAGTTCTATCTGGATAAAACCCGTAAGGCTCTGATCGAACAGGAAAGCTCGGACACTGCCCCGTCGCATATTTCCATTGAATCCCCGGGGCAGAACGCGCTTTCCAATGGCTTTACCCTTACAGTGAAGGGCGCGGCATCGGATGATAAATTTGTGAAGGAAATACAGGTAAACGGCGAATCTGTCCGAATTGACCTCTCGGCCCCGCGGATTCCTTTTTATGCAGATGTGCCGATGAAGATAGGAGAAAACTCCGTTATTGTCGAGGTCACGGATCTGGCAGGCAAGACGAGCAGGGCAGAAAGGACAGTTCGATGTGACCGCGCCGGCCCCATCCTGAATATTGACGAACTGAAAGCTGCCAAGGATTCAGAGAACAGATATGCCGTCAGGGGATACGCGTATGACACTTCGGGCATCAGGGCGATTCGCGTAAATGACCGCAGCATCCTGAAACATCCTGTTCCGGAAACCGTGTTTGATCACCCGGTTTTCCTGGCATCCGGTCAGGAAAAGGTGGTTATCATTGCCGAAGACCGTGCCGGAAATCAGACCCGTGCGGAAATTCCCCGGCCGAGCCGGGTATCAGATATCCGGCCATCCGGCTCCGAAAGCCTTCTCGCCTCACTGGATTGTTTTCCCCTTCTGTCCCAGTCTGATACAGAAAGTGACAGGGGAGTACCGATCTCACGTATAATCGCAACTCCTTCGGCATCACCGGGAAAATATTACGCCCTGATTATCGGCATTAACAAGTATGCGGAATGGCCGATTCTTCAGACGGCTGTCAATGATGCCGAAGAACTGAAGAAAATTTTGGTCGGGCGATACAGGTTTCCGGAAAAAAATGTAATACTCAGAACTGATAAAGAAGCTACAAGGGTCAAACTTATCCATGATATGAGAAAACTGGCTGCGGGTCTGACCCGGAATGACAATCTGCTTATTTACTTCGGGGGACACGGACGATTGGATGATCTGACCAGCGACGGATACTGGATTCCTGCGGAGGGCAAGCTGAATGATCCCACGGGCTGGATAACCAACTCTGCAATAAAAAATATCCTTACCTCAGAAAAAGTAAAGGGAAAGAATATTGTGGTGATTGCAGATTCCTGTTACAGCGGCAATCTCCTCCGGGGAGGTGGTTCCGCGCTTTCCCTTTCTGATCAGAATTACCGGTCGAGAATCCTGCAACTGGCGCGTAAAAAATCAAGACAGATTATCAGTTCAGGCGGCATGGAGCCGGTTGCCGACAGCGGGAGAGACAATCACAGTCTTTTTGCCTATTATTTTCTCAAGGCACTTAAAGAGAATACGCATAAATTTGTTGATATCGAAAACCTGGGTTCGTTTTCTTGCCGGTCATGATCCCGCAATAATCTGTTTCAACCATCAGTTCTTCAGACGGCATGCAGATGCTGAATGCCCTGTTTTCACGGATACCGGCATTGGAATAGTGGATTTTGGCAAGACCGATGGAAAGATACTGGGGTGTTCCGTGATTCAGAATTCCCACATGCGCAACTGCCAGGAAATTCGGCTTACCGTTTACTGTTGCTCCCACCAGTGTGGCGGGCATGGGATAAAGCGCATTTACAGGGCCTATCGGATTCATGTTCTTCCTCCTTTCTCTTGTGTCTTGTGTTTTGTAAGTGCTCCTTTTCAGAAGTATAAATTCGCGGAGTGCAAAGCTTGCTTTGCAATAATCCCGGACAGGACGCATTTCCAAAAGTAAAAGTAGGAAATTCTCGTTCCCAGGCTCTGCCTCGTGTTTCAGCGTAAAACAGATGAGTTGAGTGAGGAATGTCCAAGGCAGAGCCTTGCAGAATGCATTCCCAGGCGGAGCCTCACTGCCATTAAGTTAAGAGTCGGATCGGCCTGATAAGGAGGCGTAAGTGCCTGAAATAACATTTTCCTCGGCAGGCTGTGTTCCTTAACTTAATGGCAGTGAGGCGGAGCCTGGGAACGAGTAAAAAAAGTCCCCGGAAGCCTCTCGTTCCCATGCTTTGCGTGGGAATGCAGATCGGACGCTTCGCTCTATTTTTGCACTCCTTCCCGGGATAATGGTTTTTTTCTGAGAATTTGGGATTTATTTACATAATCTCAAACTCTTTCATTTTCTTAAACAATGTTTTGCGATTAATTCCCAGCATCGAAGCAGCCTTTGTTCTGTGCCACCGGTTGTGTTCCAATACTTTGACAATATAATTTTTCTCAAAATTTTTCATCGCGTCCCGGAGCGACAAAACATGATCCGAATTCTTCTCCTCAGCATAATCAGTTCCGGGAAAATTCCGGAGCGGTTTCCCCGTAAAATCAAGCGTATTCAGCGTCACATAGCGATGCACCGTGTTCTGAAGCTCCCTCACATTGCCGGGCCAGTTGTAATTTCTTACAGATTCAAGCATCTTTCCGGTAAGGGAGGGAAGTTTCCTGTCATCCCCGTAAGCCCTCAGGAAATGTTCGAGGAGAAGCGGTATGTCTTCCCTGCGCTCCCTCAGGGGCGGGAGATAAATGGGGATGATATGAATCCTGTAGAAGAAATCCTCACGAATAAATCCCCGTCTCAGGAGATCATGCAGGTTCCTGTTGGTGGCTGCAATAATGCGGACATCCGGCTTCTCCGTTTTACTTCCCCCGATGGGCGTATAGCCCCCGCCCTCGATGGCCCGGAGTAATTTCACCTGCATATTTGTATCAATCTCGCCCAGTTCATCTAAAAACAGGGTTCCCCTGTCTGCAAGTTTCAGGAATCCTCGTTTGTCCGTGTTTGCCCCTGTGAACGCCCCTTTTTTATATCCGAAAAATTCACTTTCCAGGAGATTTTCAGGAATCGCACCGCAGTTGACGGGCACAAATGCCCTGCCATTCCGGTCACTCATATCATGGACAGCCTTGGCAACCAATTCCTTGCCGGTTCCCGACTCCCCGTAAATAATGACATTCACGTCAGTGGTCGCGGCCTTTACAATCAGTTCATACACCTTCTGCATTGCCGGACTTTTACCGATAATTTCGCCGAATTTATAACGATCTTTTATATCGGATCTCAGCCGGATATTTTCCTTCCGGAGATGTTCCTCGCTTTCCCTCAGAGCTTCTTCTGCCAGCTTGCGGTCATTGATATCAATGATCATCACCTGATTCTTCAGCACAGTATTATCCATGTTGAGAATAGGAGAGTTCACCGAATAGTACCATCTGCTGTTACCGGGGTTTTTAAACTCCCTCTTGACGGTTTGGCCCTTGAATACCCGTTCATTCGGACACCACGGACAGGGCTTGTCCGAATTGTATATTATCCGGTGGCATATCCCGCCGGTTCCCTTATATCCGCTGTGTTCCATGAGAGATTTATTCATGAACTCAATCCGGAAGCCCGGTGTGCAGATATATATAAATCCCTCGAAAGCTTCTATGATGCCGCTGAGCTGGGATTCCCTTTCACGTAAAGATTCCTCTGCTTTTTTTCGGGAAGTGAAATCCAATACAGATGAGACACTCCTGCTTGTCTCCGGGATGATGCCCGACTTGATCAGTACGTTTCGGACATTCTTATGCCTGTCAACAATTTTCGCCTCATACTCGCCCGGGGCATTTCCTCCTTTCTTTCTTCTCTCTGTATGATATCCCTTCATCCTCTCCACGTCTTGTTCGTGGATCAGGAGGGGCCACTTCATCCTGCCTTCTATCTCAGCTTTTGTATAACCTGTAAGCTTCTCGAACTCCGCGTTTGCCAGGGATATTGTCATATCATTTTCAATGATGATCGTACCTGTTCCCGTGTTTTCAAACACCGTGCGATATCGCTCCTCGCTCTCGCGCAGGGCTTCCGCTATGCGCTTTCTTTCCGTAATATCCTCCACAAAGCCTTCCAGATATCGGACAGAACCGTCATGATTCCGGGCAACCCGCACATGCAGGTTGCCGATAAACGTGCTTCCGTCCTTACGGCGGAACGGGATTTCAAAATTAAGCAGGCAGTTCTGCTCCAGGGCCATATCAACAAATCCGTCCCGCTGCTCAGGACGGACATACATATCTTCTGCCACATTCCTGACGGATGCGATATGATCACCCGGGGACTTATATCCGAACACCTGTGCGTAGGCCGGGTTCACGTTCAGGAGTCTGCCATCAACAGTGGATTGGAATATCCCGATTGGAGAATTCTCAAAAAGATCACGGTATTTTTTCAGATCTTTTTTCAGTTCCTTTATTTCCTGTTCCAATTTTTTATTAGTTGGCATAACGACCATAAAACCTGCGAGGACTTGGGCAAGCTCTGTCAAGTTATTTTTTAAATCTTTCAAAAGGGTGCAATTAAAAGTGTCACCCGGTGATCGCGTAGGTCTTGGAAAGCGAACTGCATGAAATGGTGCGTTCGAACATCCCGGGAAGGCTGGCGATATAGGTATGCTTATGCGGCGCATAGACAATGTGTTCATATACTTCGTCTGTAATGACAAACGCGTCGAATTCCTGTGCCAGATCGGCAATATATTGAAGTTCTTCGGGCGTAAAGACTTTTCCTGTGGGATTGGAGGGATTGCACAGCACCAGTGCCTTGACGCCCTGCTCAAACCCGCGGCGTAATTCATCAGGATCAAATTCGAAATTCGGCGGGTGCAGGGGCACATATATCGGCTCTGATCCGGTGAGGATGGTGTCCGCACCGTAATTTTCATAGAACGGCGAAAATACAATCACCTTATCCCCCGGGTTGCAGGCTGTCATCATGGCCGTCATCATGGCTTCGGTGCTGCCGCAGGTGACAACAATATTCTCATCGGGATCAAGTTCCAATCCCATCCAGTGACTCTGCTTACGCGCCAGGGCTTCACGGAAATTCAGAGCGCCCCATGTAATTGCATACTGATGGTATCCGTTGTCCAGAGCGCTTTTGGCGGCTTGGACCAGTTCCGCAGGCGGATCAAAATCCGGGAATCCCTAGGACAGATTGATTGCATCGTACTGGTTGGAAACACGGGTCATCTCCCGAATGACGGATTCTGTAAAATTGTTCAGATGATTTGCAACAGATGGCATGAAATAGTCCTCTTTTTTGTGTCAGGCGATTTCCAAAAAAAAACATATCGGATTGAAGTTTGTAGTACATCAACTTGTAAGTTCCTCCCCCTTTAAAAAGGGGGACGAACTTAAAAAGTGATGTAGTAGTTCCGCCTTCAGGCGGTGTCATGCCGCCTGAAGGCGGGACTACAAACTTGGTATATTCTTTTCTGGAAATCACCTCAGTTGTCCGCTTCATCCGACAGCCGGCAAAGGGTCTCCCGCTTCCAGGGAACCTGTTTTCCCTGTTCAGCCCGGCGCAGTTCGCAGCGATGGCGGCTGCAGACAGGGCAATCCGGATCAGTGCAGGGATCAAGATGAATCAGTACGCTTGTGTATCCCTGGAAATGGGTATCAATGAGATTTTCCACGTCCTTGCCTTCCCGGTGGGCCTGTTCGAGGGTGAAATCAGAGGGCAGGATCAGGTGAAAATCAATATGAATAAGGTTTCCGGACCGCCAGGCCCGGAGCTGATGTATATCAATCCATATTTCCCTGCGATGCTTTGAGAGCAGCTCGGATATCTCATCAAGAAGCCCGGGTTCCGAAGCGTTCATCAGTCCTTCAAAGGACTGGCGGATCAGTATTGCTCCTGTCACAAGGATATTTAATCCTACCAGGCAGGCCACAGTACCATCCAGCCAGTACCATCCTGTCAGGCGGACCAGGAAAAGCCCGCCGAGCACGCCCGCGGTTACCCATACATCTGTCATCACATGCTTACCGTCCGCTATCAGGGTAAGGGAGCGGGTTTTTTTGCCAACCCGGATCAGGAGGATGCCCAGGAGGAGATTCACCACTGCCACTCCCAGGAGAATCAGGAAGCCGCTTTCAATCTCCGTAATCTCCGGGGGATGTAAAATGTGAGACCATCCTATTTTGAAAATTCCCAAGGCAGCAAGCATTATAATAGCGCCTTCGAACCCGGCTGAGAAGTATTCGATTTTACCATGCCCGTAGGGATGGCTTTCATCCGGGGGCATAGCCGCGAAGATGATGCTTCCGAGGGCAAATCCGCTTGCCACCACGTTGATGATTGACTCAAGCGCGTCGGAAAGGACCGCGGAGGAGTCGGTAATCCGATAAGCGTAAAATTTCGCGGCCATCAATATGATACTCACCACCAAGGATAAAATAATAGCCTTCAGGCGGGATCTGACGTCGGCGTCTCTGATGCTGTTTTTTTGTTCGGGCATTTTATGTGGTTAGTTGTCAGTTGCAACGGGCAAATGATTAAAAACGCTATGTACAACTTATATTATAACTCATCATTCGGTTAATTAATTAAAACAGAGTTTCATTAATTTTATATCATGCGATATCAGATGTTTACAAAATACAATGTTATTCCGGCCTGTTATTGCCGCTGACAAAGATTTTTCGGTAATTTTTTTCCGATACATTCCGGCTGAATAACATAAACGGGTTCGGATTTCAATACGTTCCTGAAAAAGGTTGAAAAATTTTTCTTTGCATGTTTATCCGGAGAGCATATTCGGACAGAAAGAGATGAAAATGAACAGGTGCGGGCTCTGCCGGGAACGGATGAGGAAACTGACCCCGGAAGGAATTCCGGAGACGGCATGGTTATAATAATATTATAAGAGAGGGGGACGAATTTCCAAGTTGTTGTAGTAGGTGGGTGGAGCGAAGCGTAACCCACCATCGTATCATTCGCCAACAAAGATGGTGGGTTACGCCAGCGCTCATAAAAGCTGAAAGTAGGAGGCCAGAGGAATGCATCTTCAATATTTCTCAAATCCCGTATCATAATCATCTTGGCCCATGCTGAGCAAAATATCGCCATCTGATTTTGTGTTTTCCGCATCAGCACTGCCGCCTTTCCGATGGCCTGACTGCTCTTTCCCGCCGTTTGCGACAGTTTCCGGTGCAGATGTCTTTCCTGCCAAGCCTTCGGACAATTTCCCCTGACCCGATATCTTCTGGCCGGCATCATCAGCTTTGAAAAATCCGATAGTATTCCGAAGTTGTTCCGCCTGATATGCCAGTTTCCCGGATGTTAAAGCCATTTCCTCAGATGTTGAAGCTATTTCCTCAGAAGCCGAGACATTTTGCTGAATCACCTGGTCCAACTGCTGGATCGCCTTGTTAATCTGTTCCGAACCGTTATTCTGCTCATTGCTCGCAACGCTGATCTCCTGAACCAGTTCGGCTGTTTTCTGAATATCCGGTACGAGCAGGGCCAGCATCTCTCCTGCTTTTTCCGCAATTTCCACATTTGAAACTGACAAATTGCTGATCTCGGCTGCCGCCTTCTGGCTCCGTTCGGCCAAGCTGCGAACCTCGGATGCCACCACTGCAAATCCCCTCCCGTACTCTCCTGCCCTGGCCGCTTCAACCGCGGCGTTCAATGCCAGCAGATCTGTCTGCCGGGCAATCTCCTCAATGATTGAGACCTTCTGGACGATTTCCTTCATGGCATTTACGGTTTTGGCTACAGCGATTCCGCTTTCACGGGCATCTCCGGCAGATTTCAATGCGATTTTTTCGGTCTGCACGGCATTATCTGTGTTTTGCCTGGTACTGGCGGCCATCTGCTCCATAGATACTGATACCTCCTCAGCCGAAGCAGCCTGCTCTGACGTGCCCTGCGACATCTCCTCAGCGCTGGAACTCATCTCATCCGTACCGGAACTCATCTCCTGGCTGCCGTGTGCCACGTTATCTGCCGCACACTTTATATCACCCACAACCTCACGAAGCTTCGACACCATTTTTTTCAATGCATCTGCCAGAATGCCGACCTCGTCTTTCTGATCTATATTTATTTCAGCGGTAAGGTCGCCGGCAGCCACTGATCCGGCAAAATCAACACCCTTTATCAGTGAGCCGGAAATTTCTTTTGCAATAAAGAATGCGAAAACCGCCACTATTGCCGCTATACTCAGTCCTGTTATAATTATCCAGAATATCAGATTATTTACAGGTTCCCTTACCTCACGTTCATCTATCTCAGCAAGCAGCGCCCAGGTTGTATCCCCTATTTCTAACGGCGTATATGCTGAAAGAACCGGTTCTCTCCAATAGTTATCAATGATTTTCTGGTCTGTTCTGCCGGAAATCGCTTCTGCGGCTGCCACCGTATCAACGCTTCCCCCGGACGGATTGGCAAAAGATGCTTTTACCGAACGGTCAGTTTTATCCTTGTAAGAGTCAGAGCGCATGAGATTGTCAGACCCCACGAGGTAAGTCTCTCCGCTCTTTCCCATACCCTCACGCTGCTGCATGATACTGTTGATGGCTTCAATGGAGAGTTGGAGAGCCACAATCACTTGTACCTCGTTCTTGTGAATCACAGGTTGGGCGATGAAAGCAGCGGGTTCGTTATTGCTTGGAGCGTAAGGTTCAAAATCAGCGAAACCGAATCGTTTGCTCTGTGATACCCGGCCGACCAGTCTGCCAAGTCCTGATTCGGCATACTCGCCGCTGATCATGTTTGTGCGATAGTCTGCTTCTTGTTCCACAGTATAAAAAACATTTCCTTCGGGATGGATCAGGAACAGGTCATAATAGCCGTATTTTCGGACATACCTCTTAAAATAATCATCCTGCTTCCCCTCTTGCTTCGGGGCAATCGCCTCTTCCAAACTTATAGTGCTGATAATCGTCCAATTCAGGCCTGGTATTTTTAAGTGGTCATAACTGATGATTTCCATATCTCCGGTACTTCCGGTTTTGACTTCCTGGCCGGATTTACCGGCAAGTGCCTTATCTATACAGTCCCCGGACTTTTCCTCGCCGATCTTGCCTTTCTTAACCGATCTGTCACTGCGATAGCCGGTGATGGTGTCTTTTTTGCCTACGAAATAGGTTTCGCCTGTCTTTCCCATGCCATGCCGCCTCTGGGCAACGGCGTTAATGGGAGCAGTGGGAATCTGCAATACGACCAGTCCGAGAATTTTGTTTGAATGATCATAGATGGGCGCACCGATGAAGGCCGTCTGCTGACCGTTGCTGGGCGAATAAGGGGAGAAATCCTCAATAACCACGCTCTCTGTTTTGATCACCTTACGCCAAAGACGCGCAAGAGCTTCGTTCTTGTACTGACCATGTCCCAGGTTCGTACCGAGATCACTCTCTTTGGCAGCGGTAAACATCACATGGCCGTGGTCGCTGATGAGTAACATGTCGTGATAACCATATCTCTCCGCATAGTTGATTAAATACCCGCCGTATCCTTCATAAATTCCCTTGTATTCATCTGTCGAGACGTTGAAAGGTTCGGTGGAACCGAACATCATGTCATCATGATACTTCTTAAGATGATTGTACAATTGCAAAACATCCTGACTTTTTGAAAGGGTAAGTACATCGGCTCGTATCTTTGCAAAAAGTTCTTCGATCTGCGCTTTTTTGAGTTCCTGTACGGTTTCCAGTTTCTCAAAGGCAGCTTGTCTGAACGATTCCGCTGTTTCTACCAGAACGCCCATATCTCCCCTGCGTTCGGCAAAGAACTTTCTGATCTGTGCTTTCTTGATCTCACGCACAGTCTCAAGCTGATCATAGGACTTTGCCATGAGTGCTTTATTTACCAGGATACTGCTCACCAATCCCGCAAGAACAAGGGACATGACGCCCACGAACAGAAACAGGCTGATTAACTTCGGTTTCATCTTTACATCTTTAAGTTTAATCATTTTGACCTCCTTAGTTTTCGGTGTATGGGTGTCCCGCCTTTTACACAAAACGGAACACTCGGTTCGTGAAGCATTTGATAGTATGTGTCCCACTTTTTACGCAACAA
>JAUCGG010000220.1 GCA_030378015.1 Desulfococcaceae bacterium HSG8
ATAGTGCAACTCTGAAAAATCCCGCCATAACGAACCGGCGGAGAGATAAGAATCTATAATTCATTCAGTAGAAATTTTCAATCATTTTTTATACCTATGAGTGAAAGAAGCATGGAAGCCGTAATCAGAACAAAATCCCCTGGAAATCCGATTTCCCTGAGAAAAATAGAGTCAATCTTACCCAAAGCACTGGGCGCTGACAGATACCTGCTGAAACGTGAAATTATTCGTATCAGAAGATCTGATAAAAAATATTTACGCTCACCCGGGATGAAGAAAAAGCTTTCCCACCTGGAAAAACGGATCAGGGATTCCATAAGAAAAAAAACAGAACGGAAAGAAAACCTGAGAGCCATCCTTGATAAAATCGGCAACTACGGGGCAGCACTGCCCATCACAGTGAAAAAAGATGAGATTATCCGGGCCATTTCAAAGAACAGGGTGGTCATCATATCCGGTGAGACAGGTTCCGGGAAAACCACTCAGATCCCCAAATTCTGCCTTGCTGCCGGAAGGGGAACAGATGGAAAGATCGGCTGCACCCAGCCCAGAAGGATTGCCGCCACCACGGTTGCTAACAGGATTGCAGAAGAACTGGGTGAAGAAATCGGCCAGTCCGCGGGGTATAAAATCCGCTTTGCAGACCGCCTCAGCGAAAATACATACATAAAAATCATGACAGACGGCATTCTCCTGGCCGAAGCCCAGGGCGATCCGTATCTGAACGAATATGATACCATTATTGTGGATGAAGCCCATGAAAGAAGCCTGAATATTGACTTTGTCCTGGGAATATTGAAAAAACTCTTACGAAAAAGAAAAGACCTGAAACTGGTCATCACCTCCGCAACCATTGATACAGAGAAATTTTCAAAAGCTTTTGATAACGCGCCTATAATAAAGGTATCGGGCCGCATGTATCCGGTTGAGGTCAGGTATTCCCCTTCGGGAGATGACGAACAAAGCTATACAGAGACAGCGGTGAATACGGTTTACGGGCTGTGCAGGGAACGCGGGCGCGGTGACATTCTTGTATTCATGCCCACTGAACAGGATATCCGCGAAACCTGTGAAATGCTTGATGGAAAATTCAAAGAAAATAAAACGGGTCCGGATGCGAACATCCTTCCCCTGTACGCAAGACTTTCAGGCGCGGAGCAATCAAAAGTTTTTTCAAATATCCCGGGGAGAAAGGTCATTGTATCCACCAATGTTGCCGAAACCTCTGTAACCATTCCCGGTATCAGATATGTGGTTGATACGGGATTTGCCCGGATTTCTCAATATCAGCCGGGTTCAAGGACCACCGCGCTGCCCATAGTTCCCATATCAAAGAGCAGCGCGGATCAGCGGAAGGGCCGGTGCGGCCGGATGGAAAACGGTGTCTGCGTCCGCCTGTTTCCTGAAGAAGATTTTGACGCGCGCCAGCTTTTCACCCCGCCTGAAATCCTGAGATCCAACCTCGCTGAAGTCATCCTGAGAATGATCGCCCTGAATCTGGGGGATATTTCCGATTTTCCCTTTATTGACATGCCCGCGTTGAAAAACATCAAAGACGGATTTGATCTTCTTCTTGAACTCGGCGCGATCCTGCCAAAAGAAAATATCCCGTCCCGGAAAAAGTCAGAAAGTCGTTTCATTCTTACGGAAAAGGGCAGGCTCATGGCAAAAATGCCCATTGACCCCAGGCTGTCCCGGATGCTCATTGAGGCAAAAGAGGAGGGATGTCTTGGAGAGATGACCGTGATTGCCTCTGCTTTAAGCATCCAGGACCCCAGGGAAAGGCCCGTGGAAAAACAGGAAGAAGCGGATAAGGCGCATGAAATCTTTAAGGATTCCGCATCGGATTTTATTTCCCTTCTCAATATATGGGAGCAGTATCATACAATAAAAGGCGCGGGCAAGCTGAAAAAATTCTGCAAAGCTCATTTCCTTTCGTTCAGAAGAATGAGGGAATGGCGGGATATTCATTCCCAGATACGATCTGTTCTGAAAGAGAATTTCGGCCTGAAAGAGAATTTGGTACAACAAAATTCGTCTCCCCCTTTCTTAAAGGGGGCAGGGGGGATTTTTGTTGCGGAAAAAGGCAAAAATCCCCCCCCCTTTAAAAAAGGGGGGGGGAATTTGCAAGCCGCTGTACTGGGAAGTCCGGAATTCGAAACCCGGGATACGGACGCGGATCTGCGATACGCAGGAATTCACAAATCTGTTTTAAGCGGTTTCCTTTCCAATATTGCAATAAAAAAGGAAAAAAATATCTTCCAGGCAGCAAAAAACAGGGAGATGATGATTTTCCCGGGGTCAGGATTGTTTGACAAGGCGGGCCAGTGGGTTGTCGCGGCCGAGATGGTTGAAACTTCCAGGCTTTTTGCCAGAACCGTAGCAAAGGTAGATGTCAGTTGGCTGGAAAAACTGGGTAAAAATCAGTGCAAATATACCTGGAGTCATCCCCACTGGGAAAGAAAGCGGGGGGAAGTGGTGGCTTCTGAGCAGGTGAGCCTCTACGGACTGATCATTGTCCCGGACAGAACCGTGCCCTACGGCGAGATTGATCCTGATGAAGCCACCCGGGTTTTTATCCGGAGCGCGCTTGTGGAAGGTGATATGAAACGTCCTTTCCCGTTTATGGAGCATAACCGGAAGCTGACAGATGAAGTCAGGGATATGGAAAACCGGCTCAGGAAAAGGGATATCCTGATCAGCGATGAGGATATGTGCCAGTTTTACAGTGAAAGGATCGAGGATATTTATGATATCAGGACATTGCAGTCATGCCTGAAAAAAAGGAGAGGGGACCGTTTTTTAAGAATGAAGAAAGAAAACCTTTTCCTCTGCGCGCCTGATGACAATGCGCTGGCTCTTTTTCCTGAAAGCGTCACCCTCGGGAACCACCGCCTGGACTGCTCTTATAATTTCGATCCCGGGAAACATGATGACGGTGTGACCGTCAGGGTATCCTCAGACATTGCAGCCTCTGTCCCTTCCGAATCCCTGGACTGGATCGTTCCCGGGCTTCTGGCTGAAAAAGTAACGGCTTTGATTAAAGGGCTTCCTAAAAGCTATCGGAAGAAACTTGTTCCTGTGGCAGATACAGTTGATGTAATTGTCAGTGAAATGCCCCAGGTGAAATCCGAAATCCGAAATTCCCGGCTTCCCAATGCATCCCTGATCACCGCGCTGGGAAATTTTGTTTATAAGCGATTCGGCCTTGATATCCCTGCATCTGCTTGGCCTCTGAATTCCCTGCCTGAACATCTTAAAATGCGTATAGCGATTACGGATATGAAGGGGAAAGAGCTTCGCTCCGGCAGGGATAAAAAGATTTTAAGGCAGAATACCCCGGATCAGACCGGCCCGGATATGTTTGAAACTCTCAGAAAAAGATGGGAAAAAACCGGGATAATAAGCTGGGATTTCGATGACCTTCCGGATACCATGACTTTTGAAAATGAAATTTCAAAGCACCGGCCCCCGGCTTCTGATCTGCGTTTTTATCCCGGTCTGGAGGCAGATGATGCCTGTGTTAACCTGCGTCTTTTCCGTCAGCAAGGCGAGGCCGTGGCCTCCCATAAAAGAGGTATTGAAAAACTCTATACACTGCATCTTTCAAAAGAACTGAAATTCTTTAAAAAAGCACTGGCTCTTCCCAAAGAGACAAAAGATCAGGCCAAATATTTCGGGGGCAGGGAGGCTGTTGAAAAAAAGCTGTATGACAGCATCATTCAAGACCTTTTTTGCAAAAACATACGGAAAAAGGACGCATTTTACGCACATGCCGAATCTGTGAAACCCGTGATTCACTCCCAAGGGAAAAAAAAATCAGACAGCGTTATGAGGGTTATGAAAGCATATCACCTGCTGAGATCGGCTCTTTACGATCTGGAAAAAGCGAACCTTGTAAACCATGCTGTCATCCGTTTCTTGCATGAACGAAGGGATGATCTCTCCGGGCTTGTTCCGGAAACATTTATGGGTTTATATGGCACAGATCGGATGATCCATCTGGAAAGATATATAAAGGCAATCCTTATACGAACACAGCGAGGTGTTATAAGCCTTGAAAAAGACAGTTTGAAAGCCGGGGAGGTCAGAATCTACAATAACCGTCTGAATGAACTTGTGAAAGAGTTATCCCCTCATGTATCAGAAGATAAAAGAAAGGCTGTTGAAGAATATTTCTGGATACTTGAAGAATATAAAGTCTCCCTTTTTGCCCAGGAACTTAAAACCGCCTTTCCTGTCTCCCAAAAAAGGCTTGACAAAAAACTGGGGGAAATAGAAAGAATGGCATAGCTCAAATTACAAATAGCAAATAAATCAAGTAACTACTCAGCCCTTGTTCCCAAACTCTGTTTGGGAACACACTTGCAGGCAAACTCTGTTTGCAAAAACGGAGTTTTGCGGGTTAAAATTAAAAAAAATCCGTTTTTTAATTTTTATATGAAAGTCCCGTATAAGAAATCCCCTTTACGAAAGGGGGAGTCGCGGCGGACTTTCATCATTCGTTGCGACCGCCAGGTCATGGAAGTTCCCCGGAATGACAGTCTGCTGTCCGAAACAACCGTCATTCCGGGCTTCGACGTGAACTCAGCCGAACGAAAAATCGGAAAACTGATGTTTTCCGATTTTAACCCGGAATCCACTGCTTTCAAAAGTTTTCGATCTACCTGATTTCTGAAGATGCAGGGTGGGTGAAGCGTTATTATCAGTTATCCGGTGGGTTGCGCTTCGCTCCACCCACCCTGCATTTCCTATGGCAAAATCGGAGTTTCGCGGGCAATCGCGTTCCCAAACGGAGTTGGGAACGAGTGGTTGATCAATAGTCAGTATATTTGTATTTGGGATTTGTTTGAATTTCTATGCCTGAGAGTCAGAATTCAATCTCTTTAACAGATTATAAATATTGAATAATTTCACTTTGAGAAAAAAATAAATATAAAAAATGGAATTATTATTTGCTAATTTAATGTCAATATGTTATGCAGACAAAAAATGAGAAAGCTGGTTCACTCTCATTTGCTGATTAAAAGATTTGGCACATATTTCTGTCCGAAATATTTTTTCTTTCAGGCAGAAAAAACATAACAGGCTTTAAGCCCGTTATAAATTATGCCGATAATTTCTTTTTAATCTGATATGTTATAGCAGTCAATGAGCGGGAAGTACTCAGAGGTTCTTTTTCCTTAGCGTTTAAGGTAGGATATTGCTACCATTGAATACTCCCTTCACCCCATTGACTTATTCCATTTTTTAATAAATATTACTTGTCGAAAGGGCAAATATTCTAAACACAAACCCCATCAGAGATAGAAAAATGATTATGTCAAATACTCTTAAAAAACCCGAAGTTTTTAAAAAGATTATCACAAATGACCCGGAAATGCTGAAAATCTTTCACTACGTCGAGTCCATATCTCATACAAATCAACCAGTGCTGATAACAGGAGAAACCGGGGTAGGCAAGGAGCTGATCGCAAGATGTATCCATGAGATCAGGGAAACCAAAGGCAATTTGGTTGTTATCAATGTGGCCGGGCTTGACGACAACATTTTTTCGGACACCCTTTTCGGCCATACGAGAGGCGCTTTTACGGGTGCCGAGCAGCCCCGGCGGGGACTGGTCGAACAGGCATCGGGCGGGACGCTTTTTCTCGACGAAATCGGTGAACTCACGCCTGCATCACAGGTAAAACTGTTGCGGCTTCTCCAAGAGGGAGAATATTTTCCCTTGGGAGATGATCAGCCCAGATACACGGATGCCTATATTATTACGGCAACCAACGAAAACCTCTGGCAGCTTCAGAGGGGAGGAAGATTCCGAAAGGACCTTAACTTCAGACTCCGAACGCATCATATCCACACCCCCCCCCTGTGTGAACGACCGGAAGATATCACACTCCTGGTGGATTATTTCATGGATGAGGCCGCTCGGACCCTTGAAAAGAAAAGGCCCACCCCGCCCAAAGAACTGTTCACCCTGCTGAGGACGTATTCTTTCCCCGGAAATATCAGGGAACTGCGGGCCATGGTTTTCGATGCTATAAGCAGGCACAAATCGAAAGTTCTCTCGCTGGAGACTTTCAGAGCACATATCGCTCAGGAACAGGAACACAGGGTATCACAGTCAGAGCCCGGAATTGATGAGGCTTCTCCTTTTGCACTTCTGAGGGAATTGCCGACCATCAGGCAAGCGACCCAGATGCTTGTCACCGAGGCCATGAAACGGGCAAACGGCAACCAGTCCATTGCTTCTAGGATGCTGGGTATTTCCCAGCCTGCTTTAAGCAAGCGTCTCAAAAACCGGAAAATAGAAGCGGAAAGCCGGAAAAAGGCGGTAGCAGAACGCCAGAGGAGAGAGGCGGAAATTCGCAGTTCGCAGGCAGAGCCTCGAAGAATAATTGTGGAAGGCCAGAACACGGATGACCCCAGCCAGGGTGGCTGCCCGGTGTACTGAAAAAAAATAGCCCAGGTTGCAATTTTATGATACCCGCCTTCTACTACTCGGTTACATAACTTTTTCGGTTTTTCCGAAAAATATATCTTCCGAGCCTTTTCTTTGTGCCCTATCATGAATAACCAGCAGATGGAAAATGCTAAGAATATTTTCCATCTGCTGGTTATAAAATCAATCTGCACGTATCAGCCCCCCTTGATTTATACCCCGTTTCTGTTACCCATCCTTAATCTTTTACACAGGCGACTTTCTTTTAACCGCGGCGTTCTCAGCGCCCTCTGCGGTTAAAGCAGAAACTGACAGTAGATCGAAAAGTTTCGGGTAAACCCAATTAAACAGTTAAACAGTGGATTCCGGGTTAAAATTAAAAAACATCCGTTTTTTAATTTTTATATGAAAGTCCGCGGACAACGGAGTGCCAAACTTATAGTTTGGCATTGCGTAAGCGAGCGAAGCTTGCGCACACACCTCCCGGAACTCCGGAGACTTTCATGTTTCGTTGTGACCGTTTATATGAAAGTCCCGATAAAAAAATCCCCGGCCTTTAAAATAAGGAGGAGTTTCATCATTCGTTGTGAGCACAGATCATGAGAGTTCCCCGGAATGACGGGTAACATGCTGTCATTCCGGAGAAAATCGGAAAACGGATGTTTTCCGGTTTTAACCCGGAATCCACTGTCAGCAGTACACCACTTTTTAAGTTCGTCCCCCCTTTAAAAAAAGGGGGAGGAATTTACAAGTTGATGTAGTAGATCGAAAAATTTCCTGTAACCCGCTGTAAACAGTGGATTCCGGGTTAAGATTAAAAAACATCCGTTTTTTAATTTTCCCCGGAATGACGATTTAACATACTGTAATGCCAGTAAAAAATGTTTTTTGTCCGATACCTGTGAAATCCGGACACCCGGCAGACAGATCACAGGGTGATCCGAAGCGGCAAAATCCGAAATCTGCTCTCTGTATAATTAAGGTGGGACACCCAAAGTTTTCGATCTACTGAGTATGTGTAAAAGTGGAACCCAAAATTTCCATTGAACCAGGCAACTCACAATTCGAATAATGAAAATCCCTCTTTCGTAAAGGCGGCGGATCTCGGAACTATTTCATATGAAAATAAAAATTAATAATTATAAAAAAATTAAAAAAAGTATTGACTATTCCGATTATTTATGAAATAAATTTATTCTAAATGATAGTTTCAATAAATTGAAGTTGAGTAATAGTTTGCATTATAGAAACTTACGGCATAAAATGCATAGAAATTATAAGAAAGGAGGTGAGGCTCAGATTCAGTGGCAGTATTTGTTAAGGTAGCAGGTAAGAAGTTTTCTAATTTAATTTTAATTTTTTTGAACGCAGGAGGTATGAAATGAAAAAGTTTATGTCAGTTTTAGCCATTGTAATGATGGTATCTATCTTGGTCCCGGTTGTTGTACAGGCTGATTCTTATACTTATAATAAATTTAACAATCGGGGAAATGTCAGCTTTGATTATGTGAATGATAACGCTCCGACTGGCGGTTCTTATAATGGAGCTGCCGGGGAGTTTACGGTAAAGATTGCCGATGATAACGACAACCTTATGCTGAATGATGACGGCGGCGACACATTCACTGCTTTTTGTATAGAGCCGGGTCAAATGTACGGAAAAGGAGAAATTGAACGGGTAAGTCTGGATTCAGTTGACGGTGCGTTGGAAGCTGCCTGGCTGATGGATACCTATTTTGATGATTCTAAAACAAACACTGAAAAACTGGCTGTACAGATAGCGATATGGGAGGCTATTCTGGACGATAATGATTATAATCTTGAGGAAGGTAACTTTACTCTGAAGAGCCTTGCCGGAAAGGCAACTGCTGCAGGTTATCTGGCCGCTTTGAGCGATGTGACTTTTACCCCGGAAATGGTCAGCCAGCTCTCTGCCAATTACAGTGTCTCACGTATGGGCAGCAATCAGGATTTTATCGTTAATAAGGGCGTCCCCGAACCCGCGACCATGTTCCTGCTCGGCTCCGGAATGGTAGGCATTGCAACATTGCGCAAAAAGTTTGCTAAAAAGAATGGCTAATTAATCAGCAAGCTTTATCGAAATCAGGCAGAGCTTTAAAAAAAGCTCTGCCTTTTTTTGTGCCAATTTGGGGGGGATTTTATCCCTTCGACAGGCTCAGGGAACGGGAACTATTCGGTGTTATGGCCGTTTATATGAAAGTCTCCCGGAGTGCAAAAATAGAGCGAAGCGGTTTTTTGCACTCCGGGAGACTTTCATGTTTCGTTATGACGCCAGGTTATGGAAGTTCCCAAGAATAAAATACCCGGTTCGGATTTGCCGAACCGAGCAGGGCAGTTTCCCCTTATTTGAAATTTGGTGCTTGGGAATTTGAGATTTATTTGGAATTTGGTGCTTGGAATTTGGGATTTACGCTTCTATCGCACTCTTCAGCAATCCCAATATAATACATAGCCTCCTCCTCCCGCCCCCTCTTCAGACATCCCCCCGCATAGATCCTGCATTTTTCCCCCAGGATTTTTACAGCGGCTTCGTGTTGGTCTTCTGAAAGCACCCCGCTTTCAATCACCTTTCTGACAGACTGTATCCGAAAACGATCCAGCCCCGCAGCTCTGGAAAGCTGATCTTCATGCCCTCCCCGCTTAATGATCAACGGGGTATCTATTAGGAATATCGGATATCTGCAACTGACACGGAGCCAAAGGTCATAATCTTCGCACGCGGGGAGATTTTCATCAAAATCTCCGATCTCATCAAGGAGACCGGGCTTTATCATCACCGCAGACGGGCTTACAAGGCAGAGGGAAAGGGAAGGCTCAAAAATCATTCCCGAACGTTTTTTATGCTTCTTCCTGGGATTCACCCTTAAACCGTTTCTTATCCATATCTCTTCTGTCTGACAAATCAGCGCATCAGGATTTGAATTAAAAAATTCAACCTGGGCAGACAGCTTGTTCGGCAGCCAGAGGTCATCTGAATCAAGAAAGGCGATCAGCCTTCCTGATGCAGAGGCAATCCCCCTGTTTCTCGCCGCGCTGACCCCTCTGTTATCCTGCCGGATAATGATAATATCTTCCTGATACACTCCGAGGATATCCTGCGTATGATCTGTCGAACCGTCATCCACAACAATCAGTTCAAAATCCCGAAACGTCTGAGACAGTACAGAATCAATGGCTTCCTGGATTATCCAACCCCGGTTAAAGGTCGGGATAATCACGCTGATCATCGGATTTTCTTTGTTTTTACCCATGTTAAACAGGGTCCTGACACATTTTTGGCAATATTGACATAACTTTTTTATTTTATTGTTAAAAAAAATGGACATTTAAAAAAGACATTTAATATCCGTAATTTTTAACTCCTTTATTTTATGAAAAA
>JAUCGG010000221.1 GCA_030378015.1 Desulfococcaceae bacterium HSG8
TTCTCTCAGGACACCGGAATATCGGTGATATAAAATTCATGCTTCAGCACTGGTTTTGGAGGCGGCGGATATCAGATATTGTCCGGATATTGAGAAAGAAAAAAGTGAGACGATTTTTTCCGCCCGCAAAAGTCAGGGGAGTATAAACGACAAACTTGAAAAATTCTGTTTAAAAGATAATCGTCTTCAAAAAGCAGAAATAAATTCTCTACAGTATGAAATCACAACATCAAGACCAAATTCTCTGCAACTGACAGGGCTGGAAATGGCCAAGAACAAATTCACTGTGATTACAGAAGCGGTCGGCGCTTCATTCTCACATTTTCTGCCTAAGGCGATTGCTGAACTCAGTTACGAAATTGAAGGTGAGAAAAATCAGCTTGATCGGATTCGTACTTTAATCGTAAGCGGCAGTTTTGCAGATTTTCATGAATTTAAAAAAGATATATCTGTGAGAAAATCTTCATTCAGTTTTACTCATCTGCCAAGCGATGTACATTTTGCAGTGGAAAATATTCGGAGTTGTTTTACCGAGCATCTGAAATATCTCGGTCCTTTGCGTGAGGAACCCAAACCCATATATCCCCTTGGACACACAATGGATTCGAGAGATGTGGGGATCAGAGGGGAGCATACCGCCGCTGTTCTGAATACTCACAGCGGCACATACGTCGAATATATTCCGAGCGAACAATTTGCAACAGATGAGCCGAATCCCTGTTCCAGGTCTTCGCCGCTTTCGGATGCGGTTCTGGATTGGCTGGATTATATGGGAGTTGTCAGTAATGTAAAAACTGCTGATATGGGGAATGCAGGTGTTGAATTGAAAGTCACATTGGATGATGTGTTCTGGCATGATCTTATTCATGTCGGGATCGGAGTAAGTCAGGTTTTGCCAATTGTCGTTTCTGCATTATTGGCTGAAAAGGGAACCACACTCATTTTTGAACAGCCCGAACTTCATTTGCACCCCCGGGTTCAGACAAGACTGGCAGATTTTTTCTTATCCATGGCGATTTTGAAAAAGCAGTGTATCGTGGAGACGCACAGCGAATATCTGATCAACCGTTTGCGTTATCGTTCCGTCATAGCTGAAGGGGATCAGGTATCAGATGAGCTTGTCATATTCTTTGTTGAGAGAAAAGAGGGACGATCCACATATCGAGAGATTAAAATCAATGAATTCGGAGTAATAAGAAACTGGCCCCGGGGATTCTTCGACGAAAATGAAGAAAATGCTGCAAACACGTTAAAGGCAGCTATGAAAAAGAGGTCTGCTTCCAGGGACAATTTCCGATCTGCTGAGCCTGGAAAACGAAATGCCTGATCTGTATATAGATTCCTTTAAATTTGCCTGTCCTAAAGGGGAAGACGGGCTTAAAATTTTTGAAATTTACATTCAGGATATCATCTCAATGAGAGATTTGCTGAATGTAAATTGGCTTGGAATATATGTTTCTGGAAAGCTGACTGAGGTTTTAACAGAGACAGACAGTTATCCGCCGTGGAAAGATGTTAAAAAAGCAATTGACCATTTAAATCTTCAAGATGAAATACAGGCATCTGATATTTTTTATATTATTAATGAATTGCTTAAAAAAGGGCCCGCTATTGAGGACAAATTGGGAATTGATGACATACTGACAGACAATTATCAATGCGTTCCTTCTTATCATTATTCAGACAGATTAACCCCTTTTATTGAGAATTATAAGGATTTTACCAGTAAAATCTGCTTTCGGTGTCATTTAGATGCTCCTCAAAAGAGCGTCCCATATTTTCTGACCAATAATCTCAGAGATGAAGATAACACTATCCGTGTAAAGACCGAGATATTTGATTGCGATTTTGTTATGTCCCGTCATGCTGCTGAATTCCTCTGGCACTCAATGGAACTTTTTCAGCAGCCAACAATATTAATGAGTTTGAGTTTCATTTACGAATTGATCCGATAAACTTGTGGAGAAATGCTGAAGATGATGAAAGTTACAGAGCCTCACTTGCTATTTACATTCATCAAAGGAGCCACAGGCAAGGCGATGATGAAAACACAATTTCTTTTTCGTGGTCATTCGGGTCAGGGTTTTTAACGAGTCTAAAGAGATTAGGATTTTTGAACAAAGATAAAGAAATTGCTAAATTACTCAGAGCGTTAGCAGAAGTAATTTTAAATGAAAATCTTCAGGCGACACATCCGCTGAGGCTTGGAAAAGGAGGAGGCGATCCTCAAAGGGTACGAGAACAAGACGGCGCAAAAGCCTGGAGGCGGGACATTGACCGTAAATTTCATTTGCATTACTGGCAGACATCCGATGAAATAGAGTTTGCTTGGTCTGCTTATCCTCACGACGACTATTATATTCCTGAATGATTTCTGGATGGGTGAGGAACCATTCCCGCTTGGATACACACAATGGATTCATCAGACGCGGATACGCCACAACTCAGAACAGCGGATGAGTGGGAAAAAGTGCCGAGAGTCGTCGGTGCGCTCTCACTTATAGCGTAAGTAAGTAACCCGGCCATAAGTTTTCAGGCATTTTGCTGATATGCTTATTTATAAGAAAATAATATCGGAAATCCGAAACGGAGATTTCTCATTCTGTCATTTTTACCGGTATTTCTGTCCGGATATTTTAAAGGTCCTTTCATAAATCGGGGAATGGGGGAATCGTGCGGGGTTTCGTTGTGACCGTCAGGTCATGGAGGTTCCCTAATAAGCCTGATAACACCGTTCCCATGATCGCTGTCACATTTTACGCAACAAATTTCTCTTATCTCAGCCTCTTCCGTCCTTGTGCATAAAAGCAGGTCATGGGGATTTTCCTGAACCGGACAGGCGTACCGAATCTGATTTTTTAACATCAGCGCGGCCGCGGCGCAGTGAAATCCGCTGCCGACCATCATGCTGCCGAATACAGGGGCATATCCCGCTGTATAAACATCTCGTGTTACAGCATCCTGGTACATTCTCTCATCCGGAGCCATGCCGTCTGCATCAAGAATGCAGATATCCGGGCTGCTTTCCCGGAGAATTGCCCCATGGGAAAAAGAAACCTCGCTGATTTCACAATAATTCCCCGGAGACGGTTCCCGTGTGATCATGAAAAAAACGCTTCCCTCACCGGGCAGGGCACGAGGAGATTCTGAAAAATGAAAGGGCCGGATTTTGCCATCTCCCGCTATGTTCAGCTTCTGACTGTAAATATACTCCATCACGGGCCCGCGTTCCTCAACGCAGCCTAAGAGAACCCGGTCGCATCTCTCCTCATCAAGCCAGGCACGGGCCAGTATCAGGGCCTGCTGAAAGGGAAAGCTGAACTGGGTCACAGTCAGTGTGGGCCCCCGGGTGTTCAGTAGCAGTGAAATATAAGCGACCGCTGCATTATGAACCGAGTTGGAAAATATCGTAGGAGAGACGCCGGCCTCACCGTAGTCAAGGATATCGTCAAGAAAGCGGGATGTTGTCACATGAGGCCCCCAGGCTGTTGCAACTATTATACCCGTGACATCACTTCCGTCAGAAGAAATACCGCTGTCCTGCACCGCATCCCAGGCCGAGAGCGCGGCCATTTTACTGAACCTGTCAGCCCGCCGGAGCTTTCGTAATACAGCCTTGTCCTTAATCACATCATCTTCTACCCGATACTGGGGAAGCCCCCCGAAGTTTTCAATTCCATTGTAAGGCACACCCGGGGAAGGCGGTATCCATCCCTGCTGCAAGGCATCAGCATACCTTTCGATTCCCCTGCCCCGTGTAAAAACGATTCCTATTCCTGAAATGTTCATTGTCAGTGGTCCGTTGTCCGTTGTCAGTGGTTCGTCTTTTGCGCTCTCAGGGGACTGACAAGTCCCCCGCTGCCAGTTTGGATTGCAATCAATTTTAGGTTTCGGCGCCCGAAATGCTTGGGATTTGTCAATCCCAAGCGAGCATCCGGGGGCATCCTACATTCCGATCACTATCGCTGTATTGGTCCCGCCGAACGCGAGAGAAGTGGAAACTGCAAATCGCCCGCTTACGGGGGTTATTTCCGTAACCGGACAGATGGGGATGTTGTCATCCATGCTGGCAAACCCGGGACTGGCCGGTATCCATTCCTTACTGAGCGCTGCCGCCGTAAATGCGGCTTCCAGGCCGCCTGCGGCACCGAGCGTATGTCCTGTAAATCCTTTTGTGGAGAGAAACCTGATATCCTGGCCCAGAACCCTTGCAAGCAATCTGCCCTCCACCTCATCATTATTCGGAGTTGCGGTGCCGTGGGCGTTCACAAAGCAGACTTCGCGGGGAGAAATATCTGCCTGAGCCAGGGCCTGCTGCAATGCCGATTCCAATCCTCTGCCTTTAGGATGCGGCGCAGTAAGATGATATGAGTCGCTGGCTGTTCCGTACCCTGAAAGATATAACCCGGGTTCCCTGCCTCTCTTACGGCAAAAGGCTTCTGCCTCAAGAATGAGAATTCCCGCTCCTTCCCCCAGGTTCAGCCCGGTACGTTCCCGGTCAAAGGGACGGCATAACTCCTCACTTATGATTCCGAGGGAATTAAAGCCGCACAGCGGTATCCGGCTGATTTCATCCGCACCGCCGGCAATGGCAATATCGCATATCCCGTTTTTCAGCCAGGAAAAAGCCGCTCCGATGGCATCCGCACCGGATGAACACGCGTTGACCACCGTAAGGGAGGGGCCCTTTGCCCTGAAATATCTGGCGACAGCTTCGCCGAGATTTCCTCTGAGGAAACGGTCTGCAGCTTCTGTCGGAGCGTCTCCCGTGTTTCGGAAGGTGCGGTAAAAATCAAGATCATTCAATTGGCTTGCCACAGTTGTTCCCAGGCACACCCCCGCCCTGAAATCCGAAAGATCAGGTGGTAATCCTGCATCTGCCAAAGCTTCTTCAATAGCACACAAGGCAAGGTTCAAAGTTCGCATCCCCTGGTTATGCCATTTTCCCGGCAGTTCTTTTACCTCAAAAACCGGATGAGACAGATCCGAGGAAAATACAGACACAGGCCCCCCGTTTCTTTGTCCGCTTTTAAATGTTTCCAGGGTCCCCGGCAGGTTCATACCTGCTGCGGAAATTACCCCCATACCCGAAATTACAGTTTTCATAATCAGAAGTTTGAAGTTTGAAGTTTGAAAGACACATCCAGAAGTGTGAAGTGTGAAGAGACATCACACTTCACACTTCAAACTTCACATATTCTCATAAACATATCGCGTCAGAGTATCCATTGAATAGAAGACTTCCCTGCCCTGCTTCACATCTTTGATCTCCAGACCGAAATTGCGCTGGAGCATCACAACGATCTCAACAGCATCAAGAGAATCCAGGCCAAGCCCGTCCCCGAAAAGAATTTCATCATCTTTGATCTCTTCCGGGCTGATATCTTCCAGTGACAAACCTTCCACCAACAGTTCCTTTAACTTTTTTCGCAGTTCAGTCAGTCCTAATTTTTTCTGATCCTCCATTCATACTTCTCCTTCAAAAGTAAATTTGGTGGCTGAGTGAGTTGCAAAGATTCGACGCAGCCACTCAGTCCGTTCAGTTCCATATATCATAAAACAAAAAGCATTGATAGGGATATTGATCAACAAATCTTTCGATGATTTCGGCAAAGGTTTCGATCCACGGGCGGAGCTGGTTCTCCTTGTTCCGCCTCCCTTTGTAGCGGGGATACAGGATGTTGGACACATCAACAATATATCTATCCGAAGCATTTTTGCCAGCCAGCAGGATCACCATCGGGCATTCGGCTGCCGCGGCAATGGCAAAACCGCTGTAGGGAAACTGGGCCTTTTCTCCCATAAACATGACATCCAGTGTTTTCGCCCCGTAGCTGCGATCTCCCATGATGGAAACAATATGCCCCTGTTTCAGCATATTCATGATTTCAACAACACCTCCGAGATATCCGTCTGGGGAGATGACTCGGATATCCCCTTTCTCATGCCCGATTTGCAGTGAATTTTTTACAGCAGAATTATCTTCCGGATTCATCAGAAGGCAGACGGTTTTTTCCATTTTATTCATGCTCATCATGGCAATCTGCCAGTTTCCCACATGGGATGTCAGCAGGATAAAGCCGTTAGGAGAAGTTTCCATCAGCCTGTCAAATTCTTTAAATCCTTTCAACTGGAAATCAAACAGGCCCGGATTCATGACGGCCGCGTATCTGTCAATCAGTTGCTTTCCCTGGCTGATGAACAGGCGATAGATATGCAGACGTTTCCTGAGAAAGCTGCATCCGGGGAACCTCCGTTCGATATAGGGCAGGGCTGAGGAAATAGCGGGTTTGTCAAAAACGGCGTAATAGAGACACACAAAATAAAGCAGGCCGTATGTGCCGCGCAGCCCGAACAAGCGGAGTGACATTTCAAAGAATCGGAAACCGAGTCTGGTTCCTCTTTTTAAGGATTGTGATTCGATAGGTATTTTCATTCTTTGTGTATTGCTATATTTCAAATATAATCCTTCCGTTGTGGTACAGTCTTCGCTACACGGATTAGTGAGAAAAAGAATTACGTGAGTCAGAAGGCCCGAAATTCTTTCTTATCGCTAATCCGTCTATCGAAGACTTTCACTGCTGCCTTCCCCTGTATAAAGCTGAGAGATAATATTTTCCAATTCTTTTGTGAGTTCCGCAATCTTTTCTTTCAGTCGCTCGGCTACTGTTTCAGGTAATAGGCCCTGCGTAAGAAGCTCCTGGTAGGCTTTTATTTCGCCTTTTATCTCGCCTTCCATACGTAATTCGTCGGCAATAGTCATAATGACTCCTTTCCTGTCCTCGTCAAGTGCCTTTTCAAGCTCTGTTTCCAATTCTGTCAGGGTAAAGGCATCGGACGCATGAAATATGTATCTGAGTGCTGTTTCAATATATTTCATTCCGGTTTCCTGACGGGAGAGTTCGGTGATCAGGGGGATGATCCTGTCGAATTCCTCTCTGAAATCAGGAGAAAATATTTTACTCACCAGCATCAGAAAGAGCCTGAGCATGATCTTTCCCCTGATTTCCTCGTCGCCTGTGAGAGAAAAATCTTTCAGCAGATATCTGAATTTCGGGATAAAATCGGCCGTCAGTCCGGGCTCGTCAAACAGGTCCTGAAAATTCACGCTTACTTTCCATTCGTCTTTCCCGTGATATAGCAGCACCGGGATGATCCCCGGAAGTTTCCGTTTCCCGGGATTCTGTTTCCGCCACAGTTCCCACAGTTCAAGCATATAGCGCAGGAAACGCAACGCCATCCAGGGGTCAGCAGAGGACTGGTGTTCCAGGAGCAGGTAGATGAATACTGTCTTTCCTTTTGCCCTGATCTCATAAACGATGTCGGAGAACCGCTCTTCAAGTTCCGGTTTTATAAACGAGTCTTTCGCTATTTTCAGGGTGCGCCAGTCCAGTTGTGAGACGATTTCAGGGGGCAGATATTCCCGGAAAAACGAGACAGCATTCTCCCTTCGGGTCAGGGTTTCTTTTACAAATTTGTCATGCGGATTTTTCACTGTGTTAATTCCCTCTGCGAAGTTGTTACTTGCAACTGACAACTGCCAAATTTTACATCAAGAAATTTTTCTATCACATACATGTTGGTTTTGCAAATAAATCCCAAGGTTCAAATAATTTCAGTCATTGTGATTTATCTGTTATTTGTAATTTATTTAATGCGCCCCCAGCTCGGATTCCAGTTGCTGAAAAATTTCTTTCAGTTTCTTTATGCTTTTCCGGGCAAGCTCTCCTTCCGGAGTGACCGAATCTTTGAGAATACGCTGTGCAAGCCGGATTTCACCGATCAGTATGCCTTTTTTTCTTCCTTTTCTTTCTCCTTTCTTTTCCCCTTTTTCTATACCGATCTGAATAAGTTCCTGACCGGCGACTGTTTTGTCAAGAGGTGTCAGTTCCAGCATTTCTTCGATCTCCTTTCTGGTAAGTTCGGAAAATCGCTGTAAGACAGCATATAACAGTAACTCCCGGAGTTCCTTTATTTTATGTTCGGGCAGTTCCAGCGACCCGATATCCGCCTCCCATTCCCGGACAGCTTCCGTCAGCTTTTTTTTACCGGAAAGTCCGAAAGGTTTCAGCACAGTTAAGACGCCTGCTTTCTCCTCCTTCAGCTTTCTGAGGCATGCGGGCAGGGTGGTGCGGATGAATTTGTGCGGCGGAAGGCACGTCAGGGGGCGGTTTCCCGGATCGTATTTTTTATCCACAAAAAGGATAATGATAATAAACGGATCAGTGCTGCATGACTGTTCGTGCCAGGTGCAGACTTCCCGGAAAGACCGCCAGTAAATCATGGGGTCATTCCAGCCCTGGAGTTCGAGGAAAATATTCGGCCCTTCTTTGCCGTCTGTCCTTCTGAAGAAGCCATCGGGGCGCTTTTCTGTTCTTTTGACGGTGATGCTCTCAAAGGCATAGTCCCCTTCTATGTCCAGTCGCACAAGTTGAAACAGGCTCCGGGGGTCGGCTTTGAATAATTCGTAGAATAATGAATCTGTTTCCATTTATGGTTCTCAGTTTTTTAAGTATTCGGAAAAAATTTTTCCGGTATTTTTCCCTGGCTCACAGGTCCGGGCACTGGCTCAGTTCAATGGGAAATCATGTAAAGTCAGCCTGTTAGATATGTACACCCAAAAATACGGCAACTGGCCGTTTTTTAGGCAAATCCGGGCAATTTTCCTCATTGAACTGAACCAGTGCCCAGGTCTGCTACAAAAGAGAAATAATATTTTCATCTGCTGAAAACTTTACATCAAGAAATTTCTCTATCACATACATGTTGGTTTTGCAATGGGAAGTTATCCCGGATGCTTTGTATCGGGCCAGGGGAAGGAATACGGTCAGGGGAAGAAGCTGGTCTGCCAGATACTGATCCACGGGAGCATTGCTTTCTATTTCTTTTAGGAGACTGCGTGCGGCTTCCTCTCCCACCTTTTCTGCCCGTTTCCCGCGTGCTCCAAGTGCGGCCCCCCCGAGCAGCACGGGCCACGGTTCTTCTGAAAACACAGCCCGCAGGGTGATGCCGGAACCGGGGCACCGGCTCTTGCTGTATTCGGTCTTCACGGACACGGGGCATTGTAATTTTTCAAGCACCTTCTGTGCTCCCTGTGCCTGCCTTTCCGGAACGCCCTTCAGCTTTGCGGATGCGTGGGAAATCACCTCCACAGCTTGTAACTGCCCGCGGGTTTCAAGCTGCATTTCCGGCATCTTGTTCCTGATTTTATCAAGATATTCTGAAAAATTTTCATTTCCCGGGGGACTGAATTTCGGTCGGAATGTCACCCGGATTTCTCCCCCGCCTTTGGGAAAATAGCCTCTCCTGATGAGTTCCGATTCTGCATGGGCAAAGGGTTCGATATATTTCAGCAGGATGTTGCTGAAATAGTCATAAGGCTGGCTCCACCTGACGTCTGTTCCGCCGATCAGGGTGATTGTTATATCCTTTCCCCCGAAAATGACAGGAACCATGAGTGCCTGCATCAGCAGCGTGACCGAGCCTGCGGTGCCGATGTCAATAAAAAGGTTTCCTGATTCCGGTTTCCCGGGGATGAATATAATTTCCTGTGAATCGGGCACGTCCCCGGATACTTCTGCGCTGCACAACTGCTTAACAGCTTTTACCGCGTGGAGATGCTGGGGGCGCAGGCCGGGTTTGGAACGGCCTTTCCGGATGTTTTTTATGGTGAACGGCTTTTTTGTCAGCACACTTAATGCAAGGCTTGTGCGGAGTATCTGTCCGCCGCCTTCGAGGTATGACCCGTCTATTTTTATCATAATTGT
>JAUCGG010000222.1 GCA_030378015.1 Desulfococcaceae bacterium HSG8
GAATCTGTCTTACAAAAAAAGAAATGAAACCCTACGAAAAAAGAATTGAACGTTCAAGTTTATTGCCTAAATGGGATGTCATCATTAAGCCTTTAACTGGGTAGTTTATTTTATGGGAGATCCCTAATGCCACGAAGGCACGAAGTCTCACGAAGTTTTTTGTGTGTCTTTGTGGTCTTTGTGTCTTTGTTGTGGCATTCCGTTAAAAAAAGTTGCACAGTGAGCGCGGATGTGCTGCCTATAAATTCGATGTGCGACTTATAATGCCACGAAGGCACAAAGGCGCGAAGTCTCAAGAAGTTCTTTGTGTCTCTTTGTGTCTTTGTGCCTTTGTGGCATTCCTTTAAAAAAAGTTGCACAGTGACCGCTGATGTGTTGCCCTACATCTTTTCTTATGGCTGGTTCACCTTGACCGTGGATGTGCTGCCCCGATCCGACCGGGCAATATAGTTCCCGACAGCGTTCTGAACATGCTTTTCACCGCCAGGGGAAGCTTTCAGTTTGTCCAGGAGTTCCTGCGCCGCGCTGACAATACCCTGATCTTTATCCGCTTCTGCCTCGGCCAGTGATTTCTGCAAAGGCTTCTCCCAGGTTCCGGGATCAGATTCATATTGCGGCAGGACAGTTTCCCCCACTGCATTTCCCTTTTCCTTAAACCTGCCCATGATAAGCTCCTTCAGCCTGTTATAGCCGTCTTTGGCTGCTTCCTGGACAGCTCCCTCGGCAGCCATGCCCGCGGCAGCTCCCAGCGCGCCCATGATAAGACCCATCGGTTCCATACCTGCTCCTTTTGTTATATATTCATTTGATTATAAAGTAAAAACACGAAAGATCATTAATTGATGATCTTTTATTTTTTGTCAAGGATTTTATGGGTGAGTCGCAAGTTCTCATAAATCACCCGGAACTCCCCCCTTTTTTAAAGGGGGGCCGGGGGGGATTTTTGTCGCAACAGCCTTTTTTCGCAATAAAAATCCCCCCGGCCCCCTTTAGAAAAGGGGGAGACGAGCTTGTAAGTTGCAGTAGTGGGTGCAATTAAAAGTGTTAGGTAGGCAAGTCCTCGTTCCCAAACTCCGTTTGGGAACGCTGTTGCCCGCAAAACTCCGGTTTTGCATGAAATGTCAGGCAGATGCAGATGCAAACAGAGTTTGCATGCAAGTGTGTTCCCAAACGGAGTTTGGGAACAAGGGGCACTCACCCGGAAACTCCCCCCTTTTTTAAAGGGGGAGACGAGCTTGTAAGTTGCGGTAGTAAGTCCTCGTTCCCAAACTCCGTTTGGGAACGCGATTGCCCGCAAAACTCCGGTTTTGCATGAAATGTCAGGCAGGTGCAGGTGCAAACAGAGTTTGCAGGTGTGTTCCCAAACGGAGTTTGGGAACAAGGGGCACTCACCCGGAAACTCCCCCCTTTTTTAAAGGGGGGCCGGGGGAGATTTTTGTCGCAACAGCCTTTTTTCGCAAGAAAAATCCCCCGGCCCCCTTTAAAAAAGGGGGAGACGAGCTTGTAAGTTGCGGTAAGTCCTCGTTCCCAAACTCCGTTTGGGAACGCTGTTGCCCACAAAACTCCGGTTTTGCATGAAATGTCAAGCAGATGCAGATGCAAACAGAGTTTGCATGCAGGTGTGTTCCCAAACGGAGTTTGGGAACAAGGGGCACTGGGGATTTTTTGTCAAGGATTTTATGGCGCCCTTTCCCAGAACTGCTCCAAGTCTTTTTCAAATTGTTTCTCATTCCGAACCCTTACCGGAAGCCATTCCGAGGGGAGCAGATGTTTATATTGAAATGAGGCAAATCGCTGGTCAATCAGCAGGACTACTCCCCGGTCTTTTTCCGAGCGGATCACCCTGCCCGCGGCCTGAAGCACCCGGTTGATTCCCGGGTAAATATAGGCATATTCAAAGCCTTTGCCGTGAGTATTCGCAAAATACTCCCGAATCAGTTCCCTTTCGAGACAGATTCCTGGGAGGCCCACGCCGACGATGACCGCGCCGGAGAGACGGTCGCCGACGAGGTCAATCCCTTCTCCGAAGATACCGCCCATGACGGCAAAACCGATCAGGCTTTGGGAATCTTTTCCCGCGAAGCGTTTCAGAAATTCATCCCTTTCCGGTTCCGTCATTCCGGGGCTTTGGACAAGGATTTCCGCGCCGGGATTTTCCTGCATAAATAATTCATGAACCATCCACATATATTTATAGGACGGGAAAAAGAGGAGGTAATTCCCTTTTTTCCGGCTCACCAGTGTGAGAATAACTTCACACACTGCTGACTTTGTCTGATCCCGGTGTTTGTAAAAAACGGATATCCTGTCAGAGATGAAAAGCCCGAGGTTTCGCGGGGGAAACGGGGAAGAGAGAGTCAGCCTGCCCGCGGCTTCCCCGCACCCGAGAATTTTCCTGAAATACTCATACGGAGTCATTGTCGCGGAAAAGAAAACAGCGGCACTGCATCGCTTCAGGGCTTCCTCCATCTGTCGGGACGGGTCTATACAGAAGAGTTTCACACTCAGATCATTGCGGATCTGTTCAAAACAGGTGGCATAGGTTTCATCGTATTGTTCCGCAACATTCATGAATCCCGTTACTGAAAAATACAACTCCGTAAGTTCCTCACGAAAGGCAGCCCCGATGTTGCGTGCCAGCCAGGATTCCGTAATCCTGAGAAAATTTCTCAGCAGGGGGTAAAGATCATCCGGGGGATCTTTTTCCGAAACAGGCGTTCCGGAAGCTTCACATTTTTTTCTCGCTTTTACTATCCGGGAATTGATCTTTCCCATGCTTTTGTATAACCGGGGGAGTTCATGCCGAAGCAGCCTTCTCACATTTAAAAACGGCTGTTTCATGATCTGAGCGGAAAACATCTCCCTGGAACGCTCCGCGAGATTATGTGCTTCGTCTATGAGGAAGGTGTAGTCCCTGTTTCCTTCGGCAAAAAACCGCTTCAGAAAGACCTTGGGATCAAACGCGTAGTTGTAGTCACAGATGATGCAGTCTGCCCAGAGGGAGAGTTCAAGAGAGAACTCAAAGGGACAGATTTCGTGAGTCAGGGCAGTCTTTTCTATGGATTCTTTGGTGAACGCGTCCTGCTGGAAAATGTATCTGACCGCGGCCGTGACGCGGTCATAATACCCCCGTGCAAGGGGACATTCATCAGGATTGCAGGCAGATTCAGGATTTGGACAGATTTTGTCTTTGGCGGTCAGGGTCAGGGATTTAATCCGAAGTCCCCCTTTTCTCAGTTCGCTAATTGCCTTTTCTGCCGCTATTCGTCCTGTTGTCCTTGCAGTCAGGTAAAAAATTTTCGAGTGAAGTCCTTCAGCCGTGGCTTTTACAGCAGGAAAAATTGCTGCCATTGTTTTGCCGATTCCCGTGGGGGCCTGGACAATCAACTGCCCTTTATCCCTGATGGTCCTGTACGCCTCCACAGCCATTCTGCGCTGTCCCGGGCGGTAATCGGCAAAGGGGAAGCTCAGTTCCCGGATCGAGGGATCGCGCATACCGCGCCATACTGCCAAAGTTTCGGCCCATTCAAGATAACTATTCAGGATATCATCAAAAAACTTTTTCAGCGCGTTTTGGGCGAAATTTTTCCTGAATTCACGTATCCCCCGTGTATCCATATGATAATAGGTCAGTTGGGCGCCGATTTCATCCATAGAATGTCCGGCAGCATAGATATAGGCATAAACCTTTACCTGTCCCCAGTGGCGGGGATTTTCCTCATGCTCAAAATCCTCTGAATAAAAATATGCCGGGTTCCGGGTGGTGGTCTTGATTTCGTCAATGATTACCCGATCCGAATGATCCCTGTCAGGATTATGAAAAATACCGTCGGCTCTGCCGCTGATGGTCAGGGAAAAGCGGTCTGTCTCAATCTGATGGGAAAGCGGAACTTCCGGGGAATAGTTTTCAGGCCGTGATTTCTGGATTTTCTGATGAGCGCGGATGGCTTCGGCTGCGCGGGACGCTCCCATGAACCCGGATCTCAGGTCACCGGAGCGGAGTACATATTCCACCAGGTCCCGCACTGCAATCTTCAGTTTCTCTTTCAATCAGAGTCTCTTTCCGGGTAATATTTGCTTTGTTTCAGAAATAATGCAGAGCGGCAAACGGAGTGCCAAACTTATAGTTTGGCAAGTCTGATAAGCAGCGCATTTCGCCAAACTGTAAGTTTGGCACTCCGTTTTTGGCATCCGGGAGAGATTATCGGTTTGCATCATAACGGAGTGCCAAACTTATAGTTTGGCAAGTCTGGTAAGCAGCGCATTTCGCCAAACTGCAAGTTTGGCACTCCGTTTTTGGCATCCGGGAGAGATTATCGGTTTGCATCATAAGGGAGTGCTGAACTTAAACTTATAGTTTGGCAAGTCTGGTAAGCAGCGCATTTCGCCAAACTGCAAGTTTGGCAAGTCTCAGTAGATCGAAAACTTCTGCAAACAGTGGATTCCGATTTTTATATGAAAAATCCCCCCTTTACAAAAGGGGGAGTAGCGGCGGACTTTCATCATTCGTTGTGACCGTCAGCTCATGGAAGTTCCCCGGAATGACAGATGCTGATCTCTGATAACATACTGTCATTCCGGGAAAAATTAAAAAACGAATGTTTTTAATTTTAACCCGGAATCCACTGTTTACAAGATTTACCGGAAACTTTTCGATCTACTGAGTCTGGCAATCATCCTATAAACATCGCATCCCCGTAGCTGTAAAACCTGTACCGCTCGCGAACAGCTTCCTGATATGCCTCCAGTATCCTTTCAAACCCTGCAAAAGCAGATACCAGCATGAGAAGCGTTGATTCCGGCAGATGAAAATTCGTCACCATTGCATCCGCCATTTTGAACCGATATCCGGGATAAATAAAAAGATCGCAATTCCCCCGGCCTTCGGCAACACATCCTTTGCTATCGGCAGCATATTCCAGTGTACGCACACAGGTGGTTCCCACGGCAATTACACGGTTTCCGTCTGCTTTTGCCTGATTTATGACCGCGGCCGATGATTCGGGAATGAAATATCGCTCGGAATGCATGCGGTGTTCCCTGATATCGGAAACCCTTACAGGGAGAAACGTGCCGTATCCAACATGCAGGGTAATCGGAACTACCCTGATTCCACCGGATTTTATTCTTTCGAGAAGCTTTTCTGAAAAATGCAGGCCCGCTGTGGGAGCTGCAATGGCTCCTTTACGGGAAGCATACACGGTCTGATAGGCTGTCCTGTCATCACAGGTGGCATCATCATGGTCATGGTTCCGCCGGATGTAAGGCGGGAGCGGCATTTTCCCGATCTGGTAAAGAACAGATTCAAAATCACCGTCATATGAGAATTTTACTGTATGAATGCCGTCCCGGGAATCCAGAACTTTTCCTCTAAGTCCTTGGTCAAAAAAGAGCAATGTTCCTGGCCTGGGGCTTTTTGAAGCTTTTAACAAGCAGTTACAGACAAATTTTCCTTTGTCCTTATTTTTTTTGCGTCCCTCCCCGTAATCTAAAATAAGAACTTCTGCCCTTCCCCCGGTTTCCTTTTTTCCGATCAGGCGCCCGGGGATGACCTCTGTGTTATTTATCACCAGTACGTCCGAAGGAGAAAGTAAGTCATAAAGATCACCAAAGGCGTGATGCGACAGCCCTCCTGTTTCACGATTCAGGCAAAGGAGCCGGGATCGGTCTCTCTGATCTGCGGGTTCCTGGGCAATCAGTTCTTCGGGAAGATCATAACTGTAGTCTTTCAGTGAAAACATGGTGGTCACCTTTTTCCAAAGTAAACCAGTCCGAGTCCGAAAAACATCATAATAAATCCGATCCATCGGAGTGCTTCATTCGGAATTTCAAGGGCCTTTTCCATCCAATGTTTCACCTTTTCGGGAAATGCAAAATATGGAAGTCCCTCCACAATCATTACCATTCCTATCACACATAGGAAAAATTCCATATGGTTCCCTCTTCCTGTTCAAAATCCTTTTTTGCAACCTTAATTTACCGCAAAGCAAAGATATCCGCGGAGCGCGGAGCGCGGAGCGCGGAGCGCGGAGCGCGGAGCGCGGAGCGCGGAGCGCGGAGCGCGGAGCGCGGAGCGCGGAATTTTCGCGAATTTCACGCGAAAATTCCGCCTAGCGGCTCCATTTCCGCACTCCCTGTGTCTGCGGAGTGCAAAGCTTACTTTGCAAGTTATTTTTGCTGATCTCCGTCCTGACCGGCACAAAGCAAGCTTTCTCGTGAGTCATAAGTTTTCATAAATGACTCACCCGGAAACTCCCCCTGTTTTGTAAAGGGCCGGGGGATTTTCCGCAAGCTGCTGAAATACCCCTGAATCCCCCCTTTACAAAAGGGTGACTCCTGAACAGCGGCTCCAGGAACTTATGACTGTCGAGAAGCTTTGTACTCCGCCCGTGAAATTGTGAACTACTCAAAAACAACTGAATATTCAACAGATGCCGTCTTCCCATCCGAAGGTACAGGGAATTTCCATCCCTTTACATACTTGGTGATACATTCTTTCAGCTCTTCATTTCCCAGTTCCCTGGAAAGGAATTCTACGGCTGCAACCTGCCCGGAACCATCAAGCGTCACCTTTATCACCGCATTCCCTTTGGCAGAGGGATTTTTATTTAAAAGCCCGCGAAAACAGGTTTCAATCTCTCCGAGATGCTGCTTCAGCACTTGCTGGATATCCTGCTTTGAAATCGTTCCGATTATACTGGTTTTATCAGGTATATCACGGACAATTCCTTTAACCATGATCTCCCTGCTCTCCGATTTTTTTTCAGCAAGCTGGGGAGCCTTTTCTTTCATCACTACTTTTTTCTGAGCCATTTCCATACTCGGTGCGAAGGCCCTGGTGCCTGAACGGACAAGCCCCATCCCCTTTGACATCCCCCTGCTCCTGCCAACTGCACTATCTGAAACCCCTTCCGGCAGCGGCAGGGGCTGTTTTACCGTCGTTGATTTGCCGTCTTTGTTCCGCACCATTGAGTCAATTGCAACAAATGAGGTGTATTTGGTGAGCAGGTTGTATTTCAGTCCCAGTTGTGTGACTTCCTCTTTAATTTTGCTGTCATTCTGTTGGATCATGCCGTAATCTGAGAGTAAGGCAATGCGGTGCCGGGCCCACAGGTAGGGAAGCGCGGAATTAGTATCAAGGGGTCTGATCTCACTCACATCAGCACTCTGCACATATTCCTGATCTCCCGAAATGCCGGTCAGCCTGATTTTTCCTTCGGGTCTGTTTTTCCATTTGCCGAAGATAATCACGGGGCGTTCGGCCAGCACATCCGGGATCGCCGGGGGTTCCACATCATAAACGTCAAACCTGCCGAAATCAACGCCTACATGCGTCAGCACGGGAGATTGGATGTACCGGCGGAATTTTTCCGCCTCATCGGAAGCTTCCTGCGGCTTTGTAATCACAAACGGCTCTCCCATTCCCACACGGGACATTCCTTCGATGAGAAACCGGTTCACGCTGGACCCGATACCGAACGCGAACATATTTGCCTCACCGAGACGGTTCCGAATGAGGTCAAACGCCTCTTTTTCAACACGGACATAACCGTCAGTTACGACGATCACGGAACGTGAATATGCTTCGGTTCCTTTCAGACCCAAGGCCCGATTCATTGCCGGGAGAAGCTGGGTTCCCCCGCCGCCGCGCTTGTTATCCATAAAATAAATCGCATCACGGATATTACCTGCATTTGCCGACCGGGATTGTTTCCAGAGAAGTTCGGAGCCGGCCGCGAACAGCAGCACGTTGAACTTATCCTCAGCGCGGAGATTTCCGATAAGATCACTCAGAAGTTTTTTTGAAATATCAAGGGGAAACCCTCGCATGGAGCCTGAAATATCCACGATAAACACATATTCACGCGGCGGAATCTGCGCGGCGGTGACGCGTTCCGGGGGCTGCACCATGAGCAGGAAGAAGTTTTCGTCTTCACCTTCATACAACAGGAGACCGGAGTCAATTTTTCCACCGGAAAGCCTGTATCTGAGAATATAATCCTTGTTTCCCGCGGACTTTTCCGACGGGTCAAGCTTTACCGAGGCAAGGGAGGGGCCTTGGAAGTCAATATTCACCTTATGGGACGCGCAGGTGACTTCCTGGATCATCATGCTTCCAGAAATATTGACCGCAATGTCAAACATGTATGTCGGGGCTTCACCTTCATGAAGAGTGGGGTTTTTTACCCACCCCTCGGATGACGGTGCGCCTGCCTCGGGCACTTCGGAATACCTGGGTCCCACAACTGTGGGATACACAAATTCATAAACTCCGTCCGTGGGGACGAGCAGTTCCGTGTAGCTAAGTTCCACTCTGATGACATCCCCCGGCAGAATATTGGCTACATTCATCTGAAACACATTGGGCCGCTGCTGTTCAAGCAGTGATGCGGTTTTCCCCTCCTGTTTTGCCTGTTCGTATTCCTGCCTTGCGATTTCACGTTCACGCACTTTTGCGACAATCGTTCTCTCCCCTATGGTCATCTTCATGCCATAGACCGATGCCCTGGTGGATGCCGGGAATACATAAATGGCTTCAAGAGCTTTTTTACCCTCATTTTTATAAACCTGTGTCACTTTCACATCAGAAATCACGCCAGCAATACTGACCTGAGCAGAGGTTGATTTAAGCGGAAGCTGATCAACGCCGGGGTCATCGCTGATCACATGAAAATACGGTGACAGGGTTTTATCAGTCTCACCTGTTTCCGAACCGGTTGCAGTCGTTCCGATAATAATCCAGAACACCATGAAAATACTTAGCAATTTGTTTGTACATCTCATTTTGAATTCCTCCTTTTTTAATTTATTATCAACAGATGGAAAATGTCTGAACGCTCCGGGCTGATTCACAAACCAGCCTGAAATGCTTGGGATTTGTCAATCGTTCGACTGAGGTCACGCCAAGCGAGTATTCGAACACTTTCCATCAATTATATTGATTATGACTGGCACTTTTTTGAATATCAGTAGATCGAAAAGTTTCCGATAAACCTTGCGAACAGTGGATTCCGGGTTAAAATTAAAAAACATCCGTGTTTTTTTATATGAAAGTCCGGCATCCTTCGTAAAATCTGAAAAATAGTTTGCACTTTTTCCGGCTGCAGAACAATTTTTCAAATTGTTTAAAACGATTTGAAAAATCGTTCTGCATTAAAGTGTAAACTGACAAATGAAGGATGCCGAAAGTCCCGATAAAAAATTCCCCGACCCTTTACGAAAGGGGGAGTCGTTGCGGACTTTCATCATTCATTGTGATCGGCAGATCATGAAGGTTCCCCGGAATGACACTCTGACATACTGTCATTCCGGGGAAAATCGGATGTTTTCCGATTTTAACCCGGAATCCGCTGTCTGCAAAAGTTTTCGATCTACTGAATATACATTTTTAGCGAATTTTTCGGCAGTAAGCAAGCAGTTTTCAGTGATTCAGAAAAAAAAATAACATGAAGATGAAGGATAAAAAAGGGTGTCCCACCTTTTACACATCCAGTCAATGGCTGTCTTCCACAATTTTTTTGTCTGTGCCTGTCCTGATGAAATCAGCGGCATCTGCTGATAAATATTTAATCGCCTGACAGATTTTTACATAATGTTTTCGTGTTTCCGCTGATCTGATCCCAAACAATAATAATTCCCGCATCTTTTAATTTCTGCAGAAATTTTCCGGCATCATCACCGTTTTCTGATCCGACTTCATGAGTTATCAGGATACGGCCGGATTCATCTTTTATTACCATCACACAGTTGCCCGTACCCATGGGAT
>JAUCGG010000223.1 GCA_030378015.1 Desulfococcaceae bacterium HSG8
CTAAAAATGTGTTAAGGCCGCATACTTCTATGGTTATCCCAGATTTCACCGAGCTTTTATTTTCTCTCATTACACCATTAATATCAACAGTGAGATATTCCTCCGGATCATCAATCTCAGGATGTAAAGTCAGCGGTATCTCAGACCGGAATGATTCGGAATCTGCTCTCCACTGTGATCTGTCTTCTTGAACTTGATAAACACGGTTTTTCTCATCTGCCACAGGAAATAAATGTGATTTCTTGTTATTACAGACTCCGCAACAGCTTATTAAATTGCTCCACTCATAAGCCAGCCAGTAATAACCCGGGTGATCATTTTTTCCCTTCACTCCTTTTTTAGGGCGGTAATGATCAATGAATATGGAACTTGATACTCCAAGGAGCGTTTCACAGTAACCGCATTTATCAGCATAAATTTTGCGTAATGATCTGACTACAGAATTATGCCTGTAAACATAGGCATTCGCATTATGATTTTTTCCCTCACGTAAAGCCATTTCTATCCGATCTTGTGCAGTCTCAGAGGTCAGACCATCCGGAATTGCAGTGTAATCCTTTCTTACCCTGATCATCTGCTGCTATCCTTCAGTCCAGTCTTTCGGAATCGGATTGTCAGTTTGAGAGGCTTTTTCGATTTTCTCTTCCAAGATTCTGCGTTCACGAATTTTGTCATAATCGTCCTCAGGATCAATATCCGCATAGTCTTTCAAAGATTCACTGAACAGGGATTCCAAGTTAAACAACGGGGAAGTCAGTAAAGCATTCGGATGTAACCTGCGCACATCAACTCCGACATCCCGGACTTCCGTCCCATTCACTTCATCTCGCTCAACAACAAAGAACCTGGAATCTTCAGGCGCGCCCAGCAGGGGGATCGGACTATGGGTGCTGCAAATAAACTGGACCAGGGGGAATGCCCTGCTCAGTAATTTTGGAAATTCTCGCTGATAAACCGGATGGATATGCACATCAAGTTCATCAATGACCACAATTCCCCTGAGATTTTCCGGCTCCGTTTCTTCCGGCTGTCTTTCAAAGAGACGAATCAGGATATCGCCTGCCATTGCAAGGATGGCTTTGTGTCCGCTGGCGATTTCATTTATATTCGCCCAGTAACCCTTTTCCCGGAAAAGGAGCCGCTTGCCTTCGAGTCTGATTTCTGAAACATTCGGCATGAGTCTGATCAGATGTCTGATAACATTACCCAGACGTACACTGACTTTGGGATTCAGGTTTTCCTCAAGCTTTTCATCCTTTATCCAGCGTTCGATATTACGCAGATTCCCTCTCTGATCCAGCAAGCTGTTTTCCGGATCAATATCTTCTCTCTCCTGTCCGAGACTTCTGTCTCCCTGTATCTCCAGGCGTGAAGGCCCGTAAGCGCAATAATAGGCAGGACGCTCCACACCTGACCAGGCTCGTATTTCTTCATGCCATACAACTGTGTTTGTTTTTTCTTTACCCTGTGCCAATAAGTGTATGCTGATCCTGCAATCTTCCTGTCCCTGAAGCAGATTCCCTGCATTTTTCGGGCCGCATACACCGATGGTCAGTGCTTGGAGAAACACGGTTTTTCCGACCCCGTTTTCGCCGACAAAGAATATCCACGGCGTTCTGTTCGTCAGATCCCGGATACATATCTTTTTAATACATTGAAAACTGTCTATTTCAATTTTTTGCAGGGCATAAGGCAAAGTTTTTGTCATATCTTACGACATCTCCCTGAGATGATGATAACGGCTGAACCTTGCCAACCCCGATGAATCCAGCCATTTTTCCACGACAAGAACCACGTATTTACCGGGAAACTTCTTGTAAATCCAATTGGTTTTCCTGTCAATCCCTATCCTCCAAAGGATAATCTCGGTTTGCTCGGAAGTCAGGGTATCCATCTCCTCGGAATGATTCTCAAGTCCGTCGAACGGTTCATTCCCCAGATATACTGTCCGCATTTTACCGCCTACACGCCGCCATTTGAATTCTCCTTCCGGAGAAAAAATCCTGCCCTGATCTGTTTCCGCTAAAAAAGTCTCATCAGACTCAAAAGGGATAAAACGGGCCTCGGCAGGCGAAAAAGCCATCAAGATGGCTTCTCCCGGGAAAGAAGAATTCCGAACCAGCTTGGTAAAATCATCCACAGCCAAATCATTTGCACAGAGATACGGCATCATTTTCCCCCTTTGAGAAAGTCCTCCAGGCATTTGGGCCATGCTGCATTTTTCATGTCATTTTCCAAATTTCTTACTACAGGCTCCAATACTTTTTTCCAGGTATCTGCCAAGTCGTATTCATAGCGCAATCCGTTGCATTCAGGCTCGGGCATGGGCGATTTATCCCCGGTTTCAGCGAAGAATCCGTAAGCCTTGTTTTCTTCTTTTGAACAAAGCTCTGACAAACCGGATAAATGGGATACTTTGCGATTGTAATAGGTGAGTTGAAACCTGCTGATTTTTGCCCTGAATTTTCCCAGACCCCGGCTTTTTCCGAATCCCAGCCTCACAAGCCCCTGCTCCATATCCCTAAGCACCAGGCCCACCAGACCGAGCTGCCATCGCTCAAAATTCCTGATGTCCAGGGTTGTTCCGAATTCACCGCGGGTGAGAACTTCGAGGTCATATTTTGCACCGCCGGCCGCGCCGCCGGTCAGTCGGTCAATAGCCACGCCGTCACGGATTTCAAGCAAAGGAGAGCCTGTTTTTTTGAAATCTTCTGTCAGATAGGCATCGGAAGTTGAGAATCTCCCGATAAATCCGTGTGATCCGAAAAGCCGGCAGGCTGGGCATGACAGGCTGTAAATTTTCGGTGAGGCTATTGTTTTGACTTCATGACCTTTTTTATATTTTTCAAAACTCAGTCCGCAGGATGCCTGGCCGCGTTCCCCTTGCTGTTCCTTCCCGGGTTCGACATAAGGCAGGCAAACCGGAACCGGATTATCTCTCAGGCTGCGGCATATTTTTTCCGAGTATGAGCGAATCATGCCTTTTAACGAGCTTCCGGGGATAAAAGGCTCCTCTTTTTCGCCAAAACGATAGGTGCGGACAAAAGACATATCCACGCCGCCCACGGTGGCCTGGCCGGATTTGATCAGCAGGGGATCAATGGGGATAATGTCAAAATCTATCTGCGCGCTGTTGATCATTTTTTTAAGCATGATTTCCTCCGTTCAGAAATTGCTCCAGATGCTTGTCAAGCAAAGAATCAGCCGGGCTCATCTTATGTAAAAGCAGGTAGGCTTTCAGTTGTTCGGGATCAGTGTAGTCTGTCTCTTCAATTTTTTTATCTGTAAACTGCACTTTTCCCAGGCCTCGTGAGGTGAAACCGCCTAATCGGAAACCGTTTTCCCATTCCGCAAGTGCTGCACCGACCAAAGCAAGTTCGTTATCTTCCGGGTTTTCAATCTCAATGGTAATTTCAAACTCTGCGCCTCTGGGAACGACCTCAAAGTCATATTTTGCACCGTGACGCGCGGTTTCCGTGTCCCGGTCAATGCAGACCCCGTCGCGAACCTGGAGAGTCCTGCCCCATTCCGATAATGCACCGTCGCTGAAAAAGATGCGGGAAGCCTGCAAGGGAGAACCAAAGAGACGACATACATCACATACATGTTCTTCAAGCCATTCGAGTTTTTTCTTTTCCTGCTTTATTTTTTTGAAGTTCTCATAAACCCGTTTCCGATAGGTCTCGTCGCTCACGCAGTCCACTCCGGATAAATCAGAATCAAGCAGACAGGCTTTAAGCCCCAGGTAACTGGCGAGCCGCTCGGCAAAGCTTCTGAAGTTTCCCTTCAGGGTCGAACCGGGGAGAACGGGGTTGTCGTCCTGATCTAATAAAACCCCCATATCTGTTGCAAGCTCTCCTTCTTTTCCTGAGCCGATATGAAAAGCGGTTTCAAAGACAAGCTTGCCCGATATTCTCACCTTCCGCTTAAATACATTATTCATGTTATCCATAATGCCGCTCCTTGGTTAAAATCTGTCTGTATCAGCGATTCATGTAAAAATAATGGCAGTTGAAGTGTTCGAAATAAATCGGAAGAACATGCGCTATGGCTTCCTCCAACAAAGCTTTGTTGGACTTTCTGATTCTCTTCTGCTCTTTTTTTTCCGAAACCTTTGTTTCATCATCAAGCAAATCCTGTATCCGGGGCTGGGCTGCGATAAAAGAACGGAGAGAAAATTCAGGTCCCGGGGTCGCAAAAATAAGATCATAAAGAAATTCCCAAAACTTCTTATTCTTTGCTTTTGAGTTCTTCTTTTTCTGGTTTTCCACCAGATCCCTAAAGCCTGCTATGCCCCCTCCCTGTATTACGTTCGGAATGGAATGCAACTGGACATTGTCTATATGCGCGTGGGAATCCAGATATTTTTCCACTGCATTACAGGCGTTTTGGCGCAGAGGCTGATCCAGGAACAGGCGGAACTCGTCCGACTTGAAATAAGTTTCTAACGACATGATTTTATTCCTTGTCTGTTTTTTGTACCTCTGAATAGAGGTAATGAGCCACAACCTGTTTGGCCCAGCCTCTTGCCATCTTCATTTTAATCTCAAGGATTTTTGCAGGATCCTCGTTCCCCATTTTATTGGCTTTATCTTCAATCTTCCCCAATTGCTCCAAGAGGAGAGAGCCGACTTTGAGCCACTTGCCCTTCTTATCTTTTCCCACCTGGTTTTTGATGTAGTTGATGATTTCCGAAAAACGTGAGGCTGATGTAACCAGTGTTTCGAGGCCGCGTATCTGGGTGTTGCGAAGGCCAGTGTCTGCCATCTCATTTCCAGCTATTATGGACTGAGGATAAATTTCTTCCAGATACAGATCAATCTTTTCCGGTGTCGTCAAACGACGTGTCTTATTTTCCATTCTAAATCACCTCATTATCAATAATATGAAGGTCATCGCAAACCGAAATCCGTCCGAAACCTTCTTCCCGGCGCAACCCGATACCACTGACAACAAGTTCGTTCAGAAGGGTTCCGAGCTTTTCAGCATCCTCTACGTTGTATTGAAACAGGAAAACACTTCCCATTGCAAGGCCCAGGTCGTCCGGCTTTGGCAGATTCCAGGCAGACTGCCAGCCCCGTATTGTCTGTGCTTTGGTCATCTTCAATATGGGCTTGAAATCAGGGGAAGAGAATTCTTCTATCTCCGAACTCGGGCAAAGAAATTTGTCTGCAAGAATGGCGTGGGATTCCAATTTAATGCTGAAATAAAGCCCGGATAAAGCATCCTGCGGCATAGAAGTTTCCATGCCGGTTTTCAATTTTGTCTTAAACATCTCATTCCATTCTTCAAGTCTGAGTTCGGGATATGAAGATTCATAAACAGAAACCCGGATTTCTCCCAGTCCACTGGTCCGGTCAGCGCCGGCAAACACCGAATCTTCAATCAGCGGTTCCAGGATTTCAAGCTGTTCCTCATTCATAAACATGCCGCCGGAAAGATACTGGGGATGGTCTTTGTCGGATTCCTCATCCTTGTAAAAATCAGCCATCACCTGGTTAGTAAAGAAAATCTTCAGGGCAATGGTTCCGGTGGTCCGGTCAATCCCGGTGTGGCGGTGACAGAGGGGAGTCTGTTTAAACTTGGAGGGGGCGCCGGGGTCTCCGCTCCAGAAACCAGGGAAGGGTTTCATATCCTCCCCGCATTCCGGACATTTCCAGAAGTTTTCATCCGCGGATATCTGGGTTATCCTGCTGGCCGCGCTTACCGTCAGGATATCCTTCACCCCGTGTTTATCTTCTCCTTTAAACCCGGGATTCCGCTTACAGGAAATGCTCGTCATCGGTAAAACCCGTGAAAGAATTTTCCCGTGTTCATCAGCGGGAAGCAGGTTGGGAAAACATGCGGGTGCATCGAGAAACAGGGAGCGAAAATCTTTATCCCCGGGGCCGCCGCGGATGAGGAAAAACTTGGCTGCCAACGCGCCTCTCAGTGTGCTGCCCGGAAGATACGGAATGTTTTCACGGGTGTTTGACTGCCGGTTTTCCTGGATCATCAGCGGCGAAAGGAGTTCTGCAGTAACGCTATAATATTTCATGAACCCTCCTCCTTTGACATCTCATAAAAATCCGAATCCAGGTATTCGAACACAGATTCCGCGGGAATATCTTCTCCGTTATATTTCAAAGTGTTAAAGGAAATTTCAACCTGGCCGCTTCCGGTACTCTTATCCCCCCCGATACGGTCTGTTGCCATTATTGCGGCAATGAGCAGGCAATAGGCATAAGGGGGGTCGCCCTCATCAAGACAAAACAGATCATCATGATAGCCGTCAATCCGGGTTTGAAACTTCATCGGGGCCGCGTACTGGGTGGAGAAAAGATGTTGTTCTCTGGCAGTACGAAGCTTGCGATAGGAGCAGATACGGCTTTGTTCCCTGGTTAATCGGTGAGGTTTATGTTTATCTTTCAGGCGGGCATCCCGGAAGAAGAGATTCCCACTCTGATATTTATTTCCGAATATCCTGTCCACAGGGGAACGGAGCTTGTTCAACGGTGCAAAAGCTTCTGAAAAATCTTCGGTCTCAGGGGAGGCTTCTGAAAATTTTTCGGTCTCATTGGGGGAGGCTTTTGAAAAATCTTCGGTCTCATTGGGGGAGGCTTCTGAAAAATCTTCGGTCTCATTGGGGGAGGCTTTTGAAAATTTTTCGGTCTCATGGGGGTCGAGAGGTTCCGGAAAACCCAGGGTTCTTGAGAGTTTTTCGCAGTTTTCCCGGACAACCCCTTTTAACGTACTCCCGGGGATATAGGGCAGGTTCCGCGCGTCTTTCCTGATCAGGCGATCCAAAAGGAAACCGCCTTCTCCTGAACCGGCATGCCATTTGGATTTGAAAGAAATTGTCAACTTCAGTTTAAGATTATGGCGCATGGGATTCTCCTTTACGGTTTATACTGCCTTTACGCATAAAACCGACGAGTTCTATGATATCGGAAAGCACGGTGGTATGCGGATCTTCTTTGTCCTTGTGTTTATTATCCCCCTTCTCCTGTTCAGGTTTTTTCCAGGGAATATCACGCAGACACCCGAAGCGTTTCAGCGCGTCCCGTATTACCAGCCGCTGCTCTATGCCTGACCTTGCATAAAGTTTGATGCATTCCAGGGAACCGTTATTTTTGCCTAAAGACGGGGCATAACCGAAACGCTTCAGACGTGTGTTCGGAATACCTGCTTCTATCAGGTTCCGGGCATGTTCCATGAGTACACGGGCATCCGTCAGGGAATAGGGTTTCTGGTACAGTTTCACATCTGTGGCTCCGTGCAGGAGCAGATGATTTTTCCGGCTGTCACTGACTTTGATCTGATTATAGCTCGAAGACAGATGAAAATCAATATAGGCCGGGGCATAATATTCTCCTCTCTTCTCATCCTGGGAACCCGCTTTTTTGGCAGATTTAAGCAATTCTTCGGACTGGCTGAACATGATGGGAAAAGGTGTGTGGCTTTTTCCGTATGCAATTCCCAGGGATATGGTCAGCCCTTCTCCTTCCAGGAGTTCGGAGAAAAAAGAGTTCCCGGCAAATTTTTCTTTTGTCTTTTCTTCGAATATCCGGGCTGCGTCAAGAGCAAACGGGAATGCTGTGTCAGCGGACAGGTAAACCATGAGATCATCGCCGCCCAGCAGCAGGATATTGGCGGGAATCTTATCCTTTACCGGCTTGCAGTTGGTGTAAAGGGATTCGTGACAGGCTTCACGAACAGAGGTATCTACTGTGTCAGAAAAAAATTTGAAATGCTCGATGGTCCTGATTTTTTTGACCAGCTTTCCCATTGCATTGCCATCTGCATAAATAAGGGCAGTATAACCTTTCCTGGCCCGGCACCTGTCCCCGATCTCCTCAAAGGTTCGGGGGCGTTTGGCTTCCACACCTTTTTTTTTATCGCAGTATTCGGCAAACTCCTTCCACAGCCCCCTCTTTTTTCCATACTCGCATTTTTTCACACATGCAGGACATAAAAGCCGTTCTTCGTCTCCGTAAACATAAGACTGGGAGGCCATCCCGGAGGAGCAGCTCCTGCATTCCTGCATATAGCCGGTATGGAGTTGTGTGCAGGGAGCAATGGTTTTCTCCTCTTTTTCCTTTTTCAATCCGATATGGGCCAGGGCCAGGACATCAGCGTAATTATCTTCTGAAAGCTCGGCAATACCGCAGATCAGCCGAAGACCTCCTTTGGACTGTTCAGCAAAAAATCCCTTTAATTCAAGGATACACTTTTCAAGATCGGTCTTTTCTGCGGTTATAACAAACTGCCCTGCCCCGCCATTGGAAAACACAGGTTCCACAGCGGAGTTCCCGAGTCTCTTTTTGAGAAAGGGTTCGGTTTCCCTGCGATTTAGTTTATCAAGGAGCGCGCTGGCCCCGCGTATTTCCACCAGGCGATCTGTGCCGAAAACATATTCCTTTATACCCGGCACGTCTGCGACGATGAGATATCTCTTTTTTTCCATAGTAAGCTTCCCTGGGCAATGTGGTCGACAAATACGAACCAGCGGCTGAGATTCGCCAAATCCCCGCGAGCAGGACCCCTCTTTTGCTCGGTTCTGATTGGCAAATCCGAACCATGCGGGGGATTTGCCAATCCCCCGCGAGCAACAGAAGACCCCCTCTTTTGCTCGGTTCTGATTGGCAAATCCGAACCATGCGGGGGATTTGCCAATCCCCCGCGAGCAACAGGAGACCCCTCTTTTGCTCGGTTCGGATTGGCAAATCCGAACCATGCGGGGGATTTGTCAATCCCCCGCGAGCAACAGGAGACCCCCTCTTTTGCTCGGTTCGGATTGGCAAATCCGAACCATGCGGGGGATTTGTCAATCCCCCGCGAGCAACAGGAGACCCCTCTTTTGCTCGGTTCGGATTGACAAATCCGAACCCCGGTTTTCGAAGCACAAAACACCGGCATCCTTCATTTGTCACTTTACTGTAGAACGATTTTTCAAATCGTTTTAAACAATTTGAAAAATTGTTCTACTACACCACTTTGAAAGTTCGTGACCCCTCCGGCTCTTAATAAATTTAAAGGGTTAACCCCGATACTGGGGGTGACGAATTTACGAAGTGGTGTACTACAGCCAGAAAAAGTGTAAACTACTTCAGCTTTTATGAAGGATGCCAAAACATCTAACCGAAAAATTCCTGTAGTTTTATCCTGTCGAAACAGGTTATGTAACTGGAAAAATTATCAAATACCCTGTGCAATATTTCCTCGGTAATCTTCTGAATTGATTGATAATTATTCTCCCCCGTGGAAACCCCGTGTATTATGTTCAGATTATTACGGGAATTACTGGTTATTTTTCGCAGTTCTTCTAATTCCTTTATATTTTCATAAGGAGAATTTCCGAGAATATAAAGTAAGATATGCCCCTCCATCAGACCGTTAATTTTATTCGGATCTTTACGATTACACAATTTCCGATAACCAGAGCGTACATCCTTTGTTAAAATTCTATTCAGATGTGTCCGGCGGGTTAAGTCTTTTCCTGTCGGGATATTATATTTTGCCAGTCTGAACTGGGCGATAAATTCAATTGTCCGATAATATCTTATTATTCCTGATGCAAATTTTTTCTGGCGAATATCAGTATTTGCGCTTACAAACATGTTCGCGGCGTAGGCCCTGACAAAATCATTATTTTTTATCTGTTGAAAAAAAAAAGGTGTGGAAGCCAAACGCCCCCGAACCTTTGAGGAGATCGGGGACAGGTGCCGGGCCAGGAAAGGTTATACTTCCCTTAGTTATGCAGATG
>JAUCGG010000224.1 GCA_030378015.1 Desulfococcaceae bacterium HSG8
CGGATAACCGACAGGACATAAGATATATTTTTATCATTTTTTATGCAAGATACAAGAGATATTTTTCATAAAAAAATATGGACAAGGTCACTTATTGCTTGACCAAATCAGATTTCACATGATACAAAACTCTTTTTTGCAAAATCAGAGGGCGTTGCGATAATTAAGATTTTGAAAAATTATGACATTTTAAGGGAAAGCATACGGCATGTGAAGGGCAAGGATGCCCTGTACATCCGAAAACTTTTTCTGATGTCTGTTCGGAATAGTTGTTCGTGTTTTTTTATTATGTTATAGGTATAGAAAACCCGGCCGTAAGCCCCGGAATCAGTTCCGGGCCCATAACTCAGGCCGGCTGATCCATAGCTCCCTTCAGGGTGCTTAAGCTTTCAGCCGGGGGATTGATCCCTCGGCTTTTGTTCTTAACCAAATTAAGTAAAAAGGAGAATTGAATCAATGGCTTATGATGCAGTAAACATGGCAGACTGGCAGATTTCCGAAGAAGCGGAAAAAAACATGCCGACACCGGAAGAATGGTGCGAGAAACTGGGTCTGGAAAAAGAAGAGATGCTCCCCATGGGCCGGCTGGGCAAGCTTGATTTTCTCAAGATAAACGATCGCCTCAAAGACAAACCCGATGGAAAATACATCGAGGTGACCGCCATTACCCCAACCCCGTTGGGTGAAGGGAAAAGCACCACCTCCTGTGGTCTGATGGAAGGTCTGGGAAAACGCGGTAAAAACGTGGGCGGCGCCCTGCGCCAACCCTCCGGCGGCCCCACCATGAATGTCAAGGGTACGGCGGCTGGCGGCGGCAACTCGCTGCTGATTCCCATGACCGAATTCTCCCTGGGACTCACCGGTGACATCAACGACATCATGAACGCCCACAACCTGGCCATGGTGGCCATGACCTCGCGCATGCAGCACGAGCGCAACTACAACGACGAGCAGCTAGCCCGCCTGACCGGCATGCGGCGCCTGGACATTGATCCCACCCGCGTTGAGTTGGGCTGGATCATCGACTACTGCGCCCAGGCCCTGCGCAACATCATCATCGGTATCGGAGGCCGTTTTGACGGCTTCACCATGCAGTCCAAGTTCGGCATCGCGGTGGGTTCCGAGTGTATGGCCATCCTGTCAATCATCCGCGACCTGGCTGACCTGAAAGAGCGCCTCAACAACATCACCGTGGCCTTTGACAAGAGTGGCAACCCGGTGACCACCGGCGATCTGGAAGTCGGCAACGCCATGACGGCCTTCATGCGCAACACCATCAACCCGACCATGATGTGTACCGCCGAGTACAACCCCTGCCTGGTACACGCCGGACCGTTCGCCAACATCGCCGTGGGCCAGAGCTCCATCATCGCCGACCGTGTCGGCCTGAAACTGTTCGATTACCATGTCACCGAGTCCGGATTCGGCGCCGACATCGGCTTCGAGAAGTTCTGGAACGTCAAGAGCCGCTTCTCCGGCCTCAAGCCGCACGTCTCGGTTCTGACCACCACCATCCGCGCCCTGAAGATGCATGGCGGCGGCCCCGCGGTCGTGACCGGGAAAGCCCTGCCGGATGAGTACACCAAGGAAAACCTGGAGTGGGTGGAAAAGGGTTGCGCGAACATGGTGCATCACATCAACACCATCCGCAAGGCCGGCATCAACCCGGTGGTCTGCATCAACCGCTTCTACACCGACACCGACGCCGAGTGCGCCGTCATCCGCAAGGCCGCCGAGGCCGCCGGCGCCCGTTGCGCCGAGTCCAAACACTGGGAACTGGGTGGCGATGGCGCCCTGGAATTCGCCGATGCTGTCATCGAAGCCTGTGAAGAAGAAAACGATTTCAAATTCCTCTATCCGCTGGAAATGAAGCTGCGCGACCGCGTGGACCTCATCGCCAGGGAAGTTTACGGCGCTGACGGCGTTGCCTGGGATGCCGCGGCCGAGGCCAAGGCCAAGATGCTGGAAAACGATTCCAAGTACGACGAATTCACCACCATGATGGTCAAGACGCATGAGAGCCTCAGCCATGACAAGACCATCAAGGGGGCGCCCAAGGGCTGGACGCTGCCCATCCGCGACGTGCTGATTTACTCCGGCGCCAAGTTCCTCTGCCCCTGCGCAGGACCCATCAGCCTGATGCCCGGAACCGGCTCCAACCCGGCCTACAGACGTGTGGATGTTGATCCCGAAAACGGAAAGGTGACCGGACTGTTCTAAATTTGTGAAGCCGGATTTTTATGTCCGGGTTTTCTTGTTTAGATGTTTTTGTTTTAAAGAAGGAGAAAGGGTCTGGCGTGGTTTGTCAGGCCCTTTTTTTATATATCCGGAATCGGATCTTCGGATCCAGTCTGAAAGTAAAACCGTCAATGATCAGGTCTGCCATTATTATTCTCGTTCCCAGGCTCTGCCTGGGAATGCATCCAGAGAGGCTCTGCCTCATGTTTCATTGTAAAACAAAATGGTTAAAACAGATGTCTCACAAGGCAGAGCCTTGCCGGATGCATTCCCAAGCGGAGCCTGGGAACGAGTAACATATTGAATTTTATCATATGTGATATGCTCCCTCTGCTGCCTGTCTTCATTCTTCCGGTTCGACCACCTCGAATCCTGCTGCCCGCAGTGACTCTGCCCGTCTGCTGTGAATAGACCCTACAGCCACCAGAAATCTGCTCGGTGTGACACCGGTCTCGTCAATATACAACTGACGCTTTCTTATAAGACGATCCTGGATATTCGCCTTCACGCTGGCCATGATTTCTATGAGGATATGCTGCCCGTTCGAAATCACGCAGTCGAACTGCTCGCCCCCGATGAAACATTCCCTTACTGTCATTCCCAGTGATCCTTCGATCACTTCCTTCATGGTCTGACGGAAAATCTTTTCGTTCAGGATACCCCAGCGCGATCCCAAGCGGTCAATATGGACATGCACATCGCGAAATCCGGCTTTTATTTTATTTTCCATACGTTCAAATCTTTGATCAACCTGCTCGAATCTTTGGTCAACCTGCTCGAATCTTTGGTCAACCTGCTCGAATCTTTGATCAACCTGCTCGAATCTTTGATCAACCTGCTCGAATCTTTGGTCAACCTGCTCAAATCGGCGGTTCATCTCAGAACGGAGTTCGTTCCACCGAGCTTCGCTGCTGATGCGCAGATCCCGCAGTTCGTCCAGAAGCCGGGCAAACTCGTCCCTGCGGGGAAATTTTTCTGCCACAATTCCTTCTATCATAACCACGAACCGGGGATCTTTGTCCAGAACGACCGGCAGTTGTTCGAAAATATAATTTTTTATCTGCTCAAGGGCCTGTGGTTCCATTATGCCTCCTTTCAGTAGTTTATCTGAATATAATTCAAAAACAGAAGTTCATTCTATCCGATTTTCAGCCCGGATGCAACCATATATAGATATTAGGAAGAAGAGCGTATCTTCGGAAAATATAATAGCATGAAATAATGAAAGAATACAAACAATAAACATTTGTCGGTAATCCTTTGACAAAATGTAAACTTGCTGGTATTAGGATGCCGGACATATAAGTCTGGAAGCTGAAATTTCTCATACGGAAAATTTATAGAGTAAAATTTCAGCCTGTGTTTCGCACGAAAAAGTAATGATTCTTCAAAAATTAAAAAATATATTAAGCTGATATGCTTTACTCAAAAGTTTATATTGATACATTCGGTTATGAACTCGCCCCGAATGTAATTACATCCGATGACCTTGAAAAACGCCTTGAACCGCTTTATGAAAAGATCCGTATCCAGAAGGGGCAATTAGAGGCAATTACAGGAATATATGAGCGAAGATTCTGGGATCCGGGTCATAAAATGTCCGAGGGCGCTGTGGCAGCAGGTCAGAAAGCCATAGATGCTTCAGGGATTTCACCGGAACACATCGGAATGCTGATATATGGCGGGGTATGCCGGGATAATTTGGAACCTGCGACAGCCTGTGCTGTGTCAGATGGTCTGGGACTCGGATCTGAAACCGAGATTTATGATGTTTCAAACGCGTGCCTGGGGGTGCTGAACGGCATGATCCAGGTCGCTAATGCCATCGAACTCGGGCAGATCAGGGCTGGGCTTGTGGTATCCTGTGAAGCATCACGCCAGATCATAGACATCACGATTGCACGGCTCCTTGAAGCAAAAGATATGAGACTCTTCAAGGAGAATATTGCCACATTAACGGGCGGTTCAGGAGCAGTGGCCGTGCTTCTGACAGATGCCTCACTTTCGGACCGGGGACATCGTTTCCTGGGCGGGGTTACAAGGAGCGCGAGCCGGTATCACAGGCTCTGCCTGTGGGGGCCCGATGCGGGAGAAGCGATTAACGGGGTCCATGTGATGAAGACAGACCCTGTCGGGGTTCTGCAGAACGGCGTGGCTCTCGGCATAGAGACTTATAAAGCTTTTAAGAAAGAGCTTTTATTACCGGATGACAAGCCGGATAAAATCATCTGCCATCAGGTGGGTTCCACCCATCAGAAAAACATCCTTGAAGCCGTGGGAATACCGAAAGAGAAGGATTTTACAACATTTCGATATCTTGGAAATATCGGCACTGTATCCCTCCCTATCACAGCCGCTATCGCATCAGAACGCGAATTCCTTGTCAGGAATGATCTGGTCGGGTTTTTCGGAATCGGCAGCGGGCTGAACTGCATGATGCTGGGGATAAGGTGGTGATGCGTGAAACGTGAAATATGATGCGTGAAATGTTTTTAACGCATCACGTTTCACGCTTCACGTTTCACGCTTCACGTTTCACGCTTCACATTTCAGGTATAAAATGACTATAGATATATCTTCTTTCCGACATCTTTACCCGTTCGAATCCCATTTCCTGGATATGAACGGACTCAGGTATCACTACTTGGATGAAGGCACGGGGGAACCGGTTGTCATGCTTCATGGCAATCCAACATGGTCCTTCTATTTTCGGAATCTGGTGAAGGAGCTTTCACCCTGTTTCCGAGCTATTGTGCCGGATCATATCGGATGCGGCCTTTCTGACAAGCCGGGCACGGAAACTTATGATTACCAATTGAAAAACCGGGTGAACGATGTCGGACATCTTTTGGATTACCTTGATCTGAAAAAGGGAATCACGCTGGTACTCCATGACTGGGGAGGAGCCATCGGGATGGCTTATGCTGTAAAATATCCGGAGCGGATCAGACGTATCGTGATAATGAATACAGCCGCTTTTTTCCCGCCCGGCAGCAAAAGACTCCCCCTGAGGCTGTGGCTTGTACGGAATATCACTTCCTTTTCAAAGCCGGCCGTTTTAGGGCTGAACCTTTTTTCACGCGGGGCACTTTACATGGCATCTTACAAAGGACTTCCCGGAGATGTGAAAGCAGGCCTGACTGCCCCGTACAACTGCTGGGAAAACAGGATTGCAACCCTGGAATTTGTCAGGGATATCCCCGTGAACAGGAAAGACCCTTCTTACAGCCTGATAAAATATACGGATGAGAATCTGTATAAACTGGCAGACAAGCCCATGCTGATCTGCTGGGGTGAGCATGACTTTGTTTTTGACGGCGCATACCTTTCAGAGTGGCAGCGACGTTTCCCTGGAGCGGAAGTGCATACTTTCCCGGATGCAGGTCATTATGTTCTTGAGGATGCAGGGGATAAAGTGGTCGGTTTCATCAGGGCTTTTCTGATGCGTGAAACATGAAACCGATGTTCTGTCCGGGTATAGAAAACACGCTTTTGCACTCCGCGAAATTTATAACCCCGCTATCTTTTCTGAAACAAAGCCGCAGGCTACGGTTGCGATTCAGATGGACAAAATCGTAACTCATTACTGTTCCTCAGTTTTCCATTCCGCGATATTACGTTTCTCAGTGCTGAAATCAATACCCATGAGTATGATTTTTTTCCCCCGCTGCCTGTATCTGTCCGCGTATGATTTTTCATGAATCTGGCTTATAGCAGCTTCCGCGCTCTGATTGCACTTGAATTCTATGATATATATCTTGTCCTGAAATTCCACTGCCATATCAATCCTGCCCCTGCAGGTCAGTATTTCGCTGTCGGCGTTCACGCCGGAGGCACAGACAGCCAGGTAAAAAACTGTATGAAAATAGGCCTCATCCCGCTTGGTTTCAATGGCATAGGGTATGGATGCGAATATAGACGACATGGTTTCGAAGAACAGACCGAAATTCTCTTTCTCAAGATACCCGGAAAGTTTCAGAAACAGCGACTGGTCAACGCCGTTTCCCGGAACATGCGCAAACATCAGACATTTCAGAAATGAAATTCTGACCTCCTCATTCGGATAACCGAACGTATAAACACGATCCTCCACATGCCTGATGGTAATATACCCTGTCTGGAAAAGAACAGGCTCGGGTCTGAGATGTTCGATATCGAAAACGCTGAATATCTGTTCATCCAACTCAAGATTTTCAAGTGCGGCGACCGGATAGTTTCTTTCTCTCAGCAGATTGACCAAAAACGTCGGGGTTCCGGTTTCAAACCAGTAATTCCCGAATTTTTTCTGCAGCAGAGCCGATAATACGGAAAACGGATTGTAAACCCGTATATTCCGTTTTGAAAAACGGTATCCGTTATAGAATGTTTCGAGTTTTGCAATTATCCGGTTTTCGGAATCCCCGACTGCCTCGGAAAGTGCCTTTATATACGGTCTGAAGACTGTACAGATATCTTCCTGCGTATAACCGAGCATGTCGGCATAAGGCTCCGACATTGTGATATCCACAAGATTGTTGAGTTCCGAAAAAATGGAGACTCGGCTGAACTTTGAAACCCCCGTGATAAACACGAACCGTAATTTTGAAGCCACTGACCCCCCTTTGAGTACACCGAAAAAGCTTTTCAGTATATCACGGCTGGCTTTGGCAATATCAAGCGCGTCTCTGCCTTTGCCGAGATGATCTATCAGCGGTTTGTCGTATTCGTCTATGAGGATTACCACCCGTCTGCCGGTTTTACGTGACAAGCCCACGATCAGTTCCCTGAACTGATCCATTATCAGCGCCGAATCGGAAACAATTTCATAGTCATCAGCGGTTTTTTTCAGCCTTCTCCGGAGGCTGTATTTCAGATTTTCCGGGGTGTCATGGCTGATTTCATTGAAATCCAGCAGAATCACAGGATGTGATTCCCATTCCCATCCGCTGTTCCCTTCGATCCACAACCCCCCGAAAAGTTCCCTGCGGCCTCTGAACAGGCATTCAAGTGTTGAAACGGTCAGGGATTTGCCGAATCTCCGGGGACGCGACATGAAATAATACTTGCCCTCATCTATCATCTTAAAAATATGGCGGGTTTTGTCCACGTAAACACAGTTGTCCAGACGGATGCTTTCAAATGAGGAATCCCCTATCGGCAGTTTCTGAAGTTTTTTCATTCTAATTTCCCCCTGATTTTCATGGAATCATACCATAACAGTCCGACACATTCAAGTATTTTTATGATTGATGAGGTTTATGATTCTCAGCAGATCTGAAAGTTTCCGGTAAATCCCCGTGAAACAGCGGATTCCGGGTTAAAATTAAAAAACGTCCGTTTTTTAATTTTCCCCGGAATGACGGGTAATATGCTGTCATTCCGGGGAACTCCCATGACCTGACGGTCACAACGAATGATGAACGTCCGCCGACTCCCCCTTTCGTAAAGGGGGCCGGGGGGATTTTTTATCGGGACTTTCATATATAAATCTGAAAACGGATGTTTTCCGATTTTAACCCGGAATCCATTGTTTGTAAAAGTTTCCGATCTACTGATTCTCTGAAGTTTTTTAGGCATTCATAAATCCCCGACAGTTATAAGTTCTCTCTGATCCGCTTTTAAAGCTCCCGGCTCTGCACTAGTACACCAAGTCATAAGTTCGTACACACTTTTCCAGCCCTTAAAATCAGGGCGGACAGTGTTTTTTTACTGTGTACGAACTTGTGACTTGCAGTACTAGTAGCGCAACTTACAAGTTCGTCCCCCCCTTTCTTAAAGGGGGCCGGGGGGATTTTTCTTGCGAAAAAAGGCGGTTGCGACAAAAATCCCCCCCGGCCCCCCTTTAAGAAAGGGGGGAGGAATTTACAAGTTGCTGTACTAGTACACCAAGGCAGAAGTTCGTACACACTTTTTCAGTTCGGAAAACCTCTTTGAATCAGGGGATTCGGTATTTATAACTGTGTACGGATTTACGCTTTGGTGTACTAGTCCGGCTTTCACAATCGCCAAGTCAAGCCTTTTTTTTCATAATTAATTATTTATATTTACCAGTGATAGCAACAGACAGAGTCTTCATATGGGAAGATGGGTACAAACAACAAGCCTGACAGCGGCAGCGGCTCCGGGATATCAAAGGGCAGGGTTGCCAGCGGGTATAAGCCGTATCGGGCACGGATATAATCGGAAAAATCGGTCTGCTCTTCCCCGTTCTGCTCCCAGGGCGGGTTTCCGCTGTTCACCTGGCTGCCGTTCAGACATATGGGCACGGACAGGAAGTCAGCATATCGCTTGACAGCCTTCCGCAAACGGTCATCGTCCAGCAGCAGGAGATTGCCGTCTGTCAGATGCAGCACCAGCCGGGTTCCGATTTCAGATTTATCTGTCGGTTCCACAGTGTAGTGAATATCCCCCTTGCAGTGCCATTTAAACCCGGGAGAATCCGGCAGATAAGACCGGGTAAGAACCTCCGCACTGTCAGCCACGGAAAAAGCTGACAGCAGACCGATGCCGAACTGTCCGATCAGCAGCAGGGCTTCCTGAGCGCCCGCACCGCGCAGTTTGTCCTTTTCCAGCCGGGTAAAGCCTTCCCCGATGGTGGACAGGTAATCATGCAGTTCCGTCTTGGTCATGCCGGTTCCGTTATCGGCAAAAGTCAGTGTTTTTTGGTACTTATCATAGGAAATGTCAATCCGGGGAGATGTAAACCCTTTGTCTTTGGTTTTCCGAATGATACAGGTGTCATGGGCGTTCTGAATCATCTCCCGGACCGCCACATCCGGTTCAGCATAAATATTGCTGCCCAGCATCTGGAGCAGACCAGGCAAATTGATTTTTATTTCATGTTGTTCTGAGGCGGGGTTTTTGTCGGTGCTCATAGTATCCTCATGGATTCCTGTGGTTGAAAATGATCATCAGACTGTTTTTTATTCGTTAGCACAATGTTTATTTTTATGCAACCCCACTGACATTAATTAGTATCTGCTGAATTTCTCATTAAACGAATTGCCCATAGTCTGACATGGGGTTCAAAATTTCTGATTTAAGGGGTTCTGAATGCTGTTTAAAGAATTTCGGAAAAAAAATTGCCGGAGATCCGATTTTTCGGACGCACCTCTCCTCTCCTCGGAACACCGGGTTCCGGATCGGGACAGAGGCGAAGTTCCGGAAACCACTGTAAAATCAGGCAAGACCGAGTTTTCTGAGGCTTTCCTCCCCGATTTCGTCCTCATTCCATAGCTGGAGGAACTTTCTGAGGTTGTAGGCCGTCTGGCAGATGAGGGACCACATCCTGTGTCCCCCCAGCCCGTGCCACAGGCTCCTGCCGAAGCCCCGCAGATTCTTCGCGACGGCGATGAACCCCTCCGTGGCCGACCGGGCTTTCCGGCAGTGGTCACGTTTTTCCTCAGCCACGTCGGAACTTCGTCCCATAAACACATGGCGGACCTCTTCAGGCGTGTTTTTGCCGAGATTCGCACTGCTGCGGAATCCGAGGTCGGTGACGACCGTCTCCGGGCATCCGGCCAT
>JAUCGG010000225.1 GCA_030378015.1 Desulfococcaceae bacterium HSG8
CCCTTTCTTATACATTGTCCTTGTAGTTATAACGCAAGCGATCTGAAAACCCCCGCAGGTCTCCTCCAAGCTTTATCTACACGGATTATGTGTAAGAAAGGATTACGTGAATTGGAGAGTACGAAATCCCTGTTTACACATAATCCGTGCAGATAAAGCAAAATAACGCAATGCGTCATAACCATTTTTTGCAGCGCGGGGCTACGCCCCAAAGAATTAAAGAACCAAATAATCATAATTACCAAATAATTCAAATCACTAAATGTTCAATCATTGTCTGGGACGAACTGCCCGGACATAGTAGTAGACATAGAGCCAACTCACGCGACCGAGGTTGAAACTGACGAGCCACGCCACGCCGGACACACGTTTATCAGAACTCCAGCACCACTGTTGTTTTTTATCAAATACAGGATCAATGTAACGGCCGTTCACCTTTCTGCTTTCCAGAAGGGATGCCAGTTCTTCAACAGTGGGAAGCCGCCAGTCAGAATATCCGGCAAACTGCCTGCTGTTAAGCTTTCTGATATATTCCTGTGCATTCTTATGATTCATACTGTCATCAGACCCGGACTGCTGCCACATAAGCTCTGTTCTCCTGTCTGTCACAGTTTTCCCGTCACTGCTTTTCACAAAATCATTTTCAAAGTCTCCTGATTCGTTATACCATTTATTAGTCCGATCATAATGTCCACAATAGAAATTATGCTTTATTATCATATCCCCGATATCCCTATCCGTAAGCGTCCGGGGCTGACTCCTGAGCCTGATAATATCCCCTGTGACAGCCAGGTTCCCTTTCTGCCCGAGACCTCCCCGTGGTTTTGTCTCATCTTCCTGTATCCTGTCCATCACAAGCGTAACGAAACAGAGCCAGGCTGCCACGCAGAGTGTAACTATTGCTTTCATCATGATAAAATCCTTTATTAATGCGTGATGCGTGATGCGTGCGGGCCCGGAGACAGATTTCCTGATTATAACGGATTCAGGGGAGACCGCAACCTGCTGAAATTGATGAGTCATGAAACGGCTTCCGTGCCTGTTCCGAGGCTCTGCGACAGGGTGGCATGACATATTCCGGCCTCATGCATACGGGAGTTTCAGGGCTTCCGGCCTGATACTTTGCAAAACAGGACTTTGTACAGAAGCGGCTGAATTCGGGCCTCCCCAAAATCCGTTATAATCAGGATTTTTTTAAAAGTCCGACCCAAATTCCCGGATAACCTTTTTCCCTGTTTGCGGCAGGGTCAATTATGGTGATTTTTATTAATTTTTCAGTACGGGGCTTTTTCGTGTGTTCCGACATTTATTTCCTTTTCAAGGATATCCCCTGTAATTGCCTTCTCTGTCATCCCTTCTTTTATTGCCTCTTTTATTTTTTGGGGCAGTGTTTCTATCTCTTGCAGAAGCTTCTTTAAAATAAGAGCCAGTTCAGTATCACTTTCAATACGGAGTTCGGGTGTTTCGGAGGTCAGCCTGTCCAATTTTTCCAAGGTAACATTTGCCGCCTCCAGCAACCGGTTTTCATCCAAATCATCGTCATCCCGTATTTCCGGATCCGAACAGAAATCTTCAACTGCGTAAAAGAGCGGTTTTATAATTTGATAGAAATTTTCATCGTGAGATTTGTCACTTTTAAACAGTTTTAAAAATTCTGTCTCAAATTCTGATGCGCTGATTCTCTTATCTGTAAGCAAAACAATCAGGTCTTTGTAATCAGAGATTAAAGAATTCATTATAAACTCCCCATATGAAATTCCTGCATACCTGACAGTTTCCAGCATGAAAGAAATTTCTTATCTTTGCAAATAATATTCATTTTGGTTGTTCTGTTATAGTAGTGGTTAACAGAATCGCCTCTGTAAATTCCTGGTATTAAAACAGTATTCTTATTGAGAAAGTGACTGATTATTGCTTTTCTGAACGCTTCGGCATTCATGTTGTTATAATTTCCGGTTATCCCAAAATCTGATGCGTGTTTGAATTTTTTCTGTAACTGAATTTTTTTCAGCCTGCATTTCCAAATCAGCAAACGTATATAATTTTTTATTTCTATAAGCATTGTTTCAATTTAAAGAGTCAGTTTTATATGCGAAAATGGTGGGTTAAGAGCTGAAAACGGGTTTTTTGAGGGCGGTTTTCTTTTACTCATTTTCATTGTTTCAACAAGTTTTTCAGGCTCATCTTCTGAGTCCGAGGCTCCCCAGGAATTTCGTTAGTTTTATGCACAGAGAAATCGTTTCATTCCTCAGGCAAACCCGCAAAAAAGCTTTCCAGGAGGTATTAAACCGATCCTGATTTATCTTGGAAGGGTATAAAAATAAAAAATAGCTTGGGGAAACTGTTTTCACCTTCCACCGCAAAACATGGAAAAATCTCTCTGACCTTTCAGAGTATAATTTTATATTATACTGTGGAAAGCAAGAAAAAAAACGGATTAAAAATCTGACGAAACTCGGAGGATATATGAAATCAGACAATATTCCGATATTTTCGGGGAAACAGGCAGACATCCCAAAGCGGAAAAATTTGCCGGGGAAATCCGGGCAAGGATATTGCTGGCGGAAGCAATACACAGCGAAAGGGTTGCCCAGTCGCTTTCAATGCAGATGCTGGCTGAAAAAGCGGAAACCACTCCTGCCGCAATCAGCAGGATCGAAAATGCCCGGGTCTCGACGGGGATTGATCTGATATGCCGAATTTTCAAAGCCCTGGGAAAGGATAAAGTAGAACTGAAATTTGCATGAAAAACAGAGCGGGTTCCGGGGCAGAATTGAAAAAATATCCCACATTTTTTCAATTCTGTCTGGGGATGCCATTTATCAGACTCATCCCATATTCTTCGCCACAAGCTCGGCAATATCCTGTGTCTTTATTTCCTCCTCTTTCCCCAGCTCTTTCATGCCGTCTTCGATCATGGTTAAGCAGAACGGGCAGCCCACCGCCACCTGCTGACCCGCGGCCCGTTCCAGATTGATTCTGTCAAAGTGATCACCCGCCGGGCAACAATACCGAAGTTTGCGGCCTTACGCCCGATCACAATGGTCTATATCTAACTTAATAATACGACCAATTCGGAGTCATGCGGACGAAAAACTCATATCTTTATGTGCCTGAGCATAGATACGGAGAGCGGCATTCATACGCTGTTCATACTCACTGCCCTGGGATTTGAACCATGCGAGCAGATCAGGGTCTATATGAATAGTGACAGGTACCGGCTTTTTTTCAGGCATCCGCCACCTGGCTCTGGCAAAAAAAGAGTCATCCAACGGGGGGAGTTCTGTTCTGTCAATGGTCTCATCCGTCAGTGAGTCAACCATGTTCCAGTCGGTTTCCGAGGTGCTGTTCATATCTGATTCTTTCATGGGTCAGTGCTTTCATCATTGAAATTATACTGATTATAACGGATTTAGGGGAGCCCCGCGAACATGTCCGTATTCCGGGGTAAGCATCCTTTCTTCCGAAAACCGTTAAAACGGTTGCGGTACGGTAAATTTGCTGTCCTTCCCCCTGATAAATCAGGAGGTTAATGAAAGAATGTATTCCCGGATTCTCATTAACACCCCGTTTTAACGGGGTGGCAGCCGATGCCGCGTTTGTCATATTCACAGGCATAAATTGCGGCCTCCCCTAAATCCGTTATAATCAGAAATTATACGGGACAGAATCGAAAAATATCCCTGATTCTAACGGATTTTGTGGTTTATGCGAGTTGTCATTCCTGAGGATATTCCGATATTAACCCTGAATCCGTAGTTAATCCGGCGGATTCCGGGTTAAAACTGAAAAATATTCATTTTTCAGTTTTTCCCGGAATGACAGTTGTAACTATCTGAAATCAGATTGAACCACAAAATCCGTTAGAAATATCCCATTTTTTCAATTCTGTCCGGAATGACAGGAGAGGTCATTTATCAGACTCACCCCATATTCTTCGCCACAAGCTCGGCAATATCCCGGGTCTTTATTTCCTCCTCTTTCCCCAACTCTTTCATGCCGTCTTCGATCATGGTCAGGCAGAACGGGCAGCCCACCGCCACATTCGCCATCTTCTGTCCGGCGATTTCTTCGGCCCGTTCCAGATTGATTCTTTTGCCGATGGTCTCCTCCATCCACATTCTTCCCCCGCCTGCACCGCAGCAGAAACTTTCCTGGCCATGCCTGTCCAATTCTGTCAGCCCCCAGTTTGATACGGACTTCAGGAGTGACCTGGGCTGATCATACACCGAATTGTATCGCCCAAGGTAACAGGGATCGTGATAAGTCACGGTTCCTTCCAGCGTTCTTTTTAAAGAGATTCTGCCCTCTTTTACAAGCTGACGGATAAACTCGGAATGGTGGATCACTTCGTAATTGCCGCCCATCTGCGGGTATTCATGCTTGAGCGTGTTGAGACAGTGGGGACATGCCGTGATAATTTTTTTAACCTTGTAGTTGTTCAGGGTCTCAATGTTTTCCTGCGCCATCATCTGGTACAGCATCTCATTGCCAACCCGTCTGGCAAAGTCGCCGGTGCATTTTTCCTCAGTACCCAGGATTGCGAAGCTGACACCGGCTTTTTGCAGGATACTGACCAGGCTGGCGGATACTTTTTTGCTTCGGTCATCGAAGGACCCGGCACATCCGACCCAGAGCAGATACTCAACATCGGAATCATCCGCCATTATCTTAACGTCCAGGTCTTCTGCCCAATCCGCACGTTTGTCATACCCGATGCCCCAGGGATTGAAGTTGCGCTCGAGTCCTTTGAGGGCAGGGTTCAGCTCTTTGGGATAGGCTTCGGCCATCAGGGTCTGGCCCTGTCTCATGGCGATGATGCGGGGAACATGCTCGACTGTAACCGGGCAGACTTGTTCACAGGCCCGGCAGGTCGTACATGCCCAGAGCGTATCTTCGGAGATCACGTCACCGACAAGCTGTTTTTTGCTGTTAAGTTCGGCCATCTCGGCTTTGATTTTCTCAACCTGTTCGGGATCACTGCCGTTCTGGCTTAGGGCCGAGGATAACTTCGATCTTTTAATAATGTTGTCTGCATTATCCAACATCTCAGCTTTGAGTTTGTCATTGAATTCATACAGATTCAGTGGTTTGTCAGTGATATAAGCGGGGCAGACCTCTTTACATCTTCCGCACTCGGTGCAGGTGTAAATATCCAGTCCCTGCTTCCAATTCAACTGATGGATGTGATTGAGTCCCAGGGATTCATCTTCCCAGGCATCCTCATCTTCCAAATCCAGAACCTTCGTTTTTTCATGGGGATATCCCAGGCTCTTTAAAAACACATTGGGAAGCGAGGTGATGACATGAAAATGTTTTCCCAAAGGCAGGAGATTAAGAAAAACGAGCTGGGTGGTGATATGTGTCCAGAATCCGCCGGCCAGGATATTGGAAATTGTATCAATGCTCATCCATGATATGAGAATCCCCGCTCCCACGGAAACAGGTGTCCACAAAAATTCGGAACCATACTCCGGATTATTGAAAAAATGAAGATGGTCCGGATTATTATGCAGCATAATCATGTTGTACCGGGCACCGTCATACAGGAGATCGGAAATCATCAGAATTCCGATCAGGCACAAAACCAGGTACGCCTCCCATGTATTGTGCAGTCGTTCCGGTTTGATAACCGCGCGGCGAAAAATCGCGTAAATAACCATCGCCAAAACAACACCTTCCATGATGTCTTTTAAGGCGAGATAAAGATACCCCAGTATAAACTCATCGCCCAGGAGAGGCACTTGGAATCCTTTTACAAATGCTTCTCCGTATAAATTCACACTGCGAATTAACAGAACGCAGAAACCCCAGAAAATCAGTGCGTGCATGATACCCGAGGCTCTCTCTTTTTTCCTTCCCACCAGGCGTTTCTGACCCAATGCCAGGATCACCATGTTTTTAATTCGTTCTTTGATATGATTGACCCGGTCAGCAGGCCCGAGGGCCATGAGCAGCCGGGTTTTAGAATACATCGTTCGGGCGAAAACCGCCAGCCCGATAATGAGCAGTAAAGTCATGAAAAGGGGGTTCATTGTGATACCTCAATTTTGTTTGAAATTTCAAATAACAAATATCCAATTCTCAATCTCCGCTTACTTACTTAGAATTCAGAGCTTTTAGAATAATGTTTGTCAATGCGGAGTGCTTTGCTTTATGAACCCCCGCAGTCCAGAACACGGCTCACAAAGCAGAACTTTGCTCCTGACAATCTTTTTTCTGAAAGCTATAGCTATTTAAATTTATTTGAAATTTGGATCATTTGAATTCAATTTCCTGTTCTATAATATCAATAAGTTCAATAATATTAAGCGAATCTGAAGGTTCCACATTATCTTCGCTTCCGATGTGAACATGATGCGGATAATTGGGCAGTAAAGGAAAATGGCCTGTATTATCCGGCATCCTTCATAAAAGCTGAAAAGTAGTTTACACCTTTTCAGGCTGTAAAACAATTTTTCAAATTGTTTAAAACGATTTGCAAAATCGTTCTACAGCAAAGTGTAAACTGGCAAATGAAGGATGCCTATTATCCCATCGTTTTATGAGACGTGAACTGTCCATCCGCTGATACCGATATTTCTGGGGCCTGCACTGATTCCCATCAGATATAAAATATTCTGATATTTCAAGGAAATCGCCATTTATCAAAGTAAGCTTGGCTCTGAAATATCCGCGATTCGGTAAAACAGTGCGCTCATCAACAATCTCTGCTGACCGAATTTTGGGGCAAAGCACCAGCTTCAGTTTCACTGTTTCCAAATATGCCCGGGTATCCATCAAGTATCTGTTTGATCAAGAATTTCAATCTTTTTCAAAAGCTCATCCCGCATATCTGCATAAGCAAACCACTCAATAAAATCAGCAGAATCACCGAGTTCTCCGGAATCAAATCTTTCCGAAAATGTTTCCGAAGTCATGTTGTACTACACCGATTCGTAAATTCCTCCCCCCTTTTTTAAAGGGGGGCCGGGGGGGATTTCTGCCGTAACACCTTTTTTAGCAACGTAAAATCCCCCCTGCCCCCTTTAAAAAAGGGGGGGACGAACTTAAAAAGTGGTGTAGTACTGTTTTTCAAACAATTCGATCTCTGCCAGCTTGCTGAGAGTTCCCCTGTATCCAAATAAATTCCAAATATCCAAAATCTCAATTTCGCTTATTTAGAATTTGGAATTTATTTGAGATTTGGATATTGGAATTTATTATTTATTCGACTACGTCCTGACCTTTTTAATTTCCTCCCGAAGAATCGGAACCACCTCGAAGAGGTCTCCCACGATGCCGTAGTCAGCCACGTTGAAGATGGGTGCTTCGGGGTCTTTATTCACAGCCAGGATCACTTTTGAGCCGGTCATTCCCGCAAGGTGCTGAATGGCTCCGGAGATGCCGATTGCCATATAAAGGGAAGGTGCTACAATTTTACCGGTCTGCCCGACCTGCTTATTATGTGCCATGAAACCGCCATCTACCATCGCGCGGGAAGAGCCGAAACCTGCGTTCAGATCGTTGGCCAGTTCTCTTATAAGATCAATACCGGCCTGATCCTTCGCACCCCGCCCCACGGAGACGACGATATCAGCGTCCGCGAGATCAATGTCGTCGCCTGCTTCTGATACGATTTCTTTGATAACGGCTTTCAAATCAGCCGCGGGAGCAGACAGCTTTACGACGTTTTCGGTTCCGGATATGCCTTCTGCTGCCTCAAACGCGCCTGCTCTGACAAGTGCCACGACCTGATCGGTATTGACTTTGACGCGCTGCATTACTTTATTTGCAATCGCGGGCCTTACCACTTCGACCTGATCTCCGTCAATCACCACGTCGGTGATTTCAGTAGCGCACGCAGCACCCAGTTGGGCCGCGACTCTCGGGGCAACTGCCTTTCCGGTTTCGGAAAATCCGAACCATACGAGATTGGCTCCGGATTGTTTGGCAGCATCTACGACGCACGATGCATAAGGTCCGGCTGAAAAAAGTTCCAGACCGGGATCATCCGCGATGTATTGCGTATCAGAACCTGCGTTTACCAGGTCCGGAATCAGCGATTCGATATTACTGCCAATCGCCACCACTGCGGTTTCTGCGCCGATGGCTTTGGCTTTTGATAAAAGTTCGGTTGTGCTGCTTTTCAGCACACCTTGTTTGATGTCTGCAATTACAAGTACTTTAGCCATAATATTGTATTCCTTATCTGATGCGTGATACGTGGATGCGTGAATTCATTTCTGCTCACGTTTCACGTTTCACGTTTCACGTTTCACGTTTCACGTTTCACTCTTCACGTTTCACAAAACCTTTGCCTCATTAGCCAGGAGGTCAACAACCTTGGCTGTAATTTCAGAAGGATCGCCTTCAAATTTCTGCCCGGCCTCGCGGGTTTCTGATGCCATGAATTCGACAATTTCCGATTTCAGAGCAGCGCCTCCGACTTCATCGTATGAGGTCCCCAGTGCCGCCAGATCCATTACATTGATTTTCTTTTTCTTAGCCATCATGATGCCGCGCATCTGGGGCAGTCTCGGCTCATTAATACTGTCAGTAACCGTGACTACCGCGGGCAGTTCGACTTCGACAATTTCGGTTCCGACATCTCCCAGTCGGGAAACCTTGATGTGCTGGTCGTCCGTCACTTCGATGGCAACCACATTACTGACACAGGGCACACCCAGGTACTCTGCCAGCATGATCCCGGTCTGGCCGCTGTCTGTGTCCTGGGCCTGTTTCCCGGTGATGACGAGATCATACTCCCCTTTTTCGTAAACCTTTTGCAACACTTTGGCAAAGACTGATGAATCAGCCTTTTCCAATGCGGGATCATCAATATGAATCCCGTTTTCAATTCCCATTGCATAGCATCTGCGGATGATATCGGTGTTGTCTCCGCCCCCGACGCTCACCAGGGTGGTTTCCGCGCCGTTATTTTCCTTCAGTTGGACAGAGGTTTCCACTGCATTTTCATCCCAGGCGTTTGTAACATATTGCAGCCCGTCTTCCACAATGGCGCCGTTCTCCACATGCATGTTTAATTCCACATCAACTACTTTTTTTACTGTTGTGAGAATTTTCAAATTGTCCTCCTCGTTATTGGTTCCTGCTGTTTATGATCAGCTTATGATCAGCATTGCCGACTTTTCTGGCTGTATCATCTGTCTGGCAGATGCTGTAATTGCAATTCCTCACGGACGACTCGCCGCAGAGTATCTTCCAAGTTTTCATGTTTCACAGCCGTCGCAGAGTATCGCTGATTAATCTCTGCCAGTTGTTTTCTCCTGCTCTGGCTTCAAATGCCTGCTGAAGAATTATCTTTCTTTTTCATTGTATGAAACGCTTTTCAATTTTTTGCATTGCCCTGTCGTAATCAATGCCGATTGCTGTTCCCTCATCAACGGCACGGACCCTGTCTGAGATTTCTTTTTCCCAGGCTGAATCAATATCATTGTCGTGATCCGAAGACCGGTTATCAAGAAAAAGAAGAAATCTGACTATTTCCAGACGATCTCTCTTTGGCAATCTGATTAATTCCGTAGTTAAATTTTCAATATTTTGATGCATTTGTTCCCTGTTCCCTTCGGTAGCTCCGTGTACCTGTTTTTTTTATGAAACCGTTTTTTGTCTCATTTAATGTATATATATAGTGCCTGAACGAAAACTATATAATGGCTTGATTTTATAAAGCTATAATAGCGTTTTTTAAAACGAAGA
>JAUCGG010000226.1 GCA_030378015.1 Desulfococcaceae bacterium HSG8
GACCGGTATGAAAAAAAATCCCGGACCGGAAAAAATCAGTTCCGAGCCGGAAGAAAGAGTAACTGTTTCTTGTCATAGCTATTTTTTTTCTTTGTCTTTTTATTAATTTTGTTTCTGAATCACTGGATGAGATGAAAACCGTTGACAGTGATAACGGTAATTTTATTGAATACAGAGCCATGTTGCGGGGAGCTGTGGTGATTGTCACCACAACCCTTATACTGACAATCATATTCTTCAAAAAATGGCTGAGTTCCGGTTCTTTGGTGTATGCCTTTCTCAGTCTCTGCACATGTATAATTTTCATGATATTTTTCTGGCCCACGATTCTTATGCAGCGGGTTCGACTTGAAAATGAATATATCTCGGTCTTATATACGATTTTGCCTAATTACACTTTTCCAATTTCAGATTCGATATATAAAATTATTCTGACACCCGACGGTAAGAAGTTCATGAGCTATATATTCCAGAACGGCCCCCTCGGAGCACGGATATCCCCGGTAGCTTACACAAACGGAGAGGAACTGGATGCCTATCTTCGGTACATTATTAAAAGAGACAATATCCGGTTTGTTCATTCTAAAAAGGACAGACGGGTTCTCCGGAGGAAGCGCACCTGATTCGTAAGACCTTGCCCCTACACCACTTTTTAAAGTTCGTCCCCCTGGCAGAATATCATTTTATAAAAAAGCCTTGAGACTGAACAGCCGGTAAAATATTTTTTACGCATTTTCATTTTATATGTTGTTTAAAATAAAGAAGTATTTTCGGCATCCTTCATTTGTCAGTTTAATGTAGAACGATTTTTCAAATCGTTTTAAACAATAGACAATTTCAGTAGATCAAAAACTTTTACAGACAGCGGATTCCGGGTTAAAACCGGAAACCGGAAAACATTCGTTTTCCGATTTTCCCCGGAATGACAGCATGTTAAATTGTCATTCCGGGGAAAATTAAAAAACGGATGTTTTTTAATTTTAACCCGGAATCCACTGTTTAACAGGGTTTCCGGAAACTTTCCGATCTACTGAATTTGAAAAATTGTTCTGCAGCCAGAAAAAGTATAAACTACTTTTCAGCTTTTATGATGAAAGATGCCGTATTTTCTGCATATTATTTTGTTTCTGAGTCACTGTTTTGTACAAAAAAATTTGACAAGCTCAGGTTCCGATGTTATCATATCTGTTTTATCATAAAACACATGTAGCGGTAGGGGAGTAACTTATTGAAAATAGTTGGTTTCATATTAAAACTGACGAATGCCCGCTGCTTTGGCGGAATCAGGTAATCAAAAAAGATGTTGACACTCATGACGCAATGTGTCATAAAGGCATTTGTGAATCACAGGAACATTGTGTAATCCGATGCGGATATAACATCTTTTCAAATACATGTATGGCATTAACCTGCCCGTCCGTTCCTATTAACAGGAACCAGTCGGTGGCAGGTTGTTTATTATGAGCAGGGCTTCCGCAGTTTGGGAAGTATCTTCAAATTAAAACGAATCTTTTACCATGAAAATATACCGTAGAAAATACAATCTCGTTTTTTTCATGCTCGGGAAACTCGGGAATGAAAACATCTGTTTTCATGAATATTTATCCGGAAGAACGAAAATATTTGAAATCTGGTCATATCGAATAGCCAGGCAAAAAAATAATTTATTGAAGAAAATAAAAAGAATCGGGAAGAACTCTTATTGTTTTATCCCGATTTATTTTTGGGAGGAAAAAATGGATAGTCATAATATTAATCTGTTTCCGAAAGGCTTTGCCCGTAGGGCGTTTATGGTTGCAATTCTGTGGTTATTATTCGCTTTTTTCCCGGGGCAGACAGTGATTGCAAAAAACGCGGAACATTTGTTCCATCCGATTATTGTCAAAGCAGCAAGCCGTCACCAGGTTGATCCAGCGCTCATAAAAGCGATCATCATGGCTGAGTCGGGATATGATCCTGATGCTGTTTCCAAAAGGGGAGCAAGAGGGCTTATGCAGTTGATGCCCAGGACCGCAAAAGAACTTGGCGTCAAAGACAGTTTTGATCCCGAGCATAATATCAACGGCGGTGTCAAATATTTCAAGCAACTTCTGGATAAATTTGAAGGCAAGGTCAGACTGGCAGTTGCAGCTTATAATGCCGGTATTCGGAAGGTTAAAAAATACGGGGGGATTCCGCCTTTCAAAGCCACACGCCGCTATGTCCGAAAGGTTTTTAAGTATTATCAACACTACAAGAAGCAGGAATCAGGCAATGCTTAGGTGATTTCCGGAAAAGAATATACCAAGTGCAGTTTGTAGTTCCGCCTTCAGGCGGCATAACACCGCCTGAAGGCGGAACTGCAAACCTTGATCTGGTATGTTTTTTATTGGAAATCACCTTAAACCTCGGAATGGCATCCTTCATTTGTCAATTTTTACCTGTAGTACACCACTTTTTAAGTTCGTCCCCCCTTTTTTTAAAGGGGCCGGGGGAATTTTATGTTACAAAAAAGGGGGTTGCGGCAGAAATCCCCCCCGGCCCCCCTTTAAAAAAGGGGGGAGGAATTTACAATTTGCTGTAGTAGAACGATTTTTCAAATCGTTCCGAACGACTTGCAAAGTCGTTCGGCACTCAGACTGAAAGCGAAAGCAGACTGAAGTTAGCTAAAATCATGGCTGAAGCCAGATAAAACACAAACAATGCGCTTCAGGCTATCATCAGTCGGGGGATTTATCCCTCGGCTTGAACATTGTTTCAGATTAACCGGATGCCAGGACTAGGAAAGATTTCGCTTCGCAATCTCCGTTCCGACATAGGTAACGCCATCTGTTTTTCCTCGTTTTACGACCTTCTCACTCCCGCAGATTTCGATTTTCCGATTGACGATCATTTTCGGCTTGAAATGCTTGAGATTTGCCAATCCCAAGCGAGCATATCGGGGAACACTTCCGATTTTCCGATTGACGATCATTTTCAGCCCTGGCTCGAAATCTTTCTGAAAGCTATAATCAGCAGATCGGGGTTTTGCAAGAAGCTGAATGAATAATATCCCGTCAATCACCAAGCTTCATACGTTTCTCCATGAAACTGATGCCCAGGGACAGTGTAACAGTGATGAAAAGATAAATCGCGGCAATGGTGAACCACAACTCAAAAGTCAGATAGGTCTCTGCGATAATTGCCTGTCCCTGCATAGTGAGATCATATATGGCTATGGTACTGACCAGCGCGGAATCTTTGATCAGGGACACTGCCTGGCTGACCAGCGGGGGCAGAATTCGCCGAATTGCCTGTGGAAGAATAATGTACTGATAGGCATGAAATGTATTCATGCCAAGACTGTAAGCTGCTTCCCACTGTCCCTTGGGGACTGAAACAATGCCTGCCCGGAAAATTTCGGAGACGTATGCACCTTCAAAAAGGCTCAGGGCCAGCACTGCCGAGGTAAAACGGTCAATATCAAGTACGGGTGATAAAACAAAATAGAGAAACAATAGCTGCACAAGAAGCGGGGTATTACGAATAAGTTCCAGATAGATCCGCGCCAGGGTCCTGGCCATGAAGGAATCTGACAATCGGAAAAATGCTGTGACCAGTCCGAATACGAATGTCAGCACCATGCTTACACCGGTGATATGAAATGTCACCATCAATCCGTCAATCAGGGGGCCGGCAGTTAATTTTCCATCTTCAAAAGAAAAAATATACCGGGGAACGCGGTACCATTGCCAGTTGTACCCCATCCTTTCTGTGCCGCGGGCAATCAGCCATATAATGCCGATGATTACCAGCAGAAATTTGATGATATCAATCCATTGAGAGAGTCTGAAATAAAACGGAGTCTTTTGGAAGTCCGGTTGAGCCATAAATAAAGTTCAGCCCGAAAGAGTTCGGAAATAATTTCCCTGCTTATTATCGAATCTCGACAGTCATAAATTCTCTGAAGCCGCTGTTCACAGTCCCTTTTCCTAAAGGAGATTCACGAAGATTTCAGCAGCTTGCAGAAAATTTCCCGGGTTCAGGAGTGACATAAATCTCCGGGCATCCTGACGGAAATTTCTCCTCCGCGCGGCTCTGCTCGGATTCACAAATCCGAGCCATGTTATTACCACGACCCGGGAGCTAAGGCGATTTTCAACAATGAATGGTGTTCTACTTCGGGATATCCTATTATAAAGCATAGCCAGAAGTAGAACACTACTACATTAACTTGTAAGTTCCTCCCCCCTTTTTTAAAGGGGGGCCGGGGGGGATTTCTGCCGCAACACCCTTTTTTTGTAACATAAAATCGCCCCCCTTTAAAAAAGGGGACGAACTTAAAAAGTGGTGTACTACCCAATGAATATACCAGATTGAGGTTTGCAGTTCCGCCTTCAGGCGGTGTCACGCCGCCTGAAGGCGGAACTACAAACTGGCCCAGATATATTCTTTTCCGGAAATCACCTAAGACTGACAATCCGGCGTAACGGGCCGAAACAAAGATCAGGCCGGTTACGATACGGGCGGGGATTCAAAAAATGATATATCCCCTTTTCTCACAGTCCTCTGGCTCCCGTCGGATATGGCTCGGATTTGTCAATCCGAACCGAGTTGGCCCGAACTAAGATCATTGCCCATCTTTAAAAGAGGGACTTGCGAAGCGGCGTATTAGTCCGGGGAACCGCGCTTTGCCGATAAAATCGGCGTGTTGACAACCAGGGAAGAAAAATCATCTGAGCGATGGATATCCAGCCTGAAGGCTGCCTGATCAATTTCAAAGTAGCGGGAAATCACCTCCACCATATCCCGATGAAGATTCCTGAGCGTATCATCAGAGATTTCAAGTTTGTCATATATCAGGGCAAATTTGAGCCGTTGCTTTGCAATCTCTCCGCTCCCGGTTTTGTTTCCCCTGACCTTTCGAAACAGTCCGTTGAACATGGGGACTCCTTATTTTCCGAGACCTAGTTTACTGCCGATCTTCTTCCAGAAACGATCCTGACTTTGCGGAACCTCAATGGGAAGATCTGTCGCACCGTTTATCCGCATGGCAATTCGCTGAAATGCCTCGCCGGCTTTGGATTTCTTTTGTAAAACGAGCGGTATGCCCGTATTGGTCGATATCAGTACATGATCATCCATAGGCACCAGCCCCACCAGTTCGATGGACAGAACATCCACCATATCCACATGGCTCAGCATATCTCCTTTTTCCACCATTTCGGGAATGATCCGGTTTACCACAAGCTTGGGGGTGATGGAGCGCGCATAGAGCAAACCGATCACCCGGTCAGCATCCCGCACCGATGATACCTCCGGTGTACAGACCACCACAGCTTCATCGGCTGCTGCAACTGAATTTTCGAATCCCCGTTCGATCCCTGCCGGACAATCCATCAGGACAAAGTCAAATTCCCGGCGGAGTTTCTCCCCGAACTGTACCATATCTTTGGGGGACAGAACATTTTTATTATCGCTCTGGGAAGCGGGGATAAGAAAGAGATCGTCAATCCTCCTGTCTTTAATTGCAGCCTGCTTCAGCTTGCATTTGCCCTTTACAGCATCCACCACATTAAAAATAATCCGGTTTTCCAGTCCCATCACCACATCCAGATTCCTGAGACCGATATCCATATCAATTACGGCAACCCGTTTCCTCTGCAATGCAAGGGCCGCACCGATGGAGGCTGTTGCTGTGGTTTTGCCCACGCCCCCCTTGCCTGAAGTGATGACAATGATTCTTCCGTCCACTCTGCACCTCTTGCCGATCATCATAAAATTAGGTATCAGTTGCCCGTCCTATCGAACCTGCGGCCATGGCAGGCGCCCGAACGGATCTGCTTTCAGATAGTCTTCCACTACGATGGTACCATTTTCCACATGGGCAAATTCCGGCAGTTTCTTGGAAGAAGGGGGAAGACCGGCAGCAACGAAGCCCCCGATCTGTACCTGGGTAGGCTGGAAGTCCAGAGCCAGCACAATCATCCCATCATTGTCAGGCTGGCCCGCAACAGCCGTACCGCGCAGACTTCCCATAATCAGGATGTCCCCCCCTGCCAGAACCTCTGCTCCCGGGTTCACATCCCCCATTATCAGAAGATGTTTTCTGGCTGTCACTTTTTGTCCGGACCTCACGCGCCCCGTCAGCATAAGCACATCACTCTGATAGTGATACCAGGAATTTTCCATATCCCGCTTCCGTATTATCTCCTCCGATACCGGGCCATCCCTTAGAAACCTTGAAACCGACCCGACTCCGAAGGTCTTTCTTAAAAATTTTCCCAGTTCTTCAATCAGATCCTCATACCCGTCTTTTTCTCCGATATCAAAGATGACACGGGCGTTTACAGCCAGATTTTTCATCTGGCTGAAACGTATGGCCAGTTCTTCCTGCAGATGACTCAGCGGCTGTGCAGGATCTAACGTAACACACAGGCCATCTCCCATGCCTTTTATCCGTACCGGTACTCTGTCCTGATTTACCTTTCTCATCGTAAAATCTGATTATAAGGGAATATTCCCTGTCATGTCAATATTTCATTAGCCTGGGATGGGAAAAAAGATTCGGGCTGTTTATGCAAGTCTTCCAGATTCCCCTTTCATTTCATGAAACAGGGAAGAATGTCAATAGGGTGAAAGAAGTATTACGGGGTAAAAAAAGGGCATCTTTCATAAAAGCTGAAAAATAGTTTATACTCAGCAGATCGAAAACTTTCGCAAACAGTGGATTCCGGGTTAAACATCCGTTTCCGATTTTATATGAAAGTCCCCGGATAAAAAATCCCAGGCCCTTTTTACGAAAGGGGAGTCGCGGCGGACTTTCATTCGTTGTGACCGTCAGGTCATGGAAGTTCCCCGGAATCAAGGTTTACCGGAAACTTTTCGATCTACTGATATTTTTTCCTGCAGAACAATTTTTCAAATTGTTTTAAACAATTTTGAAAATTGTTCTGCACCTGAATTATTCATAAACTGATTCCGGCACCGAAAATAAAAGGGTGTCTGAAAAACTGAGTTTTTCAGAGGTTTTTTGTATCACCTTATTTATCAGCAGGATAAATCATTTTCTTAAAATTTTATGAATAATCCAGGTGCAACAAAGTGTAAAGTGGCAAATGAAGGATGCCTATTATGCTATTAATTGTTTCCTTCCCATAAAATTTATGCTATCTTAAAATATTATTACCATTCGTCATATTCATTTATATGAAAAACACTGCTTCCGGCGGATTGACAAATCCATCCGAAACACTTGATATTTATCAATATCAAGCGAGCATTTCGGGATCTAACGGCGTCAGTAGAAATCCGAAAAAGTTCGTAGTACTGCCTTTAGGCTATTTTGTAAAATCAGATAGTTAACCTTACAGACAGACCGCATGAAGGCGGGACTGCAAACTTTAGCACTGAATAACGATGGGAGCATTCCCAAAAAGTAGGTTGCATATCACATATGATAAAATTCAATATGTTACTCGTTCCCAGGCTCTGCCTTGCGAGATATTCCGTTTAAACCAGCGGTTTTAAATGAAATACGAGGCAGAGCCTCTGTAAACGCATTCCTAGGCAGAGCCTAGTACATCAACTTGTAAATTCCCCCCTTTTTTAAAGGGGGGCCTGGGGGGATTTCTGCCGCAACACCCTTTTTTAGTAACGTAAAATCCCCCCGGCCCCCTTTAAAAAAGGGGGGGATGAACTTAAAAAGTGGTGTACCAGGCAGAGCCTGGGAACGAGAATTTCCTACTTTTTGGGAATGCGCCCATAACGATTATACTATAATTTTTTATTGTATAGATAGGTAACATTTTGAAAAAATATAATATACTTCTTACTGACGATGATTCTATCACCCTGGAGGGCGTCTGTGCAAATCTTGAACTTGAAGGATATAATGTCGTAACAGCCGGGAGCGGGGAAGCTGCGATCAGGATATTAAATGAAAAAGACTTTGACTTGGTGATCACTGATCTGGTCATGATTCCGACTGATGGTATTGAGGTGTTAAAAAAGGCAAAAAAACTGAATCATGATACTATGGTGATCATTTTTACTGCTCATGCTGATATATCTTCTGCTATTGAAGCTGTCAGATTTGATGCAGATGATTACCTTACAAAACCTTATGACGTGGATGAACTGTATTTCAGAGTGTCCCGATGTTTTGAAAAACTGGAACATCGCAGAAAAATGAAGACCACGGAAGAAGCCCTGCGGGAAAGCGAAGAAAATTTCAGGGCCCTGGCTGAAAACGCAAATGACGGCATCCTCATTATTTCGGAAAAAGGCATTCATGTTTATGCAAACAGACGATTCAGCGAGATTACAGGCTACAGTATTCCCGAGCTGATACAGACCGATACCAGGAAAATAACACCCTGGGATGAATTCCGTAAGATCACCGAAAACCACCAAAAAAGACTGGAAGGAAAAGATGTTCCCATAAGCTATGAAACATGCACCATTCACAAGAGCGGTCATACCATATTTGCAGAGGTGACAAGCGCTAAAACTGTCTGGCAGGGGCAGCCTGCTGTAATGGAGATATTCAGGGATATTACGGAGCGGGAACTTGCAAGCGAGACACTGAGGATAAAGGACAGTGCCATTGAATCTTCTATCAGCGCTATTGTATTCTGTGATCTCCGACATCATCTGACCTATGTAAACCGATCTTTTCTTGAATTGTGGGGATATGACAATGTCCGGGAAGTTCTGGGACGATCTGCTTCGGAATTTTGGAAGGATGAACGGCTGTTTCCGGAGCGGGTCAGAATATTGCAGGAAACCGGCAGTTGGATAGGGGAGTCAGTTGCTATAAAAAAGGACTTTTCACTTTTTCATGCCCAGATTTCTGCAAACATGATTACAGACAGGTCAGGCAAGCCCCTCTTAGTTATGGCCTCAGTCATTGATATTTCTGAAAAAAAGCGGATGGAAGAGGCTCTGAAAAAGTCCAATGAAGACTTGGAACATCGGGTTCAGGAGCGCACTACGGAATTGATGAGTACTGCCGAAGAACTGGAACGCAAACAGGAAGATCTGATGTATCATAAGGCCCAGTTGGAAAGGGTGAATGACGAGTTGGTGGATACAAACAAGGCATTGACCGTACTGGCAAGAAACGTAGAAAAAAGTAAAGATGAGGCCGAAAAAAAAATCGCACTGACAATCCGATCTAAAATCATACCGATTATAGAGGGTCTCAAAAGAGACAGAACCCTGAGCAAGCGTCGTGCTGAACTGGATGTGGCTTCTACCTGCCTGCATGATCTGGTTTCGGATCTGTCAGATGATATGGAGGTGATCTTCTCGCTTTCCCCGGTCGAGCTGCAGATTGCCACAATGATAAAAAACGGTCTGACAAGCCGGGGAATAGCGGAGCAGTTAAACATCTCACCGCTCACCGTAAAAACACATCGGAAAAATATCCGAAAAAAACTGAATATTCGGAAGTCGGACATTAACCTGACTGCCTATCTTCGGTCAAAATTAGAACAATGATATATTTTCAGACTGTTACAGCTATTTATTATGTGCTTCTGGTTTTTATATTTAATTTTAAGTTAGTTATCCTTGCAGGGGGTATATGAAATACCCCCTTTTATCTCCCCTTT